>VGYW01000472.1 GCA_016872875.1 Planctomycetota bacterium | reverse complement strand
GGTACTCCACACGCTCTACGCGGATGTGCCGGCCATCGAACGGCGGCCCAGGCTTGATAGGCCGCCGTGTCGGGTGGTCCCCCACCAGGCTAGTGCATTGAATGCGGACATTCCGCAGGTCCTTCTCGGGGCGCAAGACAAGCTGGAATGGCTCATACTCGTTTCGGGCAGCGGCGATCAGGATCGCGGACAACTGGGCAGTCGGCACGGGGCGGCTGCGTGAGACCTTGTATGGCCCCTCGCACCACCAGAGCGGGCAAGTCGCATCGGAGGGGAGGGCGTAGCCGTAGGAGGCATCGTGGAGGACGGGCAGCTTGCGGAGGGCGCTCGCCCTGAAGACCTCACGGCCGTCGGCGGTGACGATGAGCGTGACGGTGTTGGTGCCCGGGTGGCGAAGCGGCTCGCCGGCGCTCATCTGCATAGTGGTCTCGGCGATAGGCGGCGGCACGCCAGGCCCGACGCCACCGACGGCGATGGAAACGGAAGCGGAGACCGATGCGCCGCCCTGCTTGCTGACCTCGCGCCCCGACTCGTCGGTGACGGTGGCCTTCAGCCCGAACTTCGCCTGCACGCCTGCCAGGTTGTTGATGGAAACCGTCCAGCAACTGCCCGGCGCGGCACTAGGCAGGGATAGGACGGTGACGGGGAAGGCGGGGTCAGAGACCTGGATGTCGAGGTAAGCGGTCGCGCCCCGCATCTCGCCGAGGTCAGCGTCGAGGGTCGAGGTGAAGAGGTAATCGTCAATCTGGAAGTCGCCGGGCTTGGAGCGGAGGGTATCGGCCTCCTTGCCCGCGGCGCGGAGGCGGGTGTAGAGAATGCTGGCGGGGAGGAGGTTCTTGGGCACATCGGCCTTGAGGCGACCGACTTTCTCGAAGGTGGCGATGGTCGCCCAGTCGGCGCTGTTAGTGCTCACGTCAATGAACCCCTTGCCGCTGGCGTGGTAGTTACAGTTGGCCTCGATGGTTGCGGCAGTGTGCTGGTGGCCTGGGATGATGTGCTTGCAGACGACCTCGGCCTTGTCGTGGAAGCACCAGCGGTTGGAGTTGAAGCCGCAGCGGAAGGTGTGGAGCGGCCGCGAGTGGTTGGCCCCCTCGCCGGCCAGAGGAGCGGCGAAGGTGTAGCGATTGCCGACGATCTCCTCGCCCTCGCCGAGGACGATGCCGGCGGGCTGCCCGGCGATCGGGGCGACCGCGCCGCCGACGTGGACGACGACGGCCCCTACCCCCGCCGCGCCGCCCCCGGGGCCGAAGCGCTCGTGGACGGCCTGGGTGGGCTTGAGCTCGATGTCGTCGAAGAGCACCTTGCCCTTGACCTGCCAGTGGCCGAAGCGGAGGTAGGCGCCCTCGGTGTCGTTGGGGGCGACGAAGGCGAAGGCATGGCGCTGCCAGCCGGGCTGGGCGGAGAAGTCGCGGTTGGCGAAGCTCGGGCCTGAGACTCCGCATCCGCCGGTGGCCGCCTCGCCCTTCGTCCAGAAGGCCACACGGTAAAGCGCCCCGGGGTCGAAGGCGAGAGCCGTCGTGCGCCAGAAGCCGGAGTCCTTCCCATCGCCAGTCACGCTGACGGAGCGCTCGCCGGAGCGGCCGGCCTTCTCCCAGGCGCCCTTGCCCTCCAGGCGCCAGCCGAGCGGCTCAACGTCGCCCTGCTCGAACGAGGGGTTGGGCGCGAGCTGCGCGCCGAGAGCCAACCCGGCGAGGAGCAAGAGACCAGTGACCGAGGCGACACCTGTGCACATTGCGGCTTCTCCTCACAACGACGGACTTTGGCACACATCGGTAGCGAGTTTACGCCGCGGAGCACTAAGGGTCAAGCCTGAAGGCCCGGTCGGGGAGGGAGGAGCCGCGGGCCCGCCGCTTCTCTCTCCGCAGGAGGTGCCACCCGATTCGATAGGGACTGGGGCCCTCGGCCTCATTCGCGCTCGGCGTCGGGCGCGGTGGTGCCCAGCGGTCCCGGGACCCTTTGCGGGCGACCCGGGAGGTTTCCCAACCGGGTCCGAGCGATGCCCTGGGGAAGGCGGTTGGCCACGTTGGAGAGCAAGTCGAGAGACTGCTGAAGCCAGTGGAGGCGCTCCTGGACGGTGAGGTAGCATGTGGTGGCGAGGGGGAAGATGCGCTTGGCCTGGATCCGCGTGTCCAAGTGCCGCTTGATAACCAGGTCGTTCTTGTTCGCGATCGACCATTCGCGCCAGTCGGAGCCGCTATACCCGAAGCGGAGCTTGAGGTTGCTGAACCCCGCGGGGTGGTACCAGACCTTGCCGAAGGGGTCTGCGAGGGCCATGGAGGTCTTCGCCGGGCCGGAACTCCCGCCCGAAGCCGGGTAGCCCTGGAGGCAGTTGTCGTAGTTCAGCCATACTTTCGTCACCCACTTGCTTTCAACCACCAGCTTGAGGTGGAAGCTGCGCCCGCGCACCTCGTCGTACTGCCCCAGGTACAGGTCGGTCCCGGGAGGGTTGATGAAGAACTTCCAATAGCCGATCTTGCCCACCTTCATCGGGTGGGCCTTCTTGGTGAAGGAGATGCCGGCCTCTGTCTCCAGGCCCACGCCGAGGTAGAAGTTGAAGTAGCTCTCGTCGTTGCCCACGTCGCACTCGGCGGGCAACTGGAGATCGCCTTGGATGCCCGTGCAGTCCGTGGCCTTCGTGTACACCACGATTGCCTGGTCCCACGGCTTGAGACCACCGATCTCATCGTAACCGGAAGTGGTGTTCTCCGCCATCGCGGATGTCCTCCAGGGACCGCGTTTCGTCGGCAGCCCCTGTTCTGGTCCAACCCCGAACTGGACACACGGCCCTCGGAGACAAGCTTCCGGCCCGCCTGCGGCAAGCAGGCAGTCTCCAGCAGTGGATCATAGGCATTGTCCCTCGGTCTGTCAAGGGGCCTGGTGGCTCGCCACAGTGGATGGCCTGACCAGGAGGTCAGTAGAAGACCGTGCGGGTCCTGTGCCGGGGAAGTGCTTTGTATTGCGGCGCCTGGCCGCGGTTCCAGAGCACGTAGTCGAGGCCCATCGCGGTGACGTCGGGCCGGCCCGCGGCGCGGAACTGCTCGACGAGCAGTTCGGCGGCGTGGAGGGCGCAGGCGCGCAGCTCGACTTCTTCGGGCGAGCCGGCGGGGATGAGCTGCCCGGCGTCAATGCGGGCGGCCAGGCCCGCGTCGCAACCGCGCGACACCCAGCCCTAACGTCGTCCAGCAGGCCCATGCCGTCAGCCCTTCCATGTTGGTAGTGCGGGCTCTAGCCCGTCCGGTAGGCGGGGCCTCCGTGCCCCGCGTCCCTCTCCACCCGTGAGCGAGGGCAGGAAGCGACGGCCTGAAGGCCGCACTACGAACCCCTGGTCCGCGACCCGCGGCGCCACAGGATGAGGGCCAGGAGGGTGCCGGCGGCGAGGGCGAAGGCGAGGGAGTCGGCGATGAGCATCGAGGTGCGCATGGCGCCGGGCCTGGCGGCAAGCGCGAAGATGACGAGGTCGGTGCCGGTGACGAGCATGCCGAGCAGGGCGTAGATGAGTGTGACGAGCGGCGCCCAGGGCCTGGCGCGCCGCCAGCCGACGCCGGCCGCGACGAGGAGCCCGCCGAGGAAGGCGCCGCAGGCCGACGACAGGGCGGCCCAGGAGAGCGACAGCCCCATCGCCTCCACGCCGTGCGCCGCCCAGTCCTGCCGCGAGAGCCCCAGGCCGAAGCCGGCCAGGCGCAGGAGGCTGGCGGCGAACGGAACGACGCCGAGAACGAGCCCGACCCCGCCGCAGACGATGAGGAAGTCGCCCGCAACCAGGGCGAGCCGCGACGGCCTGTCATGCGACATGCGCTTGCCCTAATGCGGCCATGCGCGACAACCAAGGGGGATGATCGGATGGGTGGATGAATGGATGATTGCCTGACACCCATCCACCCATCCATTCATCCATTCATCCCCCGCACGAGCGCGCAAAGCGCGCTGCGGTCCCAACAGGTCGAGCCGTCGGATGACCTCGGCCATGGAGGAGGGGCGCTTGTGGGGGCGGCGCTCGCAGGACTGGAGGATGAGCTCTTCGAGGGCAGGGGGGCAACTGGGGCTCCTGTCGCGCACGCTGTCGGCGCGGCCCGCGTAGCCGACGGTGATGCCGAGTCCGCCGCTCATGCCGCTGATGGAGGGGCGGTTGGGCTGGCCGGTGAGGACGAAGTACATGGTGGCCCCCAGGCCGTAGACGTCGGTCCGCGCGTCGAGGTGGAGGCCCTTGATCTGCTCCTGGGCCATGAACTCGGCGGTGCCCTGGATGCGCCCCGGCGGGTCGGTGAAGAGGCGGGCCAGGCCGAAGTCGATCAGCTTGACGTGCCGGTCCTTCGTGATGAAGATGTGGTGGGGCTTCATGTCGGCGTGGAGGACGCCGTGGGCGTGGAGAAAGGCCAGGCCCATTGCCGCCTCGCGGTAGAAGCGGATGAGGTCGGCCATCTCGTAGTCGCTCTTGTCCCGAAGGCTCACCCCGTCCACGTACTCCATGATGAGGTCGTAGCCGCGCACGAACCAGAGCCGCCTGAGGGTGACGAAGGCGTCGACTCTGACGATGTGGGGGGAGTAGGTGGCCTTGTCGAGGCCGTGGAGGACGCGGTATTCGTTGCGAATCTGTTCGAAGAAGCCGCGGTAGTTGAGTCGGGCGTACTTGCCGAGGCGGCTGCTGGGGTCGCGGGCCTGGCGGCGGGCCCGCTCGATGCTGGCGATGGTCTTGCGGGTGACGTGTTTGATGGCGCAGATGGCCCCAGAGGCTAGCTCGCGCGCCCTGTACACGACACTCCCGGCTCCGTTGCCCACCAGCTCAAGGAGCTCGTAGCCCTTGAGGTCGGGCCTGGGCATTGCAGTCCCTCCGATGCGTCTCGCGCGGTGCAGAAACCTCTTGCATGCTCGGCAGGCCGGCCAAGCCGCCCGGGTCGGCCGAGGGGAGCGCGGGTGTATCGGGCAGTGTCACTCCCCGTGCCACTCGCTCTTCCCGGCCCTCAGGGGTTCCCCTGGGGCATTCGGGGCGCCCTGTAGTTTACTCACGGACGCGCGGGCCGTCAAGTGGCGCTCGTGGTCCGCGCCTTGCGCGCGTGCCAGCGGGGGATGGGTGGATGAATGGATGGGTGGATGGGTGTCAGACAATCATCCATTCATCCACCCATCCAATCATCCCCCTTCTTCGGCACCGGGGACCTGGTGTCTCCTGGAGACCACGTAGATGCCCAACTGCGCGAAGGTGTTGGGGATGGCGGACGCGAGGGCGCGCGAGAGGGGGCCGCCGCTGGCGACGAAGCGCTGGCGCTCGATGCGGATGGCGTTCCCGCGGCAGAAGTCGCGGAAGTCGTTCAGCGTCATCACGTGGCCCCGGGGCGTCGTGTACCAGGGCTCCTTGAAGCAGCCGGCCCGCGGCACGCGGCCCCGCGTGAGGAGGCCCAGGCGGATGCGCCAGTAGCCGAAGTTGGGGATGGAGACGATGCCGCGGCGGCCGACGCGGAGCATCTCCTGGACGACGAGGCCCGGCCGGCTCACGAGGTGGAGGGTGAGGCTGAGGACCACGTAGTCGAAGGAGTTGTCCTCGTAGTCCTGGAGGCCGTCGTCTATGTTGCCCTGGCAGACGGCGAGGCCGCGGGCCACGCAGTCCACGACCCTTTCGGGCTTGACCTCGATGCCGCGCGCGGCGACGGCGCGGGAGCGCTCGAGGTGGGCCATGAGCTCGCCCTCGCCGCAGCCGAGGTCGAGCACGCGGGTGCCCGGCTCGACGAGCGCGGCGATCTCCAGGAGGTCCGGGCGCAGGCGGGCGTGGTTGGCCGCGGGGCTCATTTAGCGCTTCTCCTCGTCGAGCGCCCGGGCGTAGTTGAGGGCCAGGAAGTCCGAGATCACGCGGCTGATCCGCTCCCGCTCCAGCAGGAACGCGTCGTGGCCGTAGTTCGACGGGATTTCGTAGTAGGCGAAGTGCGCGCGGTTGGCCCGGAGCGCGGAGACGATCTGCTTGGACTGGTACGGGGGGTAGAGCCAGTCGGAGCTGAAGGCGATGACGAGGAAGCGCGCGAGCACGCTGCGGAAGGCGGCCTCCACCGAGCCGTACTTGGCCGCGAGGTCGAAGTAGTCCATCGCCCGCGTGATGTAGAGGTAGGAGTTCGCGTCAAAGCGCTCGACGAACGACTGGCCCTGGTAC
>VGYW01000471.1 GCA_016872875.1 Planctomycetota bacterium | reverse complement strand
CTTCGGGGGCTCTACGCTGGCGGGGCCTTTTCCCAGGGCTCCCTTCGGTCGCCCTGGGCTACGGCTCAAACGCCCCCATTCGGGGGCTAAACCCCAGCCCCCAGAAGATGTGGGCAAAGATCAGGGCGAAGCCCTGGGAAAGGCGCACGGCCCGATTCAGCCCTGTAGGGGCGTACTCGCCGCCGTAGGCAGGATGTCGCGCCGTGACCACATAGTACGCCCTGTCAGGGCTGACCTACCTGCCGTCCCCTTCCCAGGGCTTCGCCCTGGGCTGCTATAGTACGCCCCTGTCGGGGCTCCGGAGTAGTTCACCAGAACTGGTGGCCATACTCGCGGTGACCACGGGGGTTGGCGGGGATGGCCCGCTTCTGGTATAATCCCGCGTCATGTTGAGCATCCTCCACCGCTACGTGATGTGGGAGCTGGTGCGGAGCTTCGTGGTGAGCTTCGCGTCGCTCGTCGGGCTGATGCTGCTGGGGTCGCTGGGCAGGATGTTGCGGCTGGGGATCGGCCTGAACGACCTTGCGAAGCTGATCCCGTTCCTCCTGCCATACCTCTACGCGTGGGTGATCCCCGCAGCGCTGCTGTCGGCCTGCGTGATGGCCTACGGGCGCCTCTCGGCCGACAACGAGCTGACGGCGGTGCGCGCGAGCGGCATCCCGCTGCGCTACATGTGCTACCCCGCCCTGGTCCTTGGCCTGCTGCTGACGGCGCTGGCGCTGCCGCTGAACGACTGGGTGATCCCCCACTGCGCCATCCTGAAGGAGCGCGAGCTGCGGCGCATCTTCCTCGAAGAGCCCTTCCGCGTGTCGCTCCTCGGCAGCGACATCACCACTAGGATCGGCGGGCACAGGATTTACGTGGAGTCGGTTGACGGCAAGATCCTTCGGAACGTGGTGGTGATCGAGCCGAAGGAGACGGAGCGGGTGCGGTCGCTGCGGAAGCGCGTGGCCGAGGACGAGGCGCGCGAGCGCGAGGGCCAGGCCGACCCGCCCGAGGAGGGGCCGGAGGTGAACGTCTACCGCGCCGAATGGGCGAAGTACGACTTCGAGCCCGAGCGGAACAAGATGCGGCTCGAGTTCCACAACGCCCAGGTCGTGATGGTGTGGCCGGGGCGGAGCGCGCGGGAGTGGGTGCAGATTTCCGCCGACGAGCAGGTGAAGGAAATCCCGGTGGCCAGCCTGGACGCGACGGTGGAGCGCCGCGGGTCGCTGACGACGGGGCAGCTCCTCGCGCGCGCCGCGGAGAAGCGGCGCGAGGCGGCCCAGGGCGGCGCCGGCGCGGCCCGCGCGCGCAAGGAGGTGGTGCGCGCGATCACCGAGGTGCGTCTCCGCGAGGCCCTCGCCTTCTCCACCCTGGCGCTCTGCCTCGTGGGGGTGCCCATCGGCATGTGGATACGCCGCCAGAGCCGGCTGGCCTCGTTCGCCATCGGCATCCTCGTGTTCGTGGGCCTCTACGGCATGCTCCTGGGCGGCGAGGGCCTCGCGGTGGAGCAACGGCTCCCCCCCTGGCTCGCCCTCTGGACCCCTGACGCCCTGATGGGGGCGCTGGGCCTCGGGCTGCTCTTCCACCAGTTCCGCCACTGAGCGGGGGACTCCGCAGTGTTCGTGCGCCGCCTCGACCGCTACCTGGGCATGTTCTTCGTCTGGCACTTCCTCCTCTCGCTCGTGGCCGTGGTGGTCCTCTACGTCGTCATAGATACGTTTGCGAAGCTCGAGGACTTCATCGAGCAGGAGGGCGTGCTGGAGTTCATCCGCTGGGTCGTGGTCTACCACGCCTACCAGGTGCCGGTTCTGCTGACGCACTTCTTCCCACTGGTGACGCTGCTGGCCGGGGTGATCTCGGTGAGCCGGCTGGCGCGCTACAACGAGCTGAACGCCATCAAAGCGGTCGGGGTGAGCCTGCACCGGGCGCTGGCCCCCGTGTTCCTCTGCTCGCTCGCCATCGGCGTGCTGTCGGCGGCCAACCAGGAGTTCGTCGTGCCCCACCTCGCGCACGGCTTCGCCGAGGTGCGGACCAAGGTCGGGAAGCGGGAAACCTACAAGGACCTCCAGTCCTACGACCCCAGCAGTTCGGCGAGGGTGTGGGTCCGCCAGTTGGAATACGCCATCCCCGGCTTCGACCTCAAGGAGCTGGAGACGCGCCCGAAGGCCGGCGCGGGCTCCGGCCCGCGCCTGCGCGCCACGCGCGGCGTCTGGGTTGACCACTGGGTCTTCCTCTGGGAAGGCGAGGAGCGGGACGCCGGCGGGCGCTGGCTCCCCTTCGAGCACCGGGCGCTGAAGACCGCGGAGGACGCGACCACGCACACGATGCCGCGCAAGCCCAAGGAGCCCTGGGCGAAGGCCCCCGAGGTCCGGCTCCAGGCCGAACGCAACGGCCAGAAGGTCGAGCTCGTCCTCAGGACGTGGGAGTACCGGCCCGCGATGCGCCTCATCCTCGGCGGCCAGCTCACGGCGCCCATGGCCGGCGGGGACGTGCCTCCGCCGATCGCCATCCACGCAGCCGTCTGGCGCGGGGGCGAGAAGCCCTGCTGGGCTGGCCAGGCCACCACCTACCGCATGCGTGGGGACCGGCGCGACGAGGTGGCCTACGACGGCGGGCCGCTTCCCCTGGCCATCCCGCCCCACGAGCTGATCAAGAGCGAGGCGGACCCCGCGCTGAAGAGCTTCCGAGAGCTCGTGCGCCCGCGCGTGGAGCCGCCCGCCGTGCGCCAGAAGCGGCTCGTCATCCTCCACAACCGCCTGGCCTTCCCCCTCGCCAGCCTGGTCCTCCTCCTCGTCGGCATCCCGCTCATGTTCCAGCAGGAGGGCGGCAAGAGCACCTGGGTGGGCCTTGGCCTCGCGCTCGTCGTCTCCGTAGCCTTCTACTTCGTCAACTACGTCTCGCAACTCGCCGGCCAGGAACAGGGCGGGCTGTTCGCCAGCGTTCCCGCCCTGGCCGCCTGGCTGCCCATCCTCGGCTTCGCCGGGCTAGGCTGCTTCCTCATGGCCAGGATGAACACCTGACCGCCCCCCAATCGTCCTCGTCGTCGTCGTCGTCCTCGTCGTCGAACCTCCAGGGCTCGAAGAGCCCAGAGCATCGACGACGACGACGAGGACGACGACGAGCACGACAGCCGGTATCACCAAGTCATCGCTCCCTTCGGCACAGGCGCAGCGCTGCCTTCTTGTCGGCCTCCATCTGAGCCACGAGTGCCTCGGGGGACGGGAAGCGGAGGTCGCCCCTGAGGAACTTGACGAAGCGCACCTCCATGTCGCACCCGTAGAGGTCGGCCTCGGAGCCGATGAGGTAGACCTCGACGCACGTGGGCGCATCGTCGGGCGCGAAGGTGGGGCGGCGCCCGACGTAGGTGAGCGATGGCCAAGTGTCCACAGGCCGGAGGCCTGTGCCACCACCCTCATGCCCCACAGGCCGGAGGCCTGTGCCACCACCCTCATGCCCCACAGGCCGGAGGCCTGTGCCACCAGCCTCATGCCCCACAGGCCGGAGGCCTGTGCCACCAGCCTCATGCCCCACAGGCCGGAGGCCTGTGCCACCACCCTCATGCCCCACAGGCCGGAGGCCTGTGCCACCACCCTCATGCCCCGCAGGCTGGGAGCCTGCCCGACCGTCTTCTCTTGGCGGTGGCACAGGCGTCTCGCCTGTGTCTGCCCCCGGCCCGGCGGGCAGGAGGCGCGCGAACGTGGCATAGACGCCCTCGGGCGGGATGGCCTCGTGGTGGAGGTCGAGGTTGGCGGTTGGGAAGCCGAGCGTGCGGCCGCGGCCCTCCCCGCGGACCACGGTGCCCAGGAGCGAGAAGGGGCGGCCCAGCATGGCCGCCGCCGCCCGCAGCTCACCCGCACGAATGGCCTGGCGGATGGCCGTGCTGGAGATGACCTTGCCGCGATAGCGGACGGGGGCCGGGGAGCGGACTCCGAGCGCTCCCTCGGCCTCCATGCGCCGCAGGAGGGCCAGGTTCCCCTCACCTCCGCGCCCGAACGTCGAGTCGTGCCCGAACACCACGTGGCGGGCGCCAAGCCAGCCGAGCAGCACCCGCCGCACGAACTGCTCCGCCGGCATCCCGGCCACCGCCGCGTCGAAGGGGATGACCACCGCCAGGTCCAGGCCAAGCTCCCCCATGAGCGCGAGGCGATGGGGCAGCGACGTGATGCACAGCGCGCCCGCGCCCCCCACCACGGCTTTTGGCAGCGGGTCGAACGTCACAACCGCCGAGTGGCCGCCAAGCTCCCTGGCCCACGCAGTCGTCTCCGCCAGGATGCGTTGGTGGCCGCGGTGGACCCCATCGAACGCCCCCAGCGTGACCACCGGCGTGCGGAGCTCGGGCAGTGGAACGAACAGGCCGCGGACGACGTTCATACCCGAATCATACCTGCGGAGCACCGCCGGAGCAAACGCGGAATCCGGCCCCACCACGCTCGAGAGTGCCACTCGCGTGCCTCAAACAGTGGCACTCTCGTAGGCCAGTCCCAAGCCCTTATCCCACAAGGAGTTACATCGGGCCAACTCGAGAGTGCCACTCTCCGCGCCCCGGGGAGTGGCACTCTCGATGGCTGGCCCGGACCCCGAGCAAGCGGGCGCGAAGTGCTGCCCCAAGCGCGCCGCGGCCCCGTTCGCGGGAGCGGGGCCGCGGTGGGGCCTGGGGCGGTGAGAAGGCGGGTCAGCGGGCGCTGGCGAGCGCGGGAAGCTCGATGACGGTGCCGGGACGCAGGCTGTCGGGCTTGGCGGGGTCGGGGAGCTTGGCGCGGTTGCGGTCGTAGAGGGTGCGCCACTTGGCGGGGTCGCGGTAGACGCTGCGGGCGATCTTCATGAAGGTGTCGCCCTTCTGGACGGTGTAGGTCTTGCCTGAGGCGGGGGTCGGGGCCGTGGGGGCGGGCCTGGGGGACCTGTCAGGGGCCGGCCTGTCGGCCGGCGCGGAGGGAGCGGGCGTGGTGCCCGTCGGGGCGACGGTGCTGGTGCCGGCCGGCGCGTCGGGCAGCGGCGGGATGGTGAGCTTCTGGCCGACCTGTAGGACGGATACGCCCCTGTTGGCCTGCTGGATGATGCGCCACTTCGACTGGTCCTTGTAGTACTTCACCGCGAGCTTCATCAAGGTGTCGCCCTTGGCCACGGTGTGGCTGAGGGCGGGCTTGGGGGCCGGCTGGGTCGCGTCGTGGGAGGGGCCGGGGGAGGTCCGGTCTGTCGGTGCTGGCGTGGTGGTTCCCGCGTCGGCGCGGGCGTCGCCTGGGAAGGCGGCGTCGTGGCGCACGCTGCCGCGGTCGGCGGGCCGCGAGCTGTTGATCATGCCGCCCTCGCTGGGGAAGGGCGAGGTGTCGGTGACGTCGTGGCGGGCGAGGCCGCTGCCGCTGGGCGCGGGGTCGGTCTTGACGCGCGCGGTGGCGTCGGCGGCGGCGGGGTCCTTCGGCGCCTCTGTCACCGGCTTGACGGCGGCGGCCTGGTCGTCTGGCCTGGGGCTGCGCCCCCAGATGACGACGACGAGGACCATGAGCGCCAGAATCACGATGAGGGCGATCTTGGCATCCTTGCGCACGCGCGGGCTCCTTTCCGGGGCTTCGGGCTGG
This sequence comes from Planctomycetota bacterium, assembly GCA_016872875.1. The sequence goes on along the minus strand of VGYW01000471.1, from coordinate 646 downwards.
GCCATGGCTGCACCTCAGCGATTGCGGGGAGAGTTACGCTGTCGGGGAGGAAACACTACGGGGAGGCTGTCTCTAATCTTATACTAGGCGAAAGAGGCTTTGTCAAGAGGTTTTTTGGTTTTTTTCTGGAAATCGTCCTCGTCCCTGGTCCTCGATCCGCTCTGTGCAGTGGGGGGAGTGTCGAGGACGATTGAGGAGGTCAGGGGATATGGCCCCCAATCGAGGCGACCGTCTTGGGCTCCGAAGCTCCCAACGGAGCCTGCTATATCAGCCCAGGGCGAAGCCCTGGGAAGAGGAGATGGCCCCGGTGAAGCCCTGTAGGGGCGTACTAGCCGCTCACGGGAGGCGATGGCGTCCGTGCTCCGTAGCACGCCCCATCAGGGCTGACCGACGCCAGGCCCTGCTTCCCAGGGCTTCGCCCTGATCTTCGCCCACATCTTCTGGGGGCTGGGGTTTAGCCCCCGAATGGGGGCGTTTGAGCCGTAGCCCAGGGCGACCGAAGGGAGCCCTGGGAAAAGGCCCCGCCAGCGTAGAGCCCCCGACGCGGGGCGATTCAATGGGCGTGAAACGCCCCCTTCGGGGGCTTGGATGGGGGGGACGCGCGATCCCAGGGCTCCCTTCGGTCGCCCTGGGCTACGGCTGGGTC
>VGYW01000470.1 GCA_016872875.1 Planctomycetota bacterium | reverse complement strand
TGTGCCGAGGCGAAGTAGCGTATCTCGCCCACCTGGTTCCGCACCCTCACGCGGAGCTCAATCGCCTCGCCGACCCTCACCACGCCGCGCGGCGCGAAGAGCATGGCCTGGAAGCCGTCGTCGGCCTTCCCCCAGCCCCCCGACGCCACGCCGCCGGAGTCCGACGAGCACCCCAGCGCCAGGAGCGCCGCGAGGACAGACGACAGAGGGCAGACGACAGAGGGCAGACGACAGAGGACAGACGACAGAGGACAGAAGACAGACAGCAGCAGGGCCGAACGCGCCGGAGGTGTGCTCATGAAACTGTCTCCGCGCCAACTATACACCCCGCCGCCCCCGGCTTCAAGTCGCGGCTTGACTGTGGGTCCGATAGCGCATCTGTATGCACCAGCACACACAGTCGCTCGCCCCTTTGGGACAAGCCCCCTGGTGGCGGCGGTGCGGACCGCCGCGGGCCGTCCAAGCCCGTCATCGCCCCTTTACACGCCGCAGTTCAGACGTGAGAACGGTCGCCGTCCCGCTCCCCTTCCATTCAAAGCGGCATCGGAGCCTGCCCTGAGCGCAGCCGAAGGGATGCGGCACTTCATGGTCCCCCGCGCTCAGATCGCCGGGGAGTACCGAGTGCGGCGGCGTGTCGCCGTTTTGGTTCCCAGCGGAGCGTGTGGATGGAAGAGTGCTCCGCGGCACCGGGGGCGACCCCGGAAGCCGCGGGCGGGCGCGATAGTGAGAAGGCGTCTTACGTCTGAGTCGCGGCCTTGCACGGTAGCCCCTTGGCATCGGCCGTCGGTGCGCAGATAATTGCAGAGTCATATGACTCTGCAATTATCTGCGCAGGAGAGCGCCAATGGATGAGCTCATCGTCAGGGTCATGCGAACCGCCGCGTGCGCGACGCGATTGCGCGTCCTCTCCTGCCTCGCGGGAGTTGAGGAGCTGCCTCCCAGCATTGCGCGCGAACTGCGCATCGCGCCCGGGTTGCTCGCCGTCCACCTGGCGCGCCTGGCGGCCGCCGGGCTGGTCGAGCGCCGCCGCTCGGGCACCCGGTGTTATTGCTCCGCGCGGTCGCTCAGTCATCGCATCGCGTCCGCACGCCGGTGGGTGGCACCCTCAAGCGTACTCGCTTGAGGGTGGCTTTCGGGGGCCGCCCCCGTCCACACCCTCAACGGAAGCCGTTGAGGGTGCCACCCACCTTGGGCCAACTCCCCGGCGTTACATCACTCTTACAGAGGTCAATGGGCTCGTCTTCCACGCCGCCACCGCGTTCACCCACCCGCGCCGCATCCAGATCCTGCGTCGGCTCGCCGCGGGTGGGGCTCTCGACGTTCCCACCCTCACGCGCGATCTCAGGATGTCTCAGGCAGCACTGAGCAGGCATCTCGAGAAGCTGATCCGGCGCGGCTGCGTCCGCGCCCTGCCGCCCACTCGCAGGGGGCAGTACGAACTGCTGCGCGACGGCAAGGACGGCTTGCACGCAAGCCTGTTGGCGCTCCCGAGCACCCACTGGGGCGAACACAGCGAGCCAGTCTGACGCCGCTATCCGCTGCGATTGAGACGCAAGCGTTCCTGGCCAGAGTTCTCGCTTCCACCGCATCGAGATGGGCTTTGTCCGTCGGAACTGCTGCGGCAACTGAGGCCGGCGTTCAACGACGGGCCACCAGTGTGCATGCCGCGCGCTGGCCGGCATGCGGGGCTTGAGGAGATAATTGCAGAGTCATATGACTCTGCAATTATCTCCGTGCCAGCAGGCGGCCATGTTCCGGCCAAGTGCCCCGCTCGGGCTCGACGGAAGCCAGACGCTGAGGCCCCGCCCTCGCGTCTGCATGCCGCGCGCTGGCCGGCGTGGGGGCTTGAGAAGATAATTGCAGAGTCATATGACTCTGCAATTATCTCCGTGCCAGCGGACGGCCATGCTCCGGCCAAGTGCCCCCGATCGGGCTCGACGGAAGGCAGACGCTGAGGCCCCGCCCTCGCGTCTGCATGCCGCGCGCTGGCCGGCGTGGGGGCTTGAGGAGATAATTGCAGAGTCATATGACTCTTGCAATTATCTCCGTGCCAGCGGACGGCCATGCTCCGGCCAAGTGCCCCGCTCGGGCTCGACGGAAGGCAGACGCTGAGGCCGCGCCCTCGCGTCTGCATGCCGCGCGCTGGCCGGCGTGGGGGCTTGAGGAGATAATTGCAGAGTCATATGACTCTGCAATTATCTCCGTGCGAGCGGACGGCCATGCTCCGGCCAAGTGCCCCCGCGCGGGTTCGACGGAAGGTAGAGGCCGAGGTCGCGCCCTCGCGGAGGACGGCGGGTAAGGCGGCGGAGTGGCTGCCAGCCATCGCCCCAGCAAGATGCGTTCGGTGGAGGCAATGGGGTGACGTGCGGAGGCGCGTGCGAATCCGTTGCTGCGCCGCTTGACTGTGGTGAGAGGATGGGTAGAATCCGTGCGGAAGGAGGAACACATGAGAGCCGCCGCAGTTGTCTGTCTGTCGCTCCTCGGCGCGCTGGGGATGTGCGCCGAGGGGAAGAAGATCCCCATCGTCTACTCCACCGACCTGTTTCATCCGCACGTCGACCCGGACGACCACTACGACCTCGCGACGCTCTTCGCGCTCGGGGAGTTCGACATCAAAGGGATCATCCTCGACCTTGGGGAGTGGCAGAAGCAGCGCACCGGGCGGCCCGCGGTGGAGCAGCTCATGCACGTCACCGGCCGCCGCGTGCCCACCGCGATCGGCCTCGCCAAGCCCCTCAATGGCCGCGACGACAAGGCGCTCGACCAGCCCGAAGAGTTCCAGGGCGCCGTCAAGCTCATCCTCGACGCCCTCCGCGAATCGAGCGAGAAGGTGGTCATCTTCAGCACGGGGAGCTGCCGCGACGTGGCCGCGGCCTTCAACCGCGAGCCGGACCTCTTCCGCCAGAAAGTGAAGGCGTACTATCCGAACGTTGGCGACGGCCCGGGCGGCCCGCAGGGCGAATACAACGTGGCCCTCGACGTGCGGGCCTACGAGCGCATCTTCGACATGGGCACGCTCCTCCACTGGTGCCCCTGCTACGGCAAGGACTCCTACGCCACCTTCTATGTGGTTGACCAGCCCTTCATCATCGGGGCTTGCACTCAACCTGTCCAGAACTTCTTCGTCTACTGCCTCACGAAGTCGAAGGACGACCCGATTCGGTTCCTGGCGTCCGGCGCGCAGCCGGTGCCCAAGGGGCCGAGGAAGATGTGGTGCACCGCCCCACTGCTCCACGCCGCCGGGCGAAGGGTCTATCAGCGCGCCGACGCCGACTTTGTGGCCCTTCAGCCGGAGCAAGCGGCAAAGGCCGGGCTGGGCGACAAGGCCATCGAGCCCTACGCGTTCGTCCCCATCCGCATCGCCGTCGCGGAGCCGGCCGAGCCCCCGAAGGACAAAGCCGCCCCTCGCGGCCGCACGACGCTCGCCTTCGAGCTGAACCCAAAGGAGCCAAGCTGCTCCGTCTTCCGCGCGACCGACAAGCGCTACGCCCTCATCCTGCCCTCCTGCCTGAAAAGCCTGTTGGCCGGGCTTGGGCGTGTTCCCTGAAGCAGCCCTTCGCCGCAACTCAAGGGGATGATTGGATGGGTGGATGAATGGATGAATGAAAGACTCGATGTCTCGGACATCCGTCCACCCATCCAGTCATCCACTCATCCCCCACACGTGGCCGCGAGGCGCGCGATTCGGAAGAGAAGCCTCCCACGTCGAAGGAGACGCCGCGGTAGTTGACGCAGGCGCGTGATTCGGGTATGCTCGGCGGGCGTGAAGGCCCGCAGCGGGGCGTCCGTGGGCGGCGCAGCGGGCGGGCCTGGGTCCAACAATCAGGGGACGTGCGATGAAGAGGCGTGTGGCACTCGTGTGCGCGCTGGCGGGCGTGGCGTTGCTGGCCTGTGGGGCGCAGGCGCTGGCCGCGGGCAAGCTGGCCGTGGGCAACGGCATCTCGATGGCGAAGGAGCCGAAAGCCGCGGGCGAAGAGGCGGCGAAGAAGGCCAAGGCCGCCCTCGGCGAGGCCGCGCCCAAGCTCGTCCTCGTCCACTACAGCGGCCCGCTCATTGGCAAGGCGGCCGAGGTCGCCGAGGGCGTGGCCGCCGTGTTCCCGAAGGACATCATCTACGGCTGCGGGGCGTACTCGGCGCTCACCCAGGAGAGCAATGACGCGGCGGCAGCCGTCCTCGCCCTAGGGGGCGACGTGACCGTGACTGCCGCCGTGGCCGCGACCGCCGGGCCGAAGGACGACGCGGAGTGCGGCAAGAAGCTCGGCGAGGCGCTCAAGGACGCCGCGGCCAAAGGCCCCGGCAAGGTGCTCATCCTGTTCGGCGCCTGCCACATCCCGCGCAACGACCGGGTGGTCAAGGGCCTCTGCGGCGTCCTCGGCGAGAAGTTCCCCATCGTCGGCGCCGCCGCGTTCCAGGACGACATCGTGTTCAAGGGTGACCTTGTGAGGGCGAGGTACGAGGAACGAGAGGACAAGAACCTCGGCGGGGTTGTGCGCAAGGACGCAGTTACCGGCAAGGTCTTGCCCGGGTGGGCAATGGTGGGGGCCTCGAACGTGGGTATCCTGCTCACGGGCGACTTCTCCTGCGGCTTCGGCCTGATGAAGGACATGACGCCCGAGGGCCTGATCAACTCGGCCCGCGACACCTTCAAGGCCGCCATCGGCGACAAGAAGGACAAGTTGGCCCTGGTCCTGGTGTTCGACTGCGGCGGGCGGCGCGGCGAGATGCAAAAGCACAAGAACTTCGAGAAAGAGCTCGACGCGATGAAAGAGGCCGCGGGCTCCGCCCCCATCTTCGGCTTCTATGGCAGCGGCGAGATGGGCTGCGCCGGCCCCGACGCCGCCCCCAAAGGCGTCGGCTACCACATCGCCGCCTGCGCCATCATCGCCGAATGACCGCTGACCTCCCGCAGGTTCCAGAACCTGCGGGAGGTTCTGGGACACAACTCCCGACAGGCGTTCTCAGTCCTGCGCGCGTGATTGCGTACCTCATTCGGCAAGCCATGTCAAGCGCGGGTGCCGGCGGGGACCCTTTCTGAGGCGGTTGGTCAGACCCTGCCGAAGAGGACGCCCTGCTTCAGCGCCTGGCACGCCTTGCGGTCCAGTCTGGACCGCCGCCTATGGGCCATCACATGATGCTCGTGGCACAGAACCAGGAGATTGCCCTCGCTGTTGTCACTCCTGTTGCCATTGATGTGGTGGAACTCCAGGCCGTCGGCGGCATGGCACCTGGGCACCGGGCACTTGAATCCGCACTCGAGGAAGAGTGTCCTCTGAACGGAGGTGGGGACCGGTGGGCGCTTCTGAGCGCTATTCGGGCTTCGTGGGTGGCGCTTTGTCATCCCCAGTGTCCCCTTTCTGCGGAGCATCGTTCTGTTCCTCAACTGTACCGTCGGTCGCTGCCTCGGAGGCAGGGTAGTCCCTGGCCCGGGTCAGCAGGAGCACGGACTGGCGGCTCGCGCGCTCCGCGTCGAGTGAGCTCCAGGCCTCACCCTCGGGCAGCGCGACGAGGGGCCTTCCGCACTCGATGCTCCGGCAGAAGAGCCCCTCGGCGACGGGCGTGCGGCAAGCCGGGCAACTGGCGAGGAGCACCTCTGAACAGTACGAGCAGCGGCACGGCCCCTGGGCGCGCACCATCGCGGGCGCGAGGCGCACCTCGCCGTCTATCACGACGGGCGTGTTCGTTGGGCACTCTGGGTTGGGGCAGAATCGCAGGGCTGGAGCGGGGGCAGGGCGGGGAGGTCGGCGGGCCTCCCGCTGGGCCGCGGCGAGGTCAACTCCCAGCGCGCGCGCAATCGCCTCCACCTTGTCCTGGGACAGGGCTTGGAGGTCGCCCAACTCGAACATGCTGATGGCGGACTGGCCAATGCTGATGGAGGGCTCGCGCGCCTTCACCTCTTGGGCCAGCCGCGCTTGTGTCCAGCCCTTCTCTCGGCGCGCTGCGCGCAGCACTTGGTGGACTGGGAGACGGGGAGTGGCCATGCAAAGGCCCTCCACAGACCACGCTGGGCCGACAACTGGCTATCAAGCCAGGCTGATTGATAATATCAGAAGGGGGGTATCCCCTTCACTCCAGTAGCCACAACAGGTTGTGGTGTACGTGCCAACGTGCAGAACAGCCCAACTGACCGCAACATCGCAGCCAAAGAGCCGATTTGGCGTTCAAGACGGCCTCCTTCCCCAGGGCCACCCATTGAGGTCACTGGAGTCAAGGAGATAGCCCCATTAC
>VGYW01000469.1 GCA_016872875.1 Planctomycetota bacterium | reverse complement strand
TGGCGGCTTCGCCGCCCGCCCGACCCCGTTTTTGTTTCGTTTGTTTGGAAATTTACACCTGGCAGTGGAGGTCGTGGTTGTGGATGCAGGCGATGGTCTTGCAGGCGCCCACGGCGGCCACTTGCCCCCTGCGCACGTGCGCGTCCAGCTCGAAGAACGTGTCGCACCGCGGCATCAGGCCATCGCCAATCGTGATGGCTCGGGCGTGGCAGGCCTGGTCCCGATTGAAGGCGCAGCGGGTGAGCTTGCACGCGCCCACCCTCGGGGGGCCATCGTCCAGCTTCATGCAGCAGCCTCCTTTGTCGCCGGGCTTGGCAATGGGACACGAGACCATCATCAGCGGGTACTGCACGGGGGGTTCCTCGTTGTGGCTGGCCGCGCCTCAGGGCGCGATCATGCCGGCGGCCTTCTCGAGCAGCTCGTCGGTGTCCAGGGGCTTGGCAAGCCACGCGTGCGCGCCGGCGCTCAGGGCGCGCCCGAGGCGCGGGTCCGTGAGGTCGCTCGCCATGACGAGGACCCGTGGACACGAGAGTCCGTCGCGCTTGAGCCACTCGCAGAACTCCGCGCCGTCGAGCCGCGGCATCTCGAGGTCGAGGATCACCAGATGGGGGCGGAAGACCACGAAGTGCAACAGCCCGACGAGGCCGTCCTCGGCCACCGCGCACTCGCAGGGCAGCCCGGCCAGCGACAGCAGCCGCGGGATGAGCTTCCGCACCGTCTCATCATCGTCTACAACGAGCACTCGGCGGCGCTCCGCGACCTGTTCCCGCGGGACGCCGAGCGCGGGGACTGCCGCGTCCTCTCCGCCCGCGACGCGTATTCCGACCGCCGCTCAAATCCAACTCTCAATAGAATGGCACTAACTCAAGGGCTCGCGCCAACCCAGCCCCCGCAGGGGACGGCTACCGCGCTGCCGCCCTGCGGGCGGGCCGCGCCCTTAAGGACGATCGGGGCAGTGCCTTCTCTTTCACTTGGCCATTGAACATTGGATGTTGAGTATTGGATATTGGACTTTCGGCGCGCGGCAACATGCGCTGAGTCAATGCCATTTCCAGTTGAGATCGCGCGGCTACAAGGCCCCCCAGCCTTTCACGAGACCCCGTCGCGCAGGAGCGCCATGGCTTCGGCGCGGGTGGCGGCGTTCTCGCGGAAGATGCCGCGGACGACGCTGGTGACGGTGCGCGAGCCCGGGGCGCGCACGCCGCGCATGGTCATGCACAGGTGCTCGGCCTCCATCACCACCATCACGCCCTTGGGCCGAAGCGCCTTGACGAGCGACGCTGCAATCTCGGCGGTCAGCCGCTCCTGAAGCTGGAGGCGCCGGGCGTGAACCTCCACGATCCTCGCCAGCTTGCTGATCCCGCACAGCCGCATGCCGTCGGGGAGGTAGGCCACGTGCGCCTTGCCGAAGAACGGCAGCAGGTGGTGCTCGCACAGCGAGTAGAACGGGATGTCGCGGACGAGGACGATCTCGTCGTGGCGCTCGCGGTGGAACTCGCGGAAGACTGAGGCCGGCTCGACCCCGTAGCCGGCGAGGATCTCGTCGCACATGGCCGCCACGCGGTCGGGCGTGCGCCGCAGCCCGCGGCGCTCTGGGTCATCTCCGATCCCCTCGATGAAGAGGCGGACCGCCTGCTTGAGCTTCTCTTTGTCCATCGGGTCCCCTGTCGTTCGGTGGGGCTGTCGTGAACGACGCGTGTCGTGACGCGTGACGCGTGACAAGAGAAGATCGGAAAAGGGTTTCCTCTTGATCACGCGTCACGCGTCACGCGTCTGGCCCTTCCCTTGCTTGGCGCATCAGCTCCTTCATCTCCCTCACGGCCTGCTGCATGCCCACAAAGATGGCGCGGCCGACGATGCTGTGGCCGATGTAGAGGCCCGTCACCTGCGGGATGGCCGCGACGGGCTGGACGTTGCGGTAGTTGAGCCCGTGGCCGGCGTGGACGCCGAGGCCCAGCGTGGCGGCTGCGGCAGCGCCGTCGCAAAGCCGCTCGATTTCGGATTTCGGATTTCGGATTTCGGATTTCACTCCGCACTCCGCACTCCGCACTCCGCACTCGGCATATTCGCCCGTGTGCAGCTCCACGAAGTCGGCCTCGAGCTTCCGGGCGAGCTTGATCTGCGCCTCGTCGGGGTCAATGAAGAAGCTGACTTTCATGCCGGCCTTTCGGAAGCGGGCGACGGCGCCTGCGATGGCCCGTGGGCGGCGCCGAAGGTCGAGCCCGCCCTCCGTCGTGATCTCCTCGCGGCGCTCGGGGACGAGTGTGATGAGGCCGGGCCTGACGTCGAGGGCGATGCGGATGATCTCCTCCGAGCAGGCCATTTCGAGGTTGAGCTCGCCGCCGACCGTCTCGCGGAGCAGGCGCACGTCGCGGTCCTGGGCGTGGCGGCGGTCCTCGCGGAGGTGGACCGTGATGCCGTCGGCCCCGCCCAGCTCAGCAAGCACGGCGGCCGCCACGGGGTCCGGCTCGCTGATGCGGCGGGCCTGGCGCACCGTCGCCACGTGGTCAATATTCACGCTCAGCTCGATCATCTTCCCTTGCTCCGTTCCGGACGCGTGACGCGTGACGCGTGAGAAGAGGGGAGTTTCTGAGTCACGGGTCACGCGTCACGGGTCACGCATCATTCCTTCTTCTTGGGCGGCTCCGGGCCGCGTTCGGGCGGCGGGAACTCCAGCTTCACGGAGAGCGGCTTGGCGTCGGGTGCCAGGCGGACCAGGGGGTCGCGGATGTAGAACTCCACGTTGCGTATGGTCGGGCGGAGGTCGGCCGGGCCAGTGATGTCGAGCGGCACGAAGGCGGTCACGCTGTCGGCCGTGAAGTGCTCCATGCGCGAGCGCGGCCCGACGAACGCCACCGGCCCAACCGTGCGGCGGTCGAGCTCGATGCGGATGTTGAGGGCGACCTCTGGCCGGACGAGGACGTGGACGGGCAGGCTGGCGAGCACCTTCTCCGCCCGCCGCTCCGACACCGCGATCACGACGTCCACGAACTGCTGCGACGGCTCGATGCGCACGCCGCGGTAGGGGCCGGCGTCCACGCTCTCCACCAGCCGCACGGTGCGGCGCAGCCGCTCCCGCAGGCCGGTCACGGCCACGGGGGCCGTCTCCACCGCCTTGAGGTCGTTGAGGATGGTCTCCGGCCCGCGAACTGTCACCTTCTCGGGCACCACAGTCACCTGGCTCACCTCGTAGTCCTCGGGGAGCGTTCCCTCGCGGACGGCCTCGACGGGGAGGGTGCGGGAGCCGACGCGGTCGAGTGTGAGCGGCAGGGCGCGCGGGCGGACTTCGAGGAGCTCGACCTCGCGCGGCAGGGGCGCCCAGGCGCCGGCGGCGAGCTGGCGGATGTTCTCGCGGCGCAGGAACACCGTGATCGCCTCCGCCCCGCGCGCCGGCGGCTGCGTGCCCTCCAGGCTCGCCTCCACCGCGAGGGTGCCGGCGTCAACGTCGCGCATCGCGGGTCCCGGCCCGCTGAGGCGGACAGTGACCTCGCGCACCTCCTCCTGAACCACGGCCAGGGTGCTCGGCACGCCCACGAGCCGCACGGGGACCCGCTCCACCGTCCGCTCCACCGGCGTCGCCGTTACGTCCAGACTCACCTCCACGCTGTCCGGCTCGCAACTGATCGGCACGGCCTGGTACTCTGGGCCGACCACCTGGCGCTGGAGCGGCACGCGGCGCTGGAGCCGCTCGCGGAGGCCGTCCACCCGCACCGGCTCGGTGCGGATGGCGCTCAGGCGCCGCAGGAGGCGCGAGGCGCCCCGCACCTTCACTTTGGGCGGCTGCGCGCTCTTCTTCTGGGTGAAGCCGGCCGCCGGCTCCCCCTCAGTGACCACCTCGACATCCAGAAGAACCTCCTCCACGCGGTCGAGGGTGAGCGCCACGCTGTCGGGCTCGGCCCTCAGGAGCACCACGCCGGCGGGGAGGCGCTCGGAGGTTTCGGGGCTGCGGCCCGCCCGCAGGTGGCGCGTTGCCAGCGGCACCCGCACAGTCTCGCCCGCGCCGAGGGACACCTCGCGGAGGTCGAGCACGGCGAAGAGCTCGGGGGTCTTGAGCTCTTCGAGCTCGTGGCGCGGCCCGCGGAGCGTGAGGTTGGCCGAGGCGGGCGCCTGGCCGAGGAGCGCGACCTCGGGCGGCGGATTGAGCGGCCTGACCACCACGCCCACGAAGCGCCGCTCGTCTATCCCCGCCGTGGTCACGTAGTACCACGTGATTGCCGCCAGGAGCAGGGCGGCAAGCTTGAGGTCGAGGTGGCGATAGAAGACCCGAAGAAAACGCCTCATGCGAATCCCATGTTCCAGATGCCAGATTCCAGATTTCAATCCGCAATCCGAAATCGGCAATCCGCAATTCTCACGCGGCCGCGTGAGCCGACAGGCCCCGCAGGATGGTCCGCAGGTTCTCGGGGGCCAGGCCGCTCGTCAGCTTGCCTTTCACCGCGAGCGAGATGGTGCCGGTCTCCTCGGACACGACCACGGCGATGGCATCGCTGTCCTCGGTTATCCCGATGGCGGCCCTGTGGCGGGTGCCGAGGCCGCTGCCCGCCTCGACGTTCTCCGTGAGGGGGAAGAGGCAGCCGGCGGCCACCACGCGGTCGCCCTGTAGGATCACCGCGCCGTCGTGCAGGGGCGTGGCCGGGTTGAAGATCGTCACCAGCAGGGCCGCCGTCACGTCCGCGTCCAGCCGCACGCCGCCCTCCATGTAGCTCCGCAGGCTCACCTCGCGCTCGACCGCGATGAGCGCGCCGATGCGGTCGCGGCTCATCGCCGTCACCGCCTCCGCCACGTGGTCGCTCACCTCCTTGTGCGAGCGGGCGAAGAAGCCGAAGAGCGGGCTCTGGCCCAGCCGCACGAGCGCGCGGCGCAGCTCGGGCTGGAAGATCACGAGGAGCGCGAACCCGAAGAGCGCCACCACCCCCCCAGCCATCCCCTCGAGCACCCGCAGGCCGAGGAACCTCGCGAGGAACAGCACGCCGATGAGGCCGACGACGACCGCCAGCCCCAGGCCCTTGAGAATCCCCGCCCCGCGCGTCCCCCGCACGAACCGCAGCGCCGCGTAGTACATCGCCGCGAGCAGCAGGATTTCCAGCCCGGCGCGCCAGGTGAGGTATTGGAGCGGATTCATCGGCCTTCGCCCAATCCGGCCATTCGGCTGCAAGCCATGGGGCGATTATAGCAAATCCCCTCTCCCGGTCAAAGACTCCCAATCTTCTCGTCCTCGTCCTCGTCGTCGTCGTGGAGTCCGAGGGCCTCTTCCTGGCAAGAGGATTCGACGACGAGGGCGACGACGATTGGGAACCCCAAGACCGGGGGCCAGACTCCGTTTGACCGAACTCGTGTAAATCCGTAAGCTCTTGCCGAATTGTCTCTTCGAGGACCGAACCGAGGGTGCCAGATGAACCCGGCCATCGTCGTCGCAATCGTAGCTTTCCTGCTGCTGGTCTTCGTCTTCGGGATGTACAACCGCCTCGTGCGAGCGCGGAACCACTGCAATGAGGCGTGGTTCAACATTGACACTGAGCTGAAACGCCGCTACGACCTCATCCCGAACCTGGTGAGCTGCGTGAAGGGCTACGCGAGCTACGAACGCGACCTGCTCGAGCGGATCACGGCGCTCCGCCAGGAGTGCGTGGCGAACACGGGCTCCCCATCGAGCCAGGCTGAGAGCGAGAACAAGCTCATTCGCGCCCTCTCCGCCCTCCTCGTCCGCGTGGAGAACTACCCGAACCTCAAGGCGAGCCAGAACTACCTCCAGCTCCAGACCGAGCTCGTGAACACCGAGGACCGCATCCAGGCGGCCAGGCGCTTCTACAATGGCAACGTCCGCGAGAACAACAACCTGGTGGAGATGTTCCCGACCAACATCCTGGCGGGCATGTTCGGGTTCACGCGCCGCGAGTTCTTCGAGATCGCCGACATCCGCGAGCGCGCCGTGTCAGACGCGGGGCTGTGAGAGGCGGAGAGAAGAGGGTCACCACAGAGGACACTGAGGGCCCATCGCGGCAAGCCGCAACCAAACGCGGAGGAAAAATCTTTCCGGAAAACAAGATTCTGGATGTTTGTAGCACAGAGGAAGACCCATCGCGGCAAGCCGCAACCAAACGCGGAGGAAAAATCTTTCCGGAAAACAAGATTCTGCATGTTTGTAGCACAGAGGGGGGAACAGAGTAGACGAGACGGGAAGGGTATGGAGTGCGGCATCGGAGATGCCGCTTTGGTAGCCAGCGGAGCG
>VGYW01000468.1 GCA_016872875.1 Planctomycetota bacterium | reverse complement strand
GTTCGCGGCCGCCGGGGGCGAGTGCGGAGGCGGAGAGGACCTCCTCGCCGAAGCGCGCGCGGAGGCGTCCCGCCACGTCGTCGAGGGCGTCAGGCAAGGACACGAGCCTGCGGGAACAGAGGATTTCGCAGCACATGGCGTGCTCCTGGGGGTGAGCGGGAGCAAAGGAGGAAAGGACCACAAGGACCACAGGGACCACAAGGACCGCAGGGACCGTGCGGCGCGGTCTGCCCCTGTGGTCCTTGAGGTCCCTGTGGTCCCTTTTCTTCGCCTAGGAAAACGTGCCCACCCCGGCCTCCACGAGGTGCCCCTTGAGGTCGAGGGAAATCCACTCGATGTATCGCCCTGTTCCGCCGAGGGTGCGGTCAACGGGGCCTGGGCCTTCGTGGTAGGCGACGTTGTAGCGGATGTCAATCCAGATGCCGTCGCCGGCGAGCGGGCCGTCGGGGTCGAGCTCGTTTGGGTCGCCGGCGGCGGCGCGGCCGCGGCCGCTTCGGCGCAGGATGCGGCGGGAGAGTCGGCGGAGCTGGCGGCGGACCTCTGCGGCGTCGAGGTCGCGGAGGTGTTGCCGCTCGCGGGCGGTCCAGCCCAGTGGCCCCCCGCCACGCTGCGTGGTGAGGGTCAGAACCGTCCGCTCGTGGGCGAGGTCGTGCTCCACCGCGATCAGGGCCGCCCGGAGATTGGCGTACTCGGGGTCGCTCGTGCCGGTGAAGCTGATGCACTGCCCGAGGGCGAGCGACCAATCCAGCCCCGCGAGCGGGACTTCGCCCTCGACGTATTCGTCCATCATCCGCTCGAGGGTCTCCTTGGCGTACTTCTCGATGGCCGAGAGCGTGCCGCCCTCGAAGGTCTTGAGCGAGTCGTCCTGAAGGGTCACGACAAAGGAGTCGCCGGCCTGGATGGGCTGCTGGGGGGCCTCTTGGAGGGTGACGGAGCCGGCGGCGTTGGACGCGATGGCGTGCGAGAGGCCGTCGCCATTGAACTCGATTGCCGCGCCCGCGAGCTCGCCCGGGCTGGCGAGGTCGCCGTAGACGCGGAAGCTGGTGGAAGAGAGGACTTCCTCCACGGTGCCCTTGATGACCTTCCTGGCGCGGTCTTCTTCGAGGATGACGAGCTCGCGGGCGAGGCCGCGGCGGGCGTGGGCGGTGCCGGCGTGGCCCGAGGCGGGCCAGCGGCCGCTCACGCGCCCCTTGGCGTAGGTGAAGCGGGCGCGGACGGCGGCCGGCACCCACTTGCCCTGCGCGGCGCTCCACTCGCGGCCCAGGGTGTCAATCAGCAGCTTCGTCCCGTCCACCACTTCCGCCGAGGTCCTGGCGGCCTTCGTGTGGCCCTGCTCGGCGTAGGTGATGGTGATGAGCGGTGCGCCAGAGCCGACGAAGCGGTCGGGGACCACCGTGCCGCCGGCCTGCGCCGGCTCGCTCGTGGCGAAGAGGCGCCACACGCGCCCATAGGTGTCCGGGAACTCCTCGGCCTTCTCGGAGGTCCAGTCGGCCTCCAGGCCAGTGTCCCAGGCGGGCGTGAGCTCCTCCGCAATGTCCACGAGCTCCTGGCTGCCGACGACGGTGCAGGCGGAGTAGCAACGGTCGGTGGAGAAGGCGAACTGCTGCCTGATGACGGCGCCGCCGACGCCTGGGAGGTCCTTGGCCTCGAGGGCTCGGAAGTCGAAGAAGCGGGCCTTGTGCGTCGCGGGGTCAATCCAGTAGCCGAAGTCGGGCGCGAAGGCGAGGACGGAGCGGAGCGCCTCGTCAACGTTCTGCTCGGAGATGACCAGCTTGGGCGGGACGACGGCCAGGGCGTCGAGGTCGGCCTGGACGTAGCCCGAGCCTGGCGAGCCGTCGCCGATGACGCCCGCCAGCTCCTCAGCCATCGCGTCGAGGATGTCGGCCACGATCTCGCCCGCCGTGCGGCTCGGGCCGTCGAGCGGCGCGTGGCCCGCCTCGAAGAACTCCTCCTCGACCGGGCAGTTGTAGACCACCCGCGGCGTGGCCGTGCCGGCCACTGTGCGGCGGAAGGGCACGTCGGCCGCCTCGGCCCGCAGGCCGAGGCACGTGTAGGCGATCTCCTCGCGTTCGGCGGAGCCGGTGCGCTCGGAGCTTCTGAGCCGCCCTTCGAAGACCACCGCTCCGTCCACCTCGAGCTGGAAGAGGTCTTGGGCCTGCCAGTCGCCTGGCTCATCGAAGGCCGTGGCGCGTCGCAGCGTGAGGGCATCGGGCGCGGCCAGCGAGCGGACCAGCGAGCCCAGCTCGCAGTGCGCCGCCGCAAGGTCCACCGCAGAGCCGTTGTGAAGAAGTGTGAGTGACATGGCGATTCCCTGCGATCAGGTGTTAGGTGTGGGGTGTTAGGTGTTGGGGTACAGAGCAGATCCCCTCTCGTCCCGACGGTCCTCCGTCGGGACGCCCGGTCTTGGACGCTCCGGCGTCCTCTTCGCACGCCGGTGGCGCCCCAAGGAGGGGGACGCAGGAGCGTGGAGGACAGAGCGTCCCTACGCAGGAGCGTAGGGACGAGAGGGAGGAGGGTCAGAAGGCGCTGCGGATGAAGGTGACGGTGAAGTCGAGGGCGGGACCATCGGCCTTGTCCTCGCGCACGCTTGCGGCGAGGCAGTCGGGCCACGACTTCGCGCCATCGCCGCCGCGGTAGGTGAGCGTGGCCTTCTCGCTGCCGAAGGCGGCCATGAGGCCCTCGAGATAGGCGAGGCGCTCGGGCGTCGAGCCGCACTGCTTGCGGGCCTGGACGATGATCGTCTGGCGCCCGCCGCCGCGGTGGCGCGTCACCACGCCATCGAGGCCGAGCGGCGCGTCCACCAGCACGGTTCGCTCGATGTTGCCTGGGCGGATGGCCAGCACGCCGGTCTCCGCGTCGCCGATCGGCACGTTGTTGAATGTGGCGCTGGGCATGGGAAACTCCAGAGGAGGTGGTAGGTGTTGGGGTTGCGCCGCCCGGCTGGGGGCGCCACCCTCAACGGGTTCCGTCGGGGGTGCGGACAGGGGAGCCGGCGCCATGTTGCGGAGTTCATGAACTTCGCAAGCATTCCACGGGCTCCATTGAAGGTTCGCGGGTGCGCGAGCTGAGGGAAGACACCCTAACGGGTTCAGTGGGGGGTGCGGACTGGGGAGCCGGCGCCATGTTGCGGAGTTCATGAACTCCGCAAGCACTCCACGGGCTCCATTGAAGGTTCGGGGGTGGGCGAGCTGAGGGGAGACACCCTCGAGCGCGGGCACGTGAGGGTGGCACCCACCTGCCCCCTCTCCCCCCGGGAGAGGGCATGCGCTCTTTCTCCCGTCAGCTCCTGACGAGCTCGCCGGCGCGGATACCGCGTGGCGCGCGCTCCCAGTCGTCGTAGAGGGCGAGGGCGTCGAGCTCGGGGACGGCGGTGGCGCCGTCGGCGAGGAGGGCCAGGCGCGCGTCGGCGTCGCGGAGGAGCCGCTCAACCAGGTCTGGCCGGCCGTGGCAGGTCGTGCGAGCGAGTTCGGCGGCGGCCACGAAGGCCACAAGCTCCGCGAGCACCCGCACGCCGCGGGCGAGGGTTGTCGCGTAGTCGGCCGCCACCCGCGTGCCGCGCGCGAGGGCGGGGGAGAAGGTGATGGTCTCGCCGTCCTCGTCAAGTTCGTAGGCCGAGGCGGGCATCTCGTCGGCCCGCGTGCGGTCGGCGTAGGGGCCTGTGAGGTCCGCGTAGAGGACGAGTCCGCTTGCGGCGGGCAGGCCGACCGTGGCGGAGGCCTGGCCGTCCGTGGCCGCCCGCACGATCACCTCGCCTTGCACGAAGCGGAGGAGGCGGCGGTAGCGTTCGGGCAGAGCGGCCTCGATGCGAGCCTCGGCCTCGGCCATCGCCGCCTCGATGCGGCTGGGGGCCAGGCGGTCGGTGTCGGGGGGCAGGTGGCGGAGGACGTCGTCCGCCGTCGCGCCGAAGAAGTCGTAGGTGGGCATGAGCAGGGTCTCCAGAGAGGGCGAGGGCCGGAAGGGACCACAGGGGCCACAAGGACCACAGGGACAAGTGGTTGGTGTGTTTCTTTGGTCCCTGTGGTCCTTGTGGTCCCTTAGGTCCCTTCCGCGCGCTGCCCCTCACTCGGTTGTGACATCAGGCAGCAGGATGAAGGCTCCGGCGAAGATGGTCTCCACGGCGCCATCGAGGGCCATCTCGACGTCGTAGAGGAAGGCGGCGCGGCGGCCGTCGGGCAGGAGGGCCGCAGTGTCGTCCGCCGCGAGGTTCACGGCGAACTGCCCGGCGGCGGGGTTGGTGAGCTCGATCTCGCCGTCCTCGGCGGAGGACTTGACGATGAGGGCGTCGGCCTGCGGGTCGGAGGCGCGGCGCTTGACGGTGAAGGCGAGGGAGGCGTTCGTGATGTCGCGGCCCAGGTCGAAGGCGATGGGCACGGTGTCGCCGCGGAAGCGGACGATCTCCTGCTCGGCGGGCACGATTGCCCCCTGGGCGGCGATGGGCAGGCCGAGGAGGGCTTCGACGCGGCTGAGGACCGCGTCCAGGTTGCCGTCGGCGGTGGCGGCCTTGGTGCCTGCGACGCCGAGGGCTTTGCGAATCTGCTTCCGCTCGTCCGCCGTCCAGTCGGTTGTCCCGCCGCCGCCGGTGGGGGCCTGTTCGAGGGCGTTGGCGGTGAAGCGCCGCACCCCGCCGTCGTCCTCGGTCGTCTCCCAGAGGTGGTCGAGCTTGGCGCCATCGGCCTCGATGGCGGCCTTGACCGCCGCGGCGGTGACGTCGTTGAGGGCGTCGAGGGTGTTCTTCGTGCCCTGGACGCCTGCGATGCGGTTGCTGGCGTCCACGGTGGCCAGGCCGCCGCTGGCTCCGGGGGCGGCGGTGGGCAGTTGCTCGAAGGCGATTGTGACGGGGATGATCGCGACATTCGCGGTGGCGCTCTTGCCGCAGAGGACGCCCACGTCGCAGGCGCACTCGGCGGCGGTGAGGGCCAGCTTGTAGACGCCAGGGGCGTTCGTGGCGTCCACCTCGCTCGGGCTGTTGGAGGGCGCGGCGGACGCGCCGTCCTTCACCCAGCGGAGCGTGTGGTTCCCCGCGTCGCCCGTCTTCCCGGCGTTCGCGTTTGTGTCCCAGGCCACGTAGCTGATCGTGAGGGATTGGCCTCGGCTTGCCATTGGTTGATCTCCAGGCAGGGGTCGCATAGTAAAGGCACATCGCCCCACAGGTGGGGTGAAGGGATGTCCGGAGCTCTGGTGCTTTGCTCCGGTAGGGAGCACAGTGGATAGCCGGCGGCTTCAGCCGCCGGACCCGGGTGCTGCAACCAGCGAAGTCCCGAAGGGACGGCGGAAAGGGGGCCGGGCCGCCTTGCCGCGGGGCTCTGCCGTCCCTTCGGGACTGTGCCATGCGTGCGCCCCGATCCGGCGGCTGAAGCCGCCGGCTACCCACTACCGTCCCTTCGGGACTGCGACCTTGGTCCTCATTCAGGGGCAGCAGGACGGGTGATTAGCTGCCCCTCCCGCAGAGGAAGAGGTGCCACGGGGTCCTCTTGGCCGCGGCAGCCTCGGTGTAGGTGAGGTAGCAGGAGCGGACATAGCCCTCCTGTAGGCCCGGCGACGCCGGGAATGGGCTGGGCATCGCGCCGTGCGTGTAGCTCTGCGAGTACTTGTAGTAGTGCTTCGCTCCCCCGAGGGCGTCGTACCAGAACCTGTGGTTGCCGCCGGTGTTGGGGCCGGTGTGCGTGGCGATGAAATAGGTGCTCGCGGCCAGGATGCTCGCCGCAGAATCGCAGTTCAGCGTGGTCCAGCCGGGCGGGAAACCGGTCGGCGGCGTGCCGCCCGCCGTGTCCACGATCCGTGTGCTCGGGGCGCCCCCGCTGCCGTCGTTGAGGTAGAGGCCGAAGGTCTGCTGGCCCGTCCCTGTGCCGATGTACTGTGTGTACCAGGCGATGGAGGTGGCCGTGCCATTGGAGGCAGGGGAATACCCTCCCTCCCCGTAGACGGCCTGGCTGGCGTCCGGGTAGTAGCTCCCGCCCACGCTCGTGTAGCCCATCGTGGGGTCAACCACGACGGGGTAGCGTGCGGCGGCGAGAAGCGCCCAGGGCGCCGCGACCGCCAGCCGCACGAGGGTGGGCGAGAGCGGCTCGGCGCTCAAAGTGAGCCATTCGCGGCGGCCGTCGGCGTCCAGAGCGAACGGCCTCAGCACGTGCGCGAGCTTCTCGCCGCTCGGCCCGAAGACCGCGTAGGAGCCGACGATGGCCGCGGGCCGCACGTGGCCCGCGGCGAGCTCAGCTTGGGTCAGCGGCGGCTGGAAGGCGAACACCGT
>VGYW01000467.1 GCA_016872875.1 Planctomycetota bacterium | reverse complement strand
CTTCGGGGGCTCTACGCTGGCGGGGCCTTTTCCCAGGGCTCCCTTCGGTCGCCCTGGGCTACGGCTCAAACGCCCCCATTCGGGGGCTAAACCCCAGCCCCCAGAAGATGTGGGCAAAGATCAGGGCGAAGCCCTGGGAAGGGGGCGGCAGGTAGGCCAGCCCTGAAAGGGCGTACTATACGGTTCCGGGCGCCACATCCTGCCCAGGGCGGGTAGTACGCCCCTACAGGGCTGAAGCTGGCCGCCCGCCTGTCCCAGGGCTTCGCCCTGGGCTGCTATAGTACGCTCCGTTCGGAGCTTCGGCGCCGAAGGACCTTACCAGAATCAGGGGCCATACTCCGCGCCTCGCAGACTGCCCGCACCAGCAGCGGCCAGGCGATCGTGGCGTCGCAGTGCACCTCCGCGTAGCGCCCGCCCTCCTCGGGGCTGACGAACTTCCCCCACGACACCCCCTCGGAGTACGTGCAGCCGCTCAGCCCGCCCCAGTGCGCCGGCTCCGGGCACAGGCGCACCCCGTAGCGGAACCGCGGCACCGGCAGCGCCGTGCCCACCCGCATGTTCACTATCTCGATGAAGGGCGCCACCTGCTGCGCCCAGTTCCGCGGCACCCCGCCGCCCACCGTGAAGATGCCCAGCCGCTTCGCCCGCAGCGCGCGCTGCGCGTAGTCGTGAAGGTCGAGGTACGGATTGTAGTTCGGCACCTCCTGAAAGAACGTGTCGAGCCACGAGCTTCGAGCGCCGAGCGCCGAGCCTCCAGACCTTCTCCCCCGCTCGCGGCTCGCGGCTCGCGGCTCGTGGCTCGCCGTTTTCGCCTTCGAGAGGATGAACGTCGAGAGGTCCAGCCCAAGCTCGGAGTCCGTCATCGCCGGCACGTAGACCGGCACCCCCTTCTGGAAGGCGCAGCCCAGGATGCTCGGCATCTGCCCCTGCTCCACCAGGTGGCGGCCTATCGCGCGCGTCACCTCCCTCGAACACGTCGGCCGGCTCCAGTCGAACCCCGCCAGCACCGCGCTCACCACCCGCTCCGCCTCGCAGAGGTTCGCCTCCATCTCAAGGGTGTCGTAGACCCGGTTGTAGCCCTTCTCGTAGAGCTCGCGGTCGGAGATCGCGGGGTCGTGCTTGTAATGGGTGAGGCCGATGGCCTCGGTCAGGCCGTGTGCCATGAGCGCGCCCGTGCAGACCACGATGTGTGCGAGGCCGCCCGCGATCATCTCGCAGACCACCTTGCCCATCTTCGCGACCGTCATCGCCCCGGAGATTGTCAGCACGATCGTGCAGTCGGGGTCGTCCGCCATCGCCCGCAGCACGTGGAACGCCTCGCCCAGGTTCCGTCCGCCGAACGCCGTCTTCGACATCGCCTCGAGCATCTCGGCGAACGTCCGCGTCGAGCGGACATCCAGCGCCTCGAGCGGCTCCAGCCCGTCCTTCCGCCCGTCGCGAAGCTCCTCGCGCTTCATCTTCTCCTCTCCTTCCAGACGTCAGAAGCGGGTGTGCTCGGTGCGGGAGATGATCTCGTCCTGGAGGCCGCGGGGGAGGTCGGTGAAGTAGTCGGAGTAGCCTGCGACGCGGACGATGAGGTGGCGGTAGGCTTCGGGATGGGCCTGGGCCTTGCGGAGGGTGGCGGCGGTGACGACGTTGAACTGGACGTGGTGGCCACTTAGGGCGAAGTAGGTGCGGACGAGGCGGGTGAGGCTCTCGATGCCGCCTTCGTCGCCGAGGAGTGAGGGGGTGAACTTGATGTTGAGGAGGGCGCCGCCGGTCTTGATGTGGTCCATCTTGGCGGCGGACTTTACGACGGCGGTGGGGCCTTTGCGGTCGGCGCCCTGGACGGGGCTGATGCCCTCGGAGAGTGGGGTGGCGGCGAGGCGTCCGTCGGGGCTGGCGCCGGTGAGCGAGCCGAAGTAGATGTGGCTGGTGGTGGGGAGCATTTCGACGCGGTAGTGGCCCCCTTTGGTGTTGGGGCGGCCGTCGAGGGATTCGACGAGGAGGTTGAAGGCGCGGACCATGAGGGCGTCCGCTAAGTCGTTGTCATTGCCATACTTAGGTGCGCGGTTGAGGAGGCGCTGGCGGAGGACTTCGTGGCCGGCGAAGTTGGCGTCGAGGGCCGCCACGAGGTCGGCGAGGGGGACCGCTTGCTCGGCGAAGACGAGGTGCTCGATGGCGGCGAGGGAGTCCGTAAGTGTCCCAATGCCAACGAATTGGACGTAGGAGTTGTTGTAGCGTGCTCCGCCGGCGTTGTAGTCGCGGCCTTTGCGGATGCAGTCGTCGGTGATGACGGAGAGGAATGGGGCGGGCATGGAGCGGGCGTAGAGCTGCTCGATGATGGCGTTGGCGGTGAGCTTAACCTCAAGGAAGTGCTTGAGTTGCGTCGCGAAGGCGGCGAAGAGTGCGTCGGCGGTGGCGGGGGTGCCGGTCTGCGGGCCGAGCTGGGTGCCCGTGCGGGGGTCGAGGCCGTTGTGAAGTGCTAAGTCCAGTATTTTCGGGAGGTTGAAGTAGCCGGTGAGGATGTAGGCTTCCTTGCCGAATGCGCCGGTCTCCACGCAGCCTGAGCAACCGCCGGCGCGGGCGTCTTCGAGCGACTTGCCGACGCGGAGTTGCTCGGCGATGACCGACTCGACGTTGAAGAGGGATGGGAAGCCGTAGCCGCGGCGAATGACGCGGAGCGCGTGCTTGAGGAGTTCGTCGGGGGTCTTCACGGAGACCTGGAGGTTGGTGCTCGGCTGGAGGAGGTGCATGTCGTCCACGATGTCGAGGAGGATGTGGGAGAGCTCGTTCGAGCCGTCCGAGCCGTCGGCGAGGAGGCCGCCGAGGTTGACGTTGGCGAAGTCGGTGTAAGTGCCGCTCTCTGCGGCGGTTACGCCGACCTTTGGAGGGGCGGGGTGGTTGTTGAACTTCACGAAGAAGGCTTCAAGAAGCTCGCGTGCGGCGGCGGGCGTGAGGGTGCCCTCCGCCAGGCCCTTGCGGTAGAAGGGCAGGAGGTGCTGGTCGAGGTGGCCGGGGCTGAAGGAGTCCCAGCCGTTCAGCTCCGTGATCACCGCAAGGTGGCACCACCAATACATTTGGAGCGCCTCGTGGAAGTCGCGCGGGGCGTGGGCGGGGACCCAGGAGCAAACGGCAGCGATCTTCTCAAGCTCCGCCTTGCGGGCGGGGTCTGGCTCGCGGGCGGCAAGTTCGCGGGCGAGGTCGGCGTGGCGCTGGGCGAAGAGGATAGCGGCGTCGCAAGCCACGGACATCGCGGCGAGCTGCTCACGCTTCGCATAGGCGTCGGGGTCAGCCAGAAAGTCAAGCGCAGCAAGACCTTGTGCAATCTCGCCCTTGAAGTCCAGCATCCCCTTGCGATACACCTTGTCGTCGAGCACGGTGTGGCCTGGGGCCCGCTGCTCCATGAACTCGGTGAAGATTCCGGCGTCGTAAGCATCCTTCCATTCGGGGCTTACGGCAGCGAAGATGCGGTCGCGCATCGAGCGGCCACGCCAGTAGGGGATGAGCCGCTCCTCATAGGCTCGGCGGCATTCGCCCGAGACCGCGTAACACGTCTTCGGGCGGCTGTGGAGGATGTCGAGGTCTTGGAGGCTGTGGCAGGTGAGCTCGGGATAGGTTGGGACGGCTTTCGGCCTCTGGCCGCGCTCGCCGACGATGAGCTCGTCGGGGCCGAGCCAGACGGCCTTGTGCTGGCAGAGGTGGAGGAAGCTCCTTGCCCGCATCATGGGCGGGGAGAGCTTGCCCTCGTTGGCCTGGCAGAAGTCCGTCATCAGGAGGGCGCGTTCCTCGCTGATGCAGGGCCTGGCATCGAGGCTCGCCTGCCTGAGTCGCGCCGTTCGCTCGGTCATCTCGCCTGTTCCCTAGCAGCCACGGCCTCCCGTGCCACCATTCTAGCGCGGGAGCCGCTCGGGAGAAAGAAGGGAAATCACCGACGGGCCAAGGTGGTCACCTCCCGATACGTGGCGATCTTGACGCCTCCCGTAACCTCTTGCAAACACAAGGCTTCCGCCGCAAGATGGCCAGGATGCCCACTTGTGCGCAATAGATTGTTCCGTCGTCACTTGTGCGCGCTTTGCGCGCATGTTCGGGGGTGAATGGATGAATGGATGGGTGCATGGGTGTCAGACAATCATCCATTGATCCACCCATCCAATCATCCCCTTTGGTTGCGGCCACAGGCCGCCTTAAGAAGTGGGCATCTTGACCCAGCATCCGGAGGGGCAGACTACTTCGGCGTCTCCTCGGCCTTTGGCTCTTTCGCCGGCTCCTTCGCAGGCTCCTTCGAGGGCGGTGGCTCGACCGCCTTGGACTCTGTGGGCGGCGCTTTGGCCTCAGGCTCCTTCGCGGGCTCGGGGGTCTTGGGCTCTTTCGCGGGCTCCTTGGGTTCGCGCGGGGCGGGCGGGATGGGGGTGGCCACGCGGTGCTTTGTGGGCGGCACGGTGGTGGTGGTCTTCTCCTGCGTGGTGGGCTGGTCAGGCGCCTTGCTGCGCAGGAGCCCCGGGACGAAGTTCACGGCCGCCACGATGATCCCCGCCAGCGCGATGAGCAGGACGGCGGTGAGGCCGGAGGAGCCGCCGCCCCCGGCGGCGCGTCCGGGCGCGGGCGCGGGCGTGGAAGGTGTGGCCCACGTGCTGGGGGCCGGCGCTGGCTTCTCGCGCGGGGCCTCAGGGGTGGCCCAGGGGCTCGGAGCGGGCGCGGGCTTTTCGCCCGGCATCCCTGGTGCGGCCCAGAGGTCGCGGGCCGGCGGGAACTGTTCTGAGGCAGGCTTGGGGGCGCTTGGGGCAGCCGGGCGCGGCGCGGGCGCCGGGCGGGCCGGCTCGGCCGGGGCCGGGCTCGCCGCTGCCGGGCGCGGCGCGGGCGCCGGGCGGGCCGGCTCGGCCGGGGCCGGGCTCGCCGCTGCCGGGCGCGGGGCCTGCGGCGCAGGCTCCGGCCGGGCCGGCGCCGGCTTCGGCGGCGCGGATGTCGTCGCCGTTGCTGGGGTGTCCAGGCCGGCTGCCATCTCGGCCGCGAGCATCGCCTCGAAGTCCTGGCTTGCCGGGCGGGCCGGCTCGGGGGCGCGCGCCGCGGCGGGGGCCGGCCGGGCCGGTGGGCGCTCCGGCTCGCGCGCCGCTGGCGGCGGGGTGAAGGGGCGGCTCGGCGTCTCCGGGCGGGCCGCGGTGGGCCTGTGAGTTGGCGTGGGCGTGAGGCGCGGCCTCTCGGCCTCCGGCGGCGCGCCAGGGGCGGGCCGCGGGGTGGCCGGCCGCTCCGCTGGCGCATGGTGGCGCGACGTGGGAGCGGCCACCTCGGTGGGGGGCCTCGCTGGCTCGCGCTCCGCCGGGGGCGGGGTGAAGGGCCGGCTGGGCGTCTCCGGGCGGGCCGCGGCGGGTCTGTAGGCGGGCGCAGGTGTGGCCAGGGGCCTCTCGGCCTCCGGCTGCGGGGTCGGAGTGGGCCGCGGGGTCGTTGGCCGTTCCGCTGCTGCGTGGGGGCGGGGCGTGGGCGACACCGCCTGGGTTGGCGGCTTCGCCGGCTCGCGCGTCGGCGGGCTGGGCGTGACGGGGCGGATGGGCGCCTGAGGCCTGGGCACCGCGGTGGGTGGCTTGTGGACCTCGGGCGCCGACGGGGCCGCGCCTGACCCCATCAAGGTTACGGACTCGACGTGGGCCGGCTCCTCCTCCTTCACTGGGCGAGCCGCGGGCGGCGGAGTGGCCGCGACGGGCCGAACCGGGGCCTGGGGCCTCACTGGCGCGACGGGCGGCTTCGGAGGCTCGGGCTCAGGCGGTGCCGCGGCACGGCCCATGAGCGTGAGGGACTCGACGTGGGCCGGCTCCTCCTCCTTCACTGGGCGAGCCGCGGGCGGCGGTGTGGCCGCGACGGGCCGAACGGGGGCCTGGGGCCTCACTGGCGCGACGGGCGGCTTCGGAGGCTCGGGCTCAGCCGGCGCCGGGGCACGCCCCATGAGCGTGAGGGACTCGACGTGGGCCGGCTCCTCCTCCTTCACTGGGCGAGCCGCGGGCGGCGGAGTGGCCGCGACGGGCCGAACGGGGGCCTGGGGCCTCACTGGCGCGACGGGCGGCTGCGGAGTGGCCGCGACGGGCCGAACCGGGGCCTGGGGCCTCACTGGTGCGACGGGCGGCTTCGGAGGCTCGGGCTCAGCCGGCGCCGGGGCACGGCCCATGAGCGTGAGGGACTCGACGTGGGCCGGCTCCTCCTCCTTCACTGGGCGAGCCGCGGGCGGCGGTGTGGCCGCGACGGGCCGAACGGGGGCCTGGGGCCTCACTGGTGCGACGG
>VGYW01000466.1 GCA_016872875.1 Planctomycetota bacterium | reverse complement strand
TCGCGGAGCTCGCGCAGCGGGGCGTGGAAGCCGACGAAGTATTCGAAGATGTTGGGGACTGCCCAGACGACCTTGAGGCCCATCTCGACCTTGCCCTCGACGCGGCGGAGTTGGGCGAGGAAGTCGTCCTGGTTCGAGCGAAGGATGGTGCGGATGCTCTCCTCGCCGTCGGCGATGGTGCCGAAGGCCATTGGGAGCACCGCAGCCTCCTCGGAGAGCGCGCGGAGGATGCCCTGGTGGGCGGCGAGGTGGCGGCGCTCGGGGCGGATCCGCTTGTTGGGCACGTCGCTGACCACGGCCGCCACCTGCCCCTCGGAGATGGCATAGACGGGCCCTTCCGCCACACCGACGAGGCCGTCGCACAGGCCTGCCTGTGCGGCGTAGACCATGGCATAGAGACACCTTCCGCTCTTGGCCGCGGTCTGCTGCGCGCCCATGGGTTCGTCGGTTGCCTGTGCGCGTGAGGCCGCATGGTTGGACATTTCCTGCTCCTTTCCTAGCGCGCACCCTCGAGGAGGACCTCTTCGCGGGTCGGGCGTCGCGGCAGTGCGACGAAGTGGACCGAGCGGACGCTGCCTTGTTCCGCCTTGATCTGGAGGATCGCGCCGCAGGCGAGGCACTTGACTTGCCCTTCGTAGTCATCGTAGGCGGCGTCGAGGTTGACCGAGTGTCCGCAAGCAAGACAGTTGATCTTCATGTCACTTTCCCCTTTCCTGTACGGAGTCCCTACGTCCGTAAGCCGTGACCTTCAGTTGGCGGTCCAGCCTCAGGAGGAAGGGCTGGCAATCGAGCACTTCCTTCCGTGTCGGCAGGCCCAAGACCTTTATGGTCGCATTCGGCACATGGACATCTGCCTCAGCCTCCCATTCTCCCTGTTCGGGGTTGATCGGCGCCAGTTTGGTGATGTTCGTGCGCCTGATGTCCGGCAGCATCTTGCTCAAGAAGGCGATAGCGGCTTCGCGGACCTCCTCAATCGGTGGGCCCGTTCCGCCTCCCTGAGGACCGCTCGCAGATGAGGCCCGCTGGGCCATCGTCACGCTATCCAGAATGCTCGCCATGTGAGCGCCTTTCCGGTTGGAGGCCGGGTGAAGCGATGCCCTGGCCCTTGCACGGGGAACAGTAAAAGACCCCATCTTTCCCTGTGCCCTTGCACTTGGGGCACGTGGTGGCGTCCTTGCGGACCGACGCTACCCCTGTGCCTCGACAGGCCAGGCAGCTCAGCCTCCCGCCTTCGCGCCCTGTGCCGGAACACCTCAAGCAGGTGACGACCGGGGGTGCGACTTTGATCCGACGGGCTCCGCCGCAGACGGGGCAGTGGCTGCCGCTCCCGAACATTGGGTCCACGCCGTTGCCCCCACAGTAGGCACAGGCAACCGAGTGGACGTAACGCTTGTTGCGGCGCCGTTTTCCTTCAAGCTGCCCGGACTTGGCAAGGATCTTCTGAGCGTACTCCATTTGCTATCGGCCTTTCGTTTGCCGGGAACGCGCCGAGGGTGGAAGCGCGCGCAACGGCCCGGCCACTGCCTCGAAGTGCCCGGCCCACTGATCGGCGAGCCAGCGGCGTTGTGCCTCGCGCGCGCCCAGCCGCTTTCCTTCACGCGCTATGCGCGTCTGGTCCTCACGCACACAGGGCTCGCCGGTGTTCTGCCGGCACGAGCGGAAGCTCTTGATGTTTCGGCTCGTGCGGGTGTGTCTCATACTCCTCAGTGTGAGCATCCGCCGTCCTCCTTCTAGTACCTCAACTTGAGCCGGCCACTGGCGCGGGCAGGCGCGGGCCTAGGGGGATTGCTCGAAGCTACTTTGGGCGAGGTCGGGCTACCAGCATGCCCCCTGTCCTCCGCGGGGGCTGCCGCAAGCGTGCTTTCGATGGCCTCTCGCAGGAGGATTTCCGACTCGGCATCGATGTTCGCGGAACGGGCATCGATGTCCTCAATGCGCTGGCGCGCGGTGTCCCGCTCCGTGCCGCGACGGACTTTCTCCCTGGCCAACATGGCCAGCCTGAGGAACCTGCGCTGCGGCTCGTGAGTTCCTGTGACCACGTCCATCATGGTTCGAATATCGCTCAGCCCCTTTCGGGGCTTGCTCCGAAGACATGCCCGCACGTGTTTTCTCCGTTCGCTTGGCGTGCGCTACGCCCTGTTGCGTTGCGCCTGGTTCTGGGCGAGCCACAGATTTTCTCGATGACCTCCTGCACCCTCTGAGGCATGAGGGACGCGCCCGCTCGGGTCACCTTCGCGGTCTCGATGCTAGCCAGCACGTCCTGGCATACCCACTGGAACACAGGGTCGTTCGACCGGGGGCGCGCGCCATTGCTGGCGAGGATGCGGGCGATGGCGATGGAGGCGCGGATGGTGGGCCGCTGGTTCTTGACGCCAACATCGCGCAGCGCGCGCACGATGTCTACAATCGTCTGGGCGGCGGCTTCAGTGACGCCCGATTTCGCCATCGTGATGCGGACCTCGGTGTCCCGGTCGAAGTGGCCCAGGCGGATGGTGATGAGCCGGTCCATCAACGCATCCTGGGTCTTGTGGACGCCAGCATACTCCTCGGGGTTCGAGGTGAAGATGGCCCGGAAGTGGGGGTGGACCTCCAGGTAGCCCTCACCTGTTCTGCGGAGCTTCGGGAGGTTGAGGATCTTCTCGGAGAGGATGCTCAGGAGCGCGTTGTTGGCCTCCGGCCTGGAGCGGGTGAACTCGTCATAGATCAGGGTGTAGCCGTTCTCGCAGGCCGTGGTCAGACGGTTGTCCACCCACAGGGTCTTGACCTCTTCCTCGGTCTTCAGCACCGAGTGGATGAAGTTGTCAATGAGCCGGTACTTGCGGTAGCCGGCGTCTCGGCCCACTAGGTCGGAACTCCCAAACTCGTCGTCCCCGTGAATGAGGGAGACTGGCCGACCGAGCTTGGCGGCAACGTGGAATGCAAGAGTGGTCTTGCCAGTTCCAGCTTGGCCGGCGAAATGGACCGGGTAGCCCGCTTCGAGATAGGCCATAGCGCGCTGTGTGAGCGCCTCGACATAAGGCGTAAGGACGAACTCCTCGCTGGCCTCGGGCTCGATGTTGTCGCCATCGATCTGAACCCTCACCATGCTGCCCCGAGCCGGGCTGGCG
The DNA here is from genome assembly GCA_016872875.1 of Planctomycetota bacterium. Next base: position 3,169 of record VGYW01000466.1, on the reverse strand, counting down.
GCATTGTCACCCACTGTATTCCTCCTTTTCTGCGTTTGCGGCCTGTGCCTGGATGTGTCCGCGGCCGTGACATGCCAAGCAGGCCATGGCCGGCTCCGAACGGTCGTCACCCGAGCCCCAGCAGTGCGGGCATACCAGGGTCGGGTTCTCCGGCGCGGGGAGACACCCTGTGCCGCCGCACACGGTGCAGCGGAAGCGCTTGATCGCACCAGTCCCCCTGCAATGGGCGCAGCGCACATTGGGGGCCCGGACCTCTGTGACGCCTCTCCCCGCGCAAACGGGACAGGCAGAAAGAGCAGACATGACACCGAAGGGGTCCTTGCCCGAGCCTCGGCAGAAGGTGCAGGGAACCTTCACCGTGGCTCGTTGCTTCGCTGCTATCCCCTCGGCTCCGCTCGGGGCAGGCCCCCTGCGATACATGTCTGCTCCTCCATCCTACGCAGCCGGACAGACGGGCTGCGCCTCTAACGGGACATCTTGGTCCTCTTGGCCTTCTTGGCCTTGGGTGCGGGCGCCGGCGCTTCTTCTCCTTGGTCGGCCGGCCCAGCCACAGGTGTGGAGCCGAACCAAGCTCGGCGGGCGCCTTCGATGTCAGCCGCGAACTCGCCCAGCAGGTGCGCCACATCTTCCCTGAGGTTGCGCACGAAGTCGAGTCGCTGAGCACGGCCGGCCTGTGCCTCCTGCTGCCTGGCGGCCTCGCCCGCCTCTAGAGTTCCGCGCACCTCGCTGGCCATTTCGGCGTGAGCGGCGCGGAAGCCTTCCTGCAACTCGGCCACCTTGGCTTTCAGGTCGGCCAGGAACGCCGAGCGCTCGGCTCTGGACTTCCGAGCCATCTCAGCGTGGGCCTCCCGGAAGCGGGCCCGCATCGGTGGGACAGTCTCCTTGAGTTCCTTGACGAAGGCCCGGCGGTCACGCGCGGCCCTGAAAATCCCGTTCGTCAGGGCTTCCATCTGCTCGGTCATTGCTCCCATCGGACAATCTCCTGTTCTGGTACTGGGCAGGACCTGTTGGGTGCGGACACTTCTCAACGCCGAACGTCGAACCTCGAACTTCGGAAGAGAGAACTGCCTTCGTCTGGAGTTCGATGTTCGACGTTTCCCTGTTTGCGGTTCTCGGGGTGTTCCCCGGCCGGTGAGGGCCTTGCGGGTCCTCACCGGCGCCGGGGAACGAATCCCGTCACGCTCCTGGGGCCTCAGGCCGCCGGGGCAGCCGCGGTGGCCGTGAGGCCGATGGCCTCGGCGTACTTGAGGTACGTCTCGACCGACGCGATCACGACGCGGGCCTCGATGGAGAGCAGCTCGATGCCGACGAGGGCCACCTTGACCCACGCATCGATCACGATGCCCTTGTCGAGGATGCGGTCCACGACCTCAGCCAGGCTCGAGCTGTCCGTCGACTTCTGCACTTGTGCCATTGGTTCTACCTCCTTTCAAGGGGTTGGAATGGCACCTTCGATACACTGGGGAGGGCAACTCGACGAGTCCGCGGTCCCGTCCGCCCGCCCCGCCCACGACCACCGGTGGTTTCATGGATTCTGGACATCCCGTGCATCGCTCGCTTCGCAACGTCAGCCCTCCCGAGGGAGCAGCCAGTGGGAGCACGCCCCGTCACAAGAGGTTGCTCACTGCCTGAGCAATGGCCGTGCCAGAGGGCGCGTGCGACCCCGCTTTCGCCGTTGCCCCTTGTGGCACAGCCACTTGCGGCGCTTGGCCCCCCACCCCCGCCGCCTGAGGCCCCCCGCTCTCTTGTTGGGCCTCTATGGAAGCTGCGCCACAACCCTCCGCTGCCTCCCAGAGCGATGGGGCAAAGGAGTAGGGGGGCCACGGCCCGGAGGGTGCCAGCGCAAGGCCCTCTTGGGCGATCTCCCGGCCGATGCGCTCGACGTGTTCGAGGAACGCCCCCACGCTCTCCCGCGGGAGGAGAAACGCCCTGTGGAAGAACATCTGTCCCGCCTGCGTGGAGTTGCCACAGGGATACAGCTTCAGAGGACGTGCGGCCTCGGCCGCGGCATCCAGTTCGGCGGCCACCCGGTCTGCCACGGCCAGGCACCAGGGCCTAAGGCGTTCGCGCGCTGCGAGCTGGGCCTTCCTGTCCGCAAGGTAGCGCGCGCCGGGGCTGGCCATTTCTGATTTCTGATTTCTGATTTCTGATCTGGCTCCGCGGTCCGTTTCTCGCAGCCGTGCCGTGGCTCGGGCGGGATCGAGCGTGCCCTTGACGGCCCACTCTTCTTTGCCTTCTACTGAGTCGAGGAAGTCGGCTATCTCCGCGTGCTTCGCCTGCACGAGCTCGGCGAGGCGCTGCTCGGAGGAGAAGACGGCCCCGAACCTCACTGGCAGGACGCCGGAGCGTGCCATCGCCTCCCGCACCACCCGCTGGTGGCGGCAGGCGCGCGGGATGAGCCAATCGGGGTTCTGGGTGTTCTTGTGACCTGGCGCTTCGCTGAACTCTTCGAGGGAGACAGGACTGACCACGGCGGCCAGGGGGCCGAGCTGCACTTCGGAGACAGCGCCCGAGGTGCCCACCCCTGGTGCCGCGATGCCGCGGGCTGCCCCGGGGCGTGCGAAGCAATAGAGGTACACGCCGTTGGCTTCCACCTACGTCTCCCCCTTTCCTTTCGCGTGCAAGTATGCACGCCCTACCAGGTTTCAGCGGGCGGTGCGCAAACTGGCGAGCGCCTGCTGGAGGTGTGCCCGCGTGATCTGGACCTTTGTGGGCTTCTCCTGCTCGACGGCTTCGCGGATGGCGGCGAGTGCGGCGCGGGTGCAGACGGCCTGGATGTCAGCGCCGGTGAAGCCCTGAGTGGCAGCCGCCAGCTTGTCCACCTGCACGTCGTTGGCCACGGGCTTGCCGCGCAGGCCGATGCGGAAGATCGCCTTGCGGCCCTCCGTGTCGGGCGGCGCTATCTCCAGCACCATGTCGAAGCGGCCGGGGCGCAGCACCGCGGGGTCCAGGATGTCGGGCCGGTTCGTAGCACCCAGCACCAGGACGCCGTTCAGGTCCTCCACGCCGTCCAGCTCCGTGAGGAACTGGCTGATGACGCGTTCGGCCACGTGGGAGTCGGCGGAGGCCGAGCCGCGGGCCGGGACGAGGGAGTCGATTTCGTCGAAGAAGAGGATACATGGAGCGGCCTGGCGGGCCTTCCGGAAGACCTCGCGCACGGCCCGCTCCG
>VGYW01000465.1 GCA_016872875.1 Planctomycetota bacterium | reverse complement strand
CTTCGGGGGCTCTACGCTGGCGGGGCCTTTTCCCAGGGCTCCCTTCGGTCGCCCTGGGCTACGGCTCAAACGCCCCCATTCGGGGGCTAAACCCCAGCCCCCAGAAGATGTGGGCAAAGATCAGGGCGAAGCCCTGGGCTGCTATAGGACGCCCCTGTCGGGGCTCCGGAGTAGTTCACCAGAATTGGGGGCCATACTCGCGAAGCGCGCCTTAATGCCTCAGTGACGGGTGGCGGCGGCATCTCGCTCAGGTTCGTAGTGCGGGCTTCAGCCCGTCCCGTAGCGCCAGCGTCCCGCTGGCCCCGTGCCGCCGGGACGGCGGTGCTACCCAGAGATGGCCTCAAGGCCGCACTACGAACGAAGGAGCCCTCCCGCCACCCGTCACTGAGGCATCACAGCGCGCCCGAAATTACGCTTGATGGTCCCTGGCGAAGTTGGTATCATTAGGTGTTCCTCTATGGACGGCTGGAACTGCTGAGCGCGCGAGGTCAGGGCCAAGGATGGCGAAGCTGGTGCTGGGATTGCCGAAAGGGAGCCTTCAGGAGGCGACCTTCGAGCTGATGTCGAAGGCGGGCTTCCGCCTCGCCTGCGGGAGCCGCTCGTACTTCCCGACCGTGGATGACCCGGAGCTGAACCTCGTGCTGTTCCGCGCGCAGGAGATGGCGCGCTACGTGCAGGACGGGGTGCTCGACGCCGGGCTGACCGGGCGCGACTGGGTGGCGGAGAACGACGCGGACGTTGTGGAGGTGGGCGAGCTGGTCTACGCCAAGCAGCGCCTCACCCCGGTGCGCTGGGTGCTCGCCGTGCCCGAGGCCTCCCCCGTGCAGCGGGCCGAGGACCTCCAGGGCAAGCTCATCGCCACCGAGCTGGTGAACACCACGCGCAAGTACCTGGCGGGCAAGGGGGTGGAGGCCCGCGTGGAGTTCTCCTGGGGCGCCACGGAGGCCAAGGCGAACCTCGTGGACGCGATCGTGGAGCTGACGGAGACGGGTTCGAGCCTGCGCGCCAACAAGCTGCGCATCGTGGACACCGTGATGGAGTCGGTGACGGTGCTGATCGCGAACCGCCAGGCCTGGGCGGACGCCTGGAAGCGCGCGAAGGTCGAGAGCATCCACATGCTCGTCGAGGGCGCCATCGTGGCGCGCGAGAAGGTCTGCCTCAAGCTCAACGTGGCCGAGGCGAGCCTCCCGGCGGTGTGCGCCATCCTGCCCGCGCTCCGAAAGCCCACCATCTCAAGGCTCTCCGAGGAGGGCTGGTACGCCCTGGAGACGATCGTGGACGAGAGCGTTGTGCGGCGCCTCATCCCCGAGCTCAAGCGCGCCGGGGCAGAGGGCATCATCGAGCTGCCACTGAATAAGATCATCCCATGAAGATTTGCGATTTGCGATTTGCGATTTGCGATTTCACGAGAGCGATGGCGGTGGTGCTGGCGGGCGCGTCGGCCGTGGCCGGCGAGGCGCCCACGGAGCGCGCCCGCGAGCTGCCGCCGGAGGCCCAGGTGCTCTTCATGGAGGCCACCCAACTCAAGATCCAGGAGAGATACGCCGACGCCATCGAGCGGTTCAAGAAGGTGCTGGAGTTCGACAAGGACTCGTCCGGCGTGCTCTTCGACCTGGGCTACTGCTACTACCGCCTGGGGAAGAACAAGGAGGCGCTCGAGCACCTCAAGCGCTCGCTCGAGCTCGACCCCCAGAACGGCACGGCGCACGAGACCCTGGCCTTCGTCTACAACGCCCTGAATGAGAAGGACAAGGCGCTCGACCAACTCGAGGCCGCCGCGAAGGCCGCCGACCGCCCTAGGAACCACGAGGGACTCGTCCAGCGCATCGCATGGATCTACGAGCGCCAGAACGACCACAAGAACGCCATCAAGTGGTACAGCTTCCTGGTGGACTGCGGCTATCGCAGCCGGAAGGCGTATCTCTCGCTCGGCACGCTCCAGCTCAAGGAGAAGCTCTACGGCGCCGCGCTCGCCAGCTTCCGAGAGGTGGTCCGCCGCACCCAGGGCGACGAGGCGAACACGAGCGACGTGGCGGCCGCCTACGCCCAGCTCACCGAGGCCGACCGCGCCGAGGCCATCCGCCAGAGCGAGGCCGCCGCCGCCAACTCCAACGACCCCGCCACCCTCGAAGCCCTCTCCCTCGCCTACCAGGCCGCGGGGCGCGACGACGACATGCTCCGAACCCTCGAACGCGCCGCCGCGCTCGCCTCCGAGCGGACCGCGCTCCAGAAGGAGTTCCTCGCCGACCACTTCGAGGACATGGGCAACCTCCCGAAGGCCATCGAGTGGCGGCTGAAAATCCTCGAAGACCACAAGGCATCGCCGACCGATGACCTGATCTACCTCGCGGGCCTCTACGTCAGGCACGAGGAGATGGAGAAGGCGGCCGAGACCTTCCGCAAGGCCATCGCCGCCTCCCCCAAGCGCCGCGACCTCCTCCGCCGCGTGGCCGACTGCTATTCCGAGCTTTACCAGTGGGACAAAGCGGCCGCCGTCCTCGAAGAGCTCCTCAAGAACAAGGAGCTCGGCCCGGCCGACGCCGAGGCCGCCTTCGAGCTCGGCGAGGCCTACGAACAGCTCGGCAAGGCCCAGCCCGCCGCCGAACGCAAGAAGCAGGCATTCGACCTCCTCGCCCGCGCCATCGGCAAGACCCAGAGCCGCCCCGCGGAGGTCCAGATACACATGACCCTTGCCGAGCTCTACTACGCGGACAAGAAGCCCGACAAGGCCCTCAGCTACCTCATCGTCGCCCAGCAGCTCGACCCTGCCGACCCCCGGAAGCTCCTCCTCCTGGCCGCCGCCTACAAGCGCGTGCAGAACTGGGCCGAGGCCGCCGCCACGCTCCAGCGGTTCGTCGAGAAGGAGCCGAAGTCGTTCGCCGCCGCCGGCGCACTCTTCGAGGCCGCCACCTGCCTGGAGTCGGCCGGCCAACTGGAGCAGGCCGACGCCGCCCGCGCGCGGGCGAGAAAGCTCCTCCTCGACACCGCCGAGGCGGCGAGGAACGACTCGGCCAAGGCCGCCATCCAGGCCCAGCTCGGCGAGGCCGAGCTCCTGCGCAACCGGCCCAAGCCCGCCATCGAGCACTTCCTGGAGGCCATCAAGCTCGACCCCAAGCACGCCATCATCCACCTCCACCTCGGCCAAGGCTACCAGACCCTGGGCGACTGGGCTCGCGCCGCCGCCCACTACAAGAGCCACCTCGACGCCGCCAAGGTCGGCGAGGCACAGGCACGCATCCTCTACCGCCTCGGCGTGGCACAGGCGCGCTCGGGCCAGCCCGACCTCGGCCGGCAGAACAAGCTCAAGGCCATCGGCCTCCTCACCGACGCCCTCGCCGCCCTCGAGCGCGAGGGACGCGGCACCCCTACCCACAAGGCCGGAATCTACCGCGACCTCGCCGGCCTCCACGGCGGCGAGAAGGACCACACGAAGGCCCTCGACACCATCCAGAAGGCCATCGCGCTCGCCCCTGCGGCCAAGCGGGCCGACTACCGCCTCGCCTACGCCTCGCTCCTCGACGACCTCAAGCGCTACGACGACAGCGAAAAGGTCCTCCTCGAAACCCACAAGGCCGAGCCGAACAACCCCGCCGTCCTCAACCACCTCGGCTACTTCTACGCCGAACGCAACAAGAACCTCGACCAGGCCGCCGAGCTCGTCAAGAAGGCCCTCATTCAGGAGCCGCTCAACGGCGCCTACCTCGACAGCCTCGGCTGGGCCTACTTCATGCAGGGCAAGCACGGCGAGGCCCTCAAGCTCCTCCTCCGCGCCCTCCAATACGAGGAGGACGCCGTCATCCGCGACCACCTCGGCGACGCCTACCACAAGCTCGGAAAGCTCCACGAGGCACGCGAGGCCTGGACCCGCGCCCTCGTCCTCGACCCCGACATCGAGGGCGTGGCCGAAAAGCTCAAGGCCACCCAGCCCAAGGACGCCCCCGAAAAGGGCTCCAAGCCATGAGGGCAACACTTCAGCCCAATGAAGCGGGAGTTCGTAGTGCGGCCTTCAGGCCGTCTCTTGCTGCCCAGATACGGGCTGAAGCCCGCACTACGAACTCTCTGACCCACCGAAAGCCGCCTCCGAGGGACTGGTCGCGCGCGAAGCTGCGGCGACCCTGACCCGCAGCTTCGTCCGTCCTCCCCCACAAGTTCCCAGGAGGCTCCGAAATGTCCGGCCATTCGCATTGGGCGACGATCAAGCACAAGAAGGCGGCCACCGACGCCAAGAAGGGCAAGCTCTTCTCAAAGCTCGCCAAGGACATCATCATGGCGGCGCAGACCGGGGGCGGCGACCTGGACGCCAACTACTCGCTCCGCGCGGCCGTGGACGCGGCCAAGGCGGCCAACGTGCCCAGGGACAACATCGAGCGCGCCATCAAGCGCGGCACGGGCGAACTGCCCGGCGTCACCTACGAACGCCTCACCTACGAGGGCTACGGCCCCCACGGCATCGCAATCCTCGTCGAGGTCCTCACCGACAGCCGCAACCGCACCTCCGCCGAGCTACGCAAGATCTTCTCCCAGCGCGGCGGCAAAATGGAAGGCTCCGTCGCCTGGATGTTCGAAGCCAAGGGCCTCCTCACCGTGTCCGCCGACGCCGTCGGCGAGGACGACCTGATGGAGCTCGCCATCAACGCCGGCGCCGACGACATGGTGAAGACCGACGGCACCTACGAGATCACCACCGCGCCCACAGAGTACCACAAGGTCAAGAAGGCACTCCTCGAAAAGGGCCTCACCCTGGGAGTCGCCGAGCTAACCCGCCTCCCCCAGACCCTCATCAAGCTCGAAGGCGACCACGCCACGAAGGCCCTCGCACTCCTCGAAGAGCTCGAAGACCACGACGACGTGCAGAACGTCTACACCAACCTCGATGTGCCCGCCGACCTCGCCGCGGCCAAGGAATAGCAGGCAGGTGGATGAATGGATGGGTGGATGAGTGGATGAGTGGATGAATGACAGAACCCCCCAGTTCCTTTCATCCATCCATCCACTCATCCCCTCACCGCTCGAAGGGGCTGGCGCCTGCACGCTGTGTCCTCGCCGCTGCGGCGCGCGCCGGGCCGAGGGGCAGCTCGGCTACTGCCGCTCAGGCACCGGCTTCGCCCTCGGCGCCATCTGCACCCATCGCGGCGAAGAGCCCCCCATCTGCGGGCCGCACGGCATCGCCAACGTCTTCTTCGCCCGCTGCAACATGCAGTGCGTCTTCTGCCAGAACCACCAGATCAGCCGCAACGAAGGCCCCATCATCGAGCGCCAGCTCTCTTTGGAGGAGGCCGTCCGCTGCATCGAGGCGGCCCTCGGCCGCGGCGTCGGCGCCGTCGGCTTCGTCTCGCCCTCCCACTGCATCCCGCAGATGAAGGCCATCATCGCAGCCCTCCGCGACCGGCAGCCGAAGCCCGCCTTCGTCATGAACACCAACGCCTACGACACCGTGGAGACCCTTGCCTCGCTCGATGGGCTGATTGACGCCTACCTGCCCGACCTTAAGTATATGGATGCGGAGCTTGCTGCCCGCTACTCCGACGCGCCCGACTACCCGGCCGTCGCCACCAGGGCCATCGCCGAGATGTTCCGCCAGAAGGGCACGCGCCTCGCCATCGCCGACTCAGGCTACGTCGAGAGCGGCCTCACCATCCGGCACCTCGTCCTCCCAGGCCACGTGGAGAACAGCAAGCTCTGCCTCCGCTGGATCGCCGACACCCTCTCCACCGACGTCCACGTCTCCCTCATGGCGCAATACCGTCCCACACCCGCCGTGGCCGGCCACCCGCACCTCGGCCGCTGCCTCCGGCCCGACGAATACCAGGAGGTCCTCGACGAGCTCCACCGCCTCGGCTTCTGGCGCGGCTGGACCCAGGCCCTCGCCAGCCCGTCCTCCTACCAGCCCGACTTCACGCAGTCTCATCCCTTCGAGCGGGCGTGAGCATCGCGATGAACAGCCTTGCATGCCCCGGAGCAGGGTGGTAGAATACGATCACGAACAAGGGCGTAGCCCCGTGAGAGGAGCCGGTGCACATGAGAACGGTCACTGGTGTTGTTGAGAACGGAACCGTGAAACTCCCCCCCAACACCCGGGTGCGCGACGGCTCCAGAGCGCTGGTGGTGATTCTGGGGCGCAAGCGAAGGCAACCCCTTCCGACGCTCGATCCTAGCACTACAACGCTAAAAAAGGCCTAAAGTTTTCGAGGATTTCCCCGATTAAGTACTCCGGGGGGACTGTTTTCAGGCCAGAGAGCCCCGGAGAGAACGACCATGGATGCACGGCGTCTGAAGGCGTTG
>VGYW01000464.1 GCA_016872875.1 Planctomycetota bacterium | reverse complement strand
AGCCTGGCCGACCCGGAACCCCGTGCATCCGCGAGTTGTGCGCCCAGTTAGCGACCTCCGGGCGCTCGGAGACACCTCCGCGCGGCCCACCCGGGTTCGCTCCCTGGGGGAATGCGCTTGATCTAGGACTAGGCCGGACGGCAAGAGAGTACACGATGCAGGGCCGAGGCGCAAGCCTCGGCCCTCGGCCATGGCCATCGTGATGCGGAGTTCTTTCGAGGTCCCCTGCAACCGCAGGGCGTCAGCGCTCGCAGTGACGGATTCCGGGGATGGCGGAGTCCGACCTGGCTCCCGCCGTCGCCTGCCTATGGCGATGGCCTGGCGGGTGGCCTCGTCACGCGCTTGAGAATCCCGAGCCGCTTGATGTGGTGTTCGTGGTAGAGGTCGCCCTGGGCTTCCTCTGCGCGCTTGACAGATGGGGTGAACAGAACCCCTTTGCGGCCCGCATACTCGTCGAGCAGCCGCATTCCGCTGCGGTGCATCTTCCCTGTGTTCCAGTGAGCGGGCCGATCCTTGATGCCCCCGACCACGACCCAGTGGTGCAGGTCGTAGTACGAGAAGAGGTCGGCCTTTGCCTCCGTCATCCACAGGTCGCTCACGGTGTCTGTGGAGGCGAACTTCCGCGTGGCGGCCTCGGCCTCGTGCTGGGCCTTGGAACGCTCGAAGTCGGCGTTGAGGCGCTTCAGTTGGGCTTCGACCTGGCCTTTCTGAGCGTCGGCGACCTGGGCCTTCGGATTCTCGGCCACACGCAGGAAATACGTGGAGTAGACAGCCGCGTCGTCATTCTTGCCTTGCTTGCTCAGAGCCAGGGCCAGCCAGTAGAGCGCCTGGGGCTGTTCCATGTCCTTCCAGAGCTGCCTGTAGGCGAATTGCTCGGCCTGGGCATACTGCCCGCGGCCACAGAGCAGGCGGATCGCGTCGAGCCCCTGGACCATCTTCCCCTCCGCGTCCACTCGTCGAACGGCAGCCGGGATGCTCGCAGCGAGTGTGAGCATGAGGGCGACGGTACGCATTCGATGCAGGATCATGCCCCAGTCCTCCTTGCTGAAGCGCCTCGCGCATCCGCCCGGCCGGGCGCCGTCAGGATCTCTTCATGTCGCTTCATCCGCCAGTCGGAGGGCACACCCGGATCAATTCCACTGGAACCGGTCCGTCGGCACCCCGCAAGGGTGTCATCAGTCGATCCGCAGCATGGCCACCTGCACATAGCCTTTGCCGTCCACGGCCTCCTGCTTCACACCAAGCTGGATGACCGTTTCCGCGGCGCCGACACGCTCATACAGCATGAGCTTCACACGGTAGACGCCCGCCGGCACGGCCGGCAAGCTGACGTTGACGGTTTCCCGGGAGACCTCGCCCGGCATCCAGCGACGGCTGTCCACATCCGGCAGTTCCACGTCGGACGCCGCCCCGGTTTCCGCGTTCTCAAGCGGCACTCGCAGGTTGAAGCGGTGATAGGCAGGCGCGAGGCCGGCATTTCGCCACTCCATGACCAGCGTCATGGGGCTTTTCGCCCGCGCGGCCTCCGGCAACTCGACCGCGTCGAAGAAATACCAGTAGCCCAGCCGGTTCGCGATCCGCTCGGTGTACTCGCGGCGGACTCTCGCTGGATCTCCATCAACAGGTCCGCCAGGTATTCGCCCTTTGAGCCACTCACGCGGGTAGCCGTGAAAGCCGGCATACGTCGCATGCGTGCGCTCCAGCGCGGCGAGGAACGGACCGCCTTTCTGCCAGACCTCAGGCGTGATCATGCTGATGTGCTGGTTCTCGATATCCACCGGCGCCTGCTTCCAGAAGAGATCGAACAGCCACGGAGCTCGCAGCGTGTCGTAGCCGAGCCCCGGGATGCCTACGCATACGCTGTCGTCCCGGATGCCCATGCCGTGTGCCTGGAAGTACTTGGCAAGCTCGCGCCTGGCCTCGTCGCTGTCCTTGACGCGCGTGCTGACAATGTCGTCGTTCATCAGGACGGGGGTTTTGCGGAAATGGCGCGCGTGAATATCCGCGTGCTTCTTCAGCACCTCGACCGGCCATCGGCGGTCCGTCCCCATCCAGGTGTGCCCCTCGCCCCACGTGCCGTACGACCCCAGGTCGACGTATTCCACCAGCGGATGCCCGTCGAACTTGGCAGCGTACTGGCGGATAAACGCCTCCAGCCGTTCGAGGAACAGCGGGGCGCCGTAGTCCGGCTCCCAGGCGGTTCCCTTGCTGCCCGTGAACGTCACATCCGTGCCGGCGCAGCCCATGTCACGCAGCCATCTGGGCGTCGCGTAGGGCAGCGCCGGATCGCCCTCGTAGCAGCAGACCCGGAACGCGAATCGGTAGCCTTTCGCCCCCCACTCCTTCATGATGGCGTCTACGTACGACCAGTCGTACACATCCTTCTTCGCTTCGATATCGCTCCAATCCACCCGCAGGTACAGATGGTTCAGGCCGGGGAAATCCTGGAGGTAGTCGCCCGGCGGGTGGATCTTCGGGTCGCGGTAGTTGATCCGGCCATAGCCGTTGTCTATGTAATGCCAGTACCAGCCCTTATGCGGGTTGCGCAGGACGGTCTTGTTGTCGGCGAGATGGCGCAGATCGATGTGCCGCATCGCGCCGTCGGGAGCGGATCCCGCCGCGCCGGCCACGTACCCAGCCACCAGCGAGACGGCAAACACAAGAGGGACTCCCTTCCGAGCATTCAACATGCTTCTCACTCCACCACCCACCGGTCGCCGATCGGCCAGACATACGGGCATCCGAAGTCATCGCCGGGCTGGCCGAAGATGTCGCCCTCCACGAACGGGTGCAGGTACTCCCAGGCAACCAGGTCGCGGGACTTGAACACGTCGGCGGGCTGAGGACGGAGACAATGGACCGTGAGCCATCATCTTCCTTTCAGCGCGAGGACCTGGCCGTCCGCGAGGCCCACGACCAGGTTGCCGGCGCTCCAGACCATGGCGGTGGCGTCCTGCGGCAGGCGCTGGCGGGCCTTTTCGTTCCCTTGCCCGTCGAACACCTGCAGCCAGCCGCCCCAGTGCGCCACGGCCTTCAGCCCGTCGCCGGCCGCGGTCAACTTGGGCAAGCGGTAGGGCAGCAGTTTCTCAGCCGGGATGCCCTGCAGGTCCACTACGGGCTTGACGGCGGGTGCCACCTCGTCCTTGCGGTCGCCCACCTTGCCGTCCGCTGCCACGCTAAAGGCAGCTTTTGCGAGGGGGTGCGCCACGGGACGCCCGTCTATCCGGACCTCATGGATGGTGCCCGCGCCGTCGCCGTTATCCTTGCGGCCGAAGAGTCCGCTCGAACCGCCGGGCCGGTGCAAGTGCCCAAGTTGTGAAGGAAACCGTATGAAGGCAGCACTTGTCGAGACGTCGAAGCCGAAAGCGCCCATCGGCCTCAAGGGCTAGGATCATCCAGCACCCCCTTCATGGAGTGGAAGAATGCAGAAGGTCACACTTGGAAGGACGGGCCTGGAAGTGTCCAGGCTGGGTCTGGGCGGGCTCTTTGTTGCCTCGTTCGCGTCCCCGGAGGACCAGGCCGTGAAGGCGGTCCATCGGGCGCTGGACCTCGGGGTCAACTACATTGACACCGCGCCAGGCTACCACAACAGCGAGGAGGTCCTCGGCAAAGCGCTGAAGGGGGTCACGCAGCCGGTGACCCTCTCGACCAAGTTCGGCGGCAGGCCGCAGCCCTTCAAGCCACAGGACAAGGCGTGCCTCCTGGCCTCGATGGAGCAGAGTCTCAAGCTCCTCGGCCGGGATTCCGTCGACATGCTGCTGATCCACGAGCCGGACCGCCCCGGCCAGTATGACTGGTGGACGGACTGGGTTGAGATCAATGGGCCGGTGCTGGAGGTGCTGGCCGACCTCAAGAAGCAAGGGGTCATCCGGTTCATCGGCCTGGGCGGCACCACCACGTCCGAGCTGGCGCACCTGATCCGGAGCGGCAAGTTCGACGTGGTCCTCACGGCCTTCAACTACAGCCTCCTCTGGCGCGAGGCGGCGCTTGAGGTGATTCCTGCGGCCAGGGAGAGGCACATGGGGATCATCGCCGGCTCGCCGTTGCAGCAGGGCGCGCTGTCTCGGAAGTTCGAGGGCGCGGTGAGCGACAAGACCTACTGGCTGTACAAGGCACGCCGTGACCAGTTCAAGAAGCTGTACGCGTTCGTGGACGAGTGCGGCATCCCGCTCCCCGAGCTGGCGCTGCGCTTCGTCATCTCGAATCCCGACATCCATTGCGTCCTCATGGGCGCCCGGTCCCCCGAAGAGGTCGAGCAGAACTTCAGGACCTGCGAGAAAGGACCGCTCCCGGGAGACATCCTCAAGGGGCTCGACGACGTCGCCGCGATGGTGCCGTTCCGGCCCTTCTGCGAGCCGTTCGGCATGGGATGGATTCTGGGCAACCCGTCCACCTATAGGGGTCCCGGCCCCGCCTGAGATGGCGCACGACGGCAGCCCATCACACGCCATTGGGAGCGTGGGCAGGCGTAGGCCTGCTGCGGGGAGCCTGCGGTGGCCGTTCCCGCCGGTGAGTCCCAGTGAGCCGCAACACGGCAATGTCCGACCCAATTGATGGGAATGATAGGGGTTGAGAAGGGGACCGCTGGAAGGAGGCCGAGCGAATGAGGCTTGTGAAGAGCGATGATGCCCCCTCTTGCGTTTCACGGAGGGTCTTTCCGAGTGGGGTCCGTCCCGTTCAAGCGTTCCTCGAGGTTCGTGTAGCCGTCGCCGTCGTTGTCTTTGTTGCTATCCGACGCATCCTTGGGGTCGAGGCCGTGCTGGGTTTCCCAGGCGTCGGGCATGCCGTCGTTGTCGGAGTCCACGGGCGGCGGGGCCGACTTCAGTTCGGGGTAGCCGCTGACCTCTCTCTGGGAGTCAATGATCCCGCCCGTGCCCGCCTCGTACTCGCGGAGGATGCGGGCATCCACGGCATCGCGCTTCGGGAGCGTGGCGCCCGCCGTCGCCAGGACCTTGCGGCAGGCGTCCTCCGCACGGTCGGTGGTGACCGGCGTGCCCGACCAGAGGGCGAATGGCTCCTTCATCTTGAATGCCCCCGCCGCCGGGCCGGCGACCAGCCGCCAGTTGTCTCGGCTTCCCTCCGTATCCCCCTCCAGACAGTTGTCCGCCATATACATGAACGCTCCCGGGTGGTCATCGAGGGAAAAGACGTGCTTGCGGTTGGGGCGCTTGATGTAGTTGCCGACGTAGTTCAGCCGCATCCCGCCCTTCTGGACATAGCCGTTCGATAGGTAGATGACGTTGTTGCGGAAGTCGAGGAGCGTGTCGCCGGCCGGCCGCGGGCTGCGGGTGTTGTGCTTGGCGAAAAGGTTGTGGTGGACCGACACGTCGCCGCCGTAGATGATGATGCCCATGCTGTGCCGGCCCTTCGAGTGGAAGCTGCGGGCCAGGCTCTCGGCCAAGATGGACCACTGGACCGTCACGTCGCTGCTGTCCCAGATGTCCATCGTTTCGTCGAGTGCCCAGGAGAAGGAGCAGTGGTCCACGATGACCCGCTGCGCCCACAGGAGGCGGAGCGCGTCGCACTCGAAGGTGCCCTTGATCTTGGCGAAGCCCTCGGCGCCGAACTCGTCCCCAGGGCGGAAGCGGACGTGGCGGACGACGGCGTCGTGGGTGCTGATCTGGCTGTGGCGCATCTTCACGCAAATGCCGTCGCCCGGCGCCGTCTGGCCGGCGATGGTCAGGTAGGGCTCGGTGATCAAGAGGTCGGCCTTGAGCGCGATGGTGCCCGAGATGCGGAAGACGACGATACGCGGCCCCTTCTCGGCGCACGCGGCCCTCAGGCTGCCGGGGATCGGCTTCTCAGTCTTCGGGTCGTAGTCGTCGAGGTTCGTGACGAAGAGCACCTTCCCGCCGCGTCCGCCCCGGGCGAAGGCCCCGCAGCCCTGGGCGCCGGGGAAGGCGAGCGTGCCGGTGGTGAACTGCATCACGCCGCCCTTGCGCACCGTGCCGTCGGCCTCGATTTCGTCCACGCGCCAGCAG
This sequence comes from Planctomycetota bacterium, assembly GCA_016872875.1. The sequence goes on along the minus strand of VGYW01000464.1, from coordinate 310 downwards.
TATGCCTTGCCGCCGGGCTCAAGCCCCTGCGGCTTGTAGGTTGTGGCGGTCTGATTGCCCTTGAAGCATCGGCTTTGGCGGGTGGCAGCCCTCAACTCCGCAGGGTCGGCCCCGAAGTAGACGTCGTGCGAGACGGCCCCGACGCCGGCCTTCCACACGAGGGCTGTGCCGGCGTCCACGGCATCGGAGCCGTGAATGGGATGTTCCTCGCACGCGAAGCATCGCTCGGCGATGGCCGCGATGGCCTCCTTCGACAGGGCAGTGTCGTGGATCTGCACATCGTCGAGGAACCCCTCCATGCCGCCAATGG
>VGYW01000463.1 GCA_016872875.1 Planctomycetota bacterium | reverse complement strand
GGGCGTGAAACGCCCCCTTCGGGGGCTTGGATGGGGGGGGACGCGCGATCCCAGGGCTCCCTTCGGTCGCCCTGGGCTACGGCTGGGTCGCCCGCGTCGGCGGGCTACAAGGCCCCGAGATGTGGGCCAAGATCAGGGCGAAGCCCTGGGCTGATATGGTACGCCCCCGTGGGGGCTGCGGAGTAGTTCACCAGAATTGGGGGCCACGCTCTGCGCCGCAGCCGGGCCGCATTGCTTGACGAATGACCGCTTTGGACGTATACTGCGGCCACGTGTCGAGGGTGGAGGCCCGAATGCACTCGTGTCTGAGAGGAGCTGGAGAATGAGGCGCTGGCGATTTCTCGCGTTGGTGGCCGCGTGCGGCGCGGCGGCAATGGCGGCTGAGCCGCAGGTGGTATTCGATGACAAGTTCGAGGGCAAGCTGGCCGAGGGGTGGAGCTGGCTGCGCGAGAACGCAGAGGCCCATCGGCTCAAGGACGGCGCCCTGGAAATCCGCGTGGAGCCCGGCGTGGCGCACAACGTCAAGAACGCCCTCGTGCGGCCGGCGCCCGACCGCGCCAAGGGGAAGTTCGCCATCGAGGTGACGGTGACGAACACGGTGAAGCCCACGCAGCAGTTCGAGCAGGCGGGCATCACCTGGTACTGCGCGGGGAAGCCGGTCTTCAAGCTCGTCAAGGAGCTGATCGACGGCGGGCTCTTCATCATCCCGGGCAAGAAGCCGATGGCCGCGGAGACCGTGCAGCTCCGCCTTGTGGTGACGGCGGACAGTTGGACCGCCCAGTATCGCCCTGAGGCCAAGGGGGAGTTCCTTACCGCCGCGACCGGCAAGCTGCCCCCGCCCAAGGACGACCAGGTGAGCATCCAGTGCTACAACGGTCCGGCGGATGCCGAGCACTGGATTCGCTTCGACGACTTTCGCGTCCTACAACTTGCTGAATGAGGTGCCTGGCTCCCGTCAGGTCGGGTTGGGGACGTAGGCGGCGCGGCAGCGCTTGAGGTAGTTCAGCCCAGCCACCTGCCCGGTCATCTCGAGCTCGCCACGATAGACGGGGTCGTGCCAGCCCTCGATGTCAATGGAGCCGACGAAGCCGCCGCGGCGCAGCTCGCTGATGATGTCGGTCCAGTTGCTATCGCCAAAGCCGGGCGTGCGGTGGAAGGCGAAGGTGTGCGGGCCGACGACCCCGTGCTCGCCGACGACGTCCCAGAGCACCGTGGCGTCCTTGCCGTGGAGGTGGAAGATCTTCTTCACCCACTTGCGGAGCTGGGGCATGGGGTCAATCAGCTTCACCATCTGGTGGCAGGGCTCCCACTCGAGCCCGATGTTGTCGGACGGGATGGCGTTGAACATCATCTCCCAGGCGGCTGGGCCGAAGGCGATGTTCCAGTCGCCCCGCCACCAGGTGCCGCCCATGTCGCAGTTCTCGAAGGCGAGGCGGACGCCCTTGTCCTTCGCCCGCTTGGCCAGTGGGCCGAAGACCTGGGCGAAGCGGGGGATGCTCTCGTCAATCCGCTTGTCCACCACGCGGCCCGTGAAGCCGCAGACGAGGTCGGTGCCGAAGAGGTGCGCCGCGTCAATCAGCTTCTTCCACCCGTCGCGGGTCGCCTGCGCCTTCTCGTCGTCCATCAGCGGGTTGCCGAAGACGCCCAGCGAGCTGATCACCACGTCGGTGCCCGCGAGGGCATCCTTCACCTCGGCCGCAAGCCGCTTCAGGTTCGTGTCGCCGAGTGTCTGCCAGAAGGTGATTGAAAAACTCTCGAAGCCGTGGGGGAGAATCTGGCGAATGTAGTTCGCCGTGCCTGCCCCGCCGTTGACCAGTGTGCCGATCCTGATAGTCTCGTGATACATCGTGGCTCCTTTCCCTCCCGGCTCTCGTTCCCACGCTCCGCGTGGGAACGCTATGGAGATCCGTCGGATCGGTCGGATCGGTCGGATCAGTCGGATCAGTCGGATCCATCGCGGCCCTCAGAGCACCCTCACGGGCACCCTCTCGCCGCTCTTGTTGCTCTCGATCGCCGCAAAGACCATCGCGAGGCTCCTGATGTTGTCGTGGCACTCGGTCTGAGGCGCGACGCCTGTGCGGAGGAAGGCGAGCATCTCGCGGAGCGCGCCGTGCATGCCGCCGAACTTGACCAGGGGCTTGGCGACCTTGGCCGGCTCCTTTTCGCGGTGGAACCCCTCCTTGCCGACGACGACCTCGCCGACCGGCTCCTGGTCGCCCTCGTAGAGGAGCGTGCCCTTGGTGCCGATGAACCGCCAGTCGCCATTCCAGCTCGTGTGGCAGCCCTCGGCGCACCAGCTCCCGCGATAGGTGAAGACCACGCCTCTGGACATCTCGAAGATCACGCTCGCCGCCACGTCGCCCTTGTACCACGAGCCCTTCGGATTGAACTCCCTACAATAGACCGCCACGGGGTCAACGCCGGTCATGAAGCGGCAGAGGTCGAAGTGGTGGATGGACATGTCGAGGATGAGCGGGCTGGGCATGGCGTCGCGGAAGCCGCCGAAGTGCGCCCCGATGTAGAAATCGCAGTTGACCGTCGTCAGCGTGCCCAGCCGCGGCACCGTGCGTTGCACGGCGAGGTGCTTAGCATCCCAGCGGCGCGACTGGCTGACCATGTAGACCTTGCCCGTCTTCTCCGCGGTGTCCACCATCTTGCGTGCCTCGGCCATCGAGGAGGCCATCGGCTTCTCGCCGATCACGTGGCAGCCCGCCTTCAGCGCCGTGCACGTCACCTCGCAATGCGCCTCGGGCACCGTGAGGTCCACCACGAAGTCCGGCTGATGCTTCGCCAGCATCGCCATCAGGTCGGTCGAGACCTCGGCCTTGAGCTGATACTTCTCCACCTGGGCCCGAGCCGTCTCTGGCCGCAGGTCCACCACGGCGGCCACCTCCACCTTCTCCGCCGCCAGCGGCGGGAACCACGCCCCCGATATGCCCCCCGCCCCAACCACCACGCAACGCTCACGAGGCAATGTGGTACCTCCTTCTTGGGGTGATCTGGGTGTCTGCGCCCAGGCTCAGCGGAACTGTGCGTCCTGCCAGGCCTTATACCTGTCGGCATTCCACTTGAACCACGCAGGGAACTGCGCCTGGATGCGCCCGATGACGTAGTAGCCAATGGCCACCATAGCTGCATAGCCGGCCCACTCCGGCACCGGTATGTGCAACCTGGCGTCCTCATGGCCGAACAGGGTGTTCTCGTATTCCACCCCGAAGTTGATGAAAAGCTCCTTCTCTGAATGCACAAGGGTCTTCGCGTGCCGAGTGTGAGCCCACGTGTAGCACCGGCCGACCAGCATGGGGCCGAAGAGCTCGTCGAACTTCGTCACCAACATCTCCCGAACCAGGTCGAACTTCGGCTCCACGATGAGGTAGAACGCATCGTACTGCGTGAGATCGCGTGGGATGCGGGCCACCACCTCCGCCTCGATGTGCTTGAGGATCGGCCCAGCCTCCTCATGCGTCTTCGCCAGGATCATGCCGAGATATGTCGAGGTGTTGTAGGTGATGGGCTCCGGATTCCGCGGGGTCACGATCACGTGATCCGCGCCCTGGTGCTCCCGCAACAGCCTTGCCGCCGCGGAGTCCCCATTGCAGGTCAGGAGATGCGTGGGCATCTTAGGGAAGCTGTCCCTCAGATACGCCACGATCTCCGGCGCGTCCTTCTCCCCTGAGGCGGAGATCACAACGGCCGCGTCAACGCCGAGGGTCTGAGCGGTCCCAAGCTTCTCGCGGTACTGCCCTTCATCGGCAAACACAGCATCCTCATCGGCAAAAAGGATCTTGCCCGTGGCGAAGGCGTTTCCGCTCCCCGTCACGAGCCGCCTTGTCGGCCTCCCCAGCTGAGCCCGAAGGTCAGGCAATGCCGACGGTGGCGTCGCGTAGAGCTTCAGGGCGTCCATAACCACCTCATCGAGCCCCTTTTTTGTTGCCATTGTGTGTCTCTCCTTTCGCTGAGCATTCTACGCGGCGGCCAGGAAAAGTCAACATCAGCTTGCGAGGGGCCTGCCTCGGGCGTCCCAGGCCAGCGAGGATGGGGGCAAAGAGAGGTTGGGTGACGCGGTCCAGCTTGACACACGGCTCACGGTTGCATAGAATGAGCGCCGTCTGCTCTCTGCCCAGGGCAGTTGGTGTCGAGCCAACCCCACAGCCGGAACAGGAGTGCCCACGTGTCCCCGCCATCTCAAACCCCCTTGCACGATCTGGTTGAGAGGATCTCGCCCCGTGACAGGCGCGCCATGCGACGCTGCTTCATGACGGGCAAGCAATGCATGTTTTCTGCACATCCGTGCGAGGAAGCAGACAAGAAGATAAGCGGGGAGAATCTTAGCGTATTCGTAATCATCCCCTTTTCCCCGAATCTCGAGACCTTTTACCTGTGGAGCCTCAAACCTCTTCTCATCCGCGGGTACGGCCTCAAGGAGGAGCGCGTTCAGCGCGCTGACGAGGTCAGGGACATAGGATACATAGTGTGTGAGAAGATATGCCGCAAGATACAGGAGTCCGACCTGATCTTGGCTGAGGTGTCCACCCGTAACCCGAACGTTTTCTACGAACTAGGGCTAGCGTATGGGTTGCAGCGGCCTATTGTCTTCCTCCGAGACCGAGGCTGCCAAACCAACATTCTTCAGGACGCCCGTTTTCGGCAATCGCTTAACTTATCGGAAACCAGCCAAGTGCTCGTGTATCCCGGGGTTGGGAAACTGGAACTAGACATAGATGGCCACAGGCTGGAGAGGTTCGTGTTTCGTCCCCCGGTTCTGCAAAGGAAGCAGCGGAAATTGGAGATACGTTTCCTGTCGGTGGACAGGCCAAGTGCTAGCGGCGAGGAGCACCCCGAGCCTGCCGAGTACAGAGACGCTGAGGCAGTTGAGAGGTATCTTAGGATTGCGGGACATCTCTTGACCACTGGCTCCGCGGAACCGACAAGAAGGCAGGATATAGGTATATGCCTTGAAGACGTGCTCAAAGGGGCTGTCGGGGTTGCCATGGCGGAGATTAGACTGGACATTGAGAAGGACGGTGCCAGGTACAGAAACGAGGCGTGGGCAGGGATAGTGGCCAAGACGCAGGACTGGGGCACTTTCTCAAGCGTTCTCACAACAAAGGTTGACGGTAAGGGTAGCTTTCAGGAAATATCCGAAAGTCTCGAATCATCCTTCTGCACGATTATCGACATCACCGATAATGACCCCATCGCCTGCTTCTGGCTCGGATACTGCCACGCGCGGGATCTCAGCGTGATACCAATATCCAAGGCCGGCCCTGCTAGAGTGGGTCCACACCGTGACTCGAACCTGGCATTCGACATTCGCGCCCTATGGTACGCCGAGTACGAAGAGGCGAAGCCTTATGAATTCAAGGCCAAAGCTGCTGAAATAATGGTACGCCTCTTGGAGCGGGATCTGCCTGACCGACAACGGCGCGCGTTCTGGGACCGTTTCCAACCCCAGCGCAAACTGAAGGTGTTGACCGGTGCCATTCACAGCCCGGCGTTGAACCGAGAGATGGTGGGAGACTGGGACGTGCGTGCAATATCGGAGCTCTACTCTTACCTTCCATTGGTCCGAGAGGCAATGTCAATTGAGTTGGCCACGCCGCTATACTCCCCCGAAGAAGCGTTTAGGCGAGAGTTAGAGGCCGCCAGGAAGCAGGCAGAGCAAGAGTCCGCTACCCTTAACGAAGCAAGGGTCATGGGAGAGGTTCTGAAAGTCTTCCGCGACGGCGTCGAGGCCCACTTGGGTGGTTCCGATGTGATTGTCATTGCATCGCCCGATGTGAATCCTGTGACGGAGTACCTGCTGCACAAGGTTTACAGAGTCCGTGGACCCAATGGTGCCGAGGTCCAACCATTCGAGGAGTGCGAGAGAGCAGAATTCGACGGATATGTGGCCGTGAAGAGGTTCGCGACCGATCCAGAGAGTTCTCGCCCCTTGGCTGTGGACCAAGCTACTATTCATAGCTTCCCGCGCCGTTTCTATCTGCGAAGGGACGCCCCATCCGGCCAGAAACCCGACAGGGGTTTCTATGTGCACACTGACGGCGTCCTTCTGGAGAGGGATGAGCTTCTGAGGCTCTACCGCAGCCAGGACGAGTGTCGAGACCCGTTCGAGCTTCTGGGCCACTTGGTTGTGGCCAGGTACCCATCAGACGATTCTGGTAGCCTCCTAGCACTACAACGCTAGAAAACATTGAAGCACTTCCTGAGTTGGGACAGTTTGATGCCTCGTAGTCTGAGTTCACGACGCCGCCGCTTGCAGTGGCCACGATCGGCCCGCTGGTTAGACTCCTGCCAGTA
>VGYW01000462.1 GCA_016872875.1 Planctomycetota bacterium | reverse complement strand
ATGAGCCGCTCCAGGACACGGACGCCCGGTACTTCGACACCCTGAGCCGCTGGTACACGGTGGTGGAACGGGGCTGGGGCGCGACGGCCAACTCGTACGCCGCCCCCCGATTCGGGATTGACCAGCTCCGCGTCTGGCGGGAGGAGCCGGGCGTGGATGTCCGCTACAACCCTGCTCGCAAGGTAGCCCGTCTCGCCATTCCCCCTAACCAGTCCTCCGTGGAAGTGCCCTTCCAGGTCACACACACCTGCACCAAGCCCTGCTCCTACTGGGTTTCGCGTTTCGCAGCCTTCGCCAAGGTCCCAGCCTGGGATGGCCGGGGCATCTACCTCGACGCCAATGCGAACGGCGCAGTGGATGCCGGGGAGGCTGAACTCGGGCTTGAGACCCCCGTCTTCCAGCCGGGCGAGACGAAGCGCTTCGTCTGCCGGGTCGAGACAGGCAAGCTCCCCCTCAACGGCACAGCGGCCCGCGGCGTGAACCTCCGGGCGCACGACCCGGCGGACCCCTGGAGCCTGCGGGGCGACAGCATGATGATCCTCATCCACAAGTCGGAGAATCCGCGGGCCGTGCCGCTGGACAGCCTGACGGCGCTGAACTGCCTCAAGACCGAGCCGGTCAGAGCCAACCAGCCCCCCGTGGCGACCATCGAGGGGCCGGCCCAGATCACCGCCAGGGCGGGTCGGGCGCTCACCCTCAAGGGCACGGTCTCGGACCCCGACGGCCCCGAGCGCCCTCAAGCAGCCTGGGACTTCGGCGACGACACGGAGATCACCTACGGCCCGGCCGTCACCCACACCTACGCCCGGCCGGGGCGATACACCGTCACACTCCGTGCCGCAGACAGCATCCTTGAACGCATGGCCTCCGTGAAGGTCACTGTCACCCCCTGAGGGTTGAAGTGTCACGGTCAGATTTGTCTGGAAAGGGCGACTCACCCAAACGCGATTTGGGGCCTCCGGCGCGAGCGTTCGGGTTTCCGGGCCGATCGCCGCAAGCGCCATTCTATACTACGCTTACGTCGAACTGCTCCCTCCCCCCGGGGCCTGAAGGTGGTATTGGTCTAAGGGTGCTCTCCGGTCGCGTCCTGGTGCATCCTACGCAGTTCTCCATGGCGTCGTTGTAAAGCGTTGCCAAATCAGCACATAGCAGTGTCATATAACGATAAGCCAGCCCAGCGTCGTCCTTCGCCCTTGGTCCGCTCACATGCCGGCGGCTCTCCTGAGCGCCCGGAAGACCGCCGTCTCGATGGCCTGGGAGGTGACGGTGGCGCCGGTCACACCGTCCACCTCCAGGCCCTGTTTGGCGATGATCCGTTCGGGCAGTATCCTCCTTGCCCCGAGGTCGGCCCGCTCCTTGTGCTCAAGCTGAATGTCCGCAATCCTGCCTCGCTCGATGGTGACCCGGGCGAGGATGTTGTCCGAATAGCCGAACGCCGTGCCCGTGCAGGTGCCGTCCTTGAGCCGGGCTGACTTGAGCGCGGAGCGTTCGAGGAGCTCCAGGCGGGCCTCCACCCGCTCGACGTTTCGCCGGATGAGGAGTTGGGAATCGTTGGGGAGCTTGCTCCCCTCGTAGCGCTGGATGGCCCGCTGATAGGATTCCCTCGCCTTAGCGGCGTCGCCCAACTCGGCGCAGATGTCGCCTCTAGCGGCCAGAATGCCCGCTTCCGCGAAGGAGGCCCAGGGCGGGTCGGGCAGGGACTTCAGCGCTTCCGCGAGGGCATCGAGCGCCTTGCGGTGCTCGCCGAAGTGCCGGTAGCACGAGGCGCTCCTGGACCAGGCGCCGCTGTCCTTCTTCGCCAGCTTCTGGAGTTCCACCAGCGCCCAGGCGTACTCGCCTGCCAGGAAGTAGGTCGCGGCGGGGAGCCCGTCCCTGGCCTTTCCTTCCTTCTGGTAGACATAGGCCAGCTTGACGGCCTTCCTGCGGTCGGCGGGGTCGGCCGTGAAGAGCAATTGCTCGATGCGGTCCCACGCCTTGTTCCAGGGCTTCGAGGTGTCGAAGTCAACGGAGACCGACTCGAGCCACGGCGGCGGGTCCCTGAGTTGGGCGAGCGCCTCCTTCAATGATGGCCTCTGTGCCTCGCCTCCGTTGAGCGGGCGTCCTGCGGCGACGAGGACCGCGAGCAGCAGGAGCCGTCGCGGCAGCCCAGCACGTGGATTCGTCATCGCCTGCTCTCCTCCTTCGCGCTCCCAGGAAGCGTCCCGCGCTTGTAGCGATAGACCCACATCGTGCCGCGGTCGTCGCTGTCGCCGGCGGTGTAGATGAAGTGGGCGTTGACCTCCGGGGAGTAGAAGCCGTGCACGCAGTGGGAGACCACTTCGGCGGGGATCGGCAGCGGGGCGTCCCAGGCGCCGGCCTCCGGGTCGTAGGCGGAGATGCCCCGGTTCTTGGGGTCCATGCACCAGCCGAACAGGCAGAGCACCCGATCAGCCGCCGCGTCGTAGTGGACGCAGCAGTAGTTGGCTCCGGGCCAGCGCATGGCGTGCTCCTTGTTCGGCGGGTTGGACCAGGCATTGGTCTTGGGGTCGTAGATGTAGACGAAGCCCTCGTCCTTGCCGTAGGGCCCGCGGTATGAGCCTCCGCCCACGCAGATGCGGTCGCGCTTGGGGTCGTAGCAGGCCCCGAAATCAATGCCCTGCGGGGTGGGCCCCTTGGCGCCGGCGTCGGCGCGCTTGTGGGTGGCCGGGTCGGCGAGCAGCGTCACCCCACCCCCGGCGTAGGCCCAGAGGGCCTTCTTGCCCGGCAGGTAGAAGAGGACTCCGCCGAAGCCGGCCCCGAGCGGGGGGCGCTCGAAGTTGCCCGTGACGGTGTTGAAGTAGTAGGGTGCGCCGGCCACCTTGTCGGCCTTGCCCTGCTGGGCGAGCAGCTCCCGGCCTTTCTTGCACCACTCCTGGTCTCTGACGTGCTGCTCGTTGCCGATGCCGCCCCCACCGCCGGCGAAGACGTACTTGCGGAGGTCGGGGTCATACGTGTGGGCTTGATAGCTGTGCCCGGCGATGGCCGAGAAGGGCACCGGCTGGCCCTCCTTGTCCACCAACTGGCCGTCGTCGTTGACCTTCAGCTCGCCCTTCTTGATGTTCTCCACGAAGCTCCGGGTGTCTGTTCCCGGGTAGAGGCAGATCCAGCGATGGCCGTTGAGGTCGTAGAACCAGATGTCGTCCATGAAGTAGCCGTCAGGCTTGATGTAGCCGTGGACGCCCTGGCCGTTGAGGAAGGCGCCGCCCAGGTCGCCGGCGTAGGGCATCTTGGCGCTCCAGGAGCGGCCCCGGGCCTTCCCCCATTTGGGGTCGGGCGCGGGCGGGCCGAGGTTCAGCCACTCGTTGTCGCCGAGCGCCTTGATCTTCCCGATGGTCGGGCCTGGCGGACTCGGCAGGCCCGCGAGCACTCCCTTGCGCTCGGGGGCCGGTTGGCCGGCGGCCGGGGCCGACCCGGCCGCCATCGCAGCTCCCGCCAGAAGCGACAGGGTCAACACTCTCCGCTCCATGTCAGGTCTCCCTATGGCTTCTGGATGCTCACGCGGTTCTTGCCCTTGGTCACGGTGAGCTTGTCCAGTGTGACCATGCCCCACTTGTCGGACGTGGCGGAACCGGACTGGACAACCTTGCCGTCAGCGAGCGAGGTGTTAGTCCACCGGAACTGGCCGCCGGGGGCCGCCTTGAACTTCTGGCAGCGACGCGGGGTGAGGTCCACCATGCACTCCTCCTTGGGCGCCCCTCCCTGCCCACCGGTCAGGAAGGCGGTCACTTCCCAGCGGCCAGGCTCATCCACAAGGTCGCTAGTCTCCCAGCGTAGGTAGAGGTTGAGGCCGCCTTCGGGGTCGCCGTCGAACCAGTCCTTCCTCAACTCGCCGACGACGATTGTACGCGCCCGCCCGTGGCATGCAAGCATCCCGGGCATGCCCACCTGCGGGCTCCGCCATTGAACCGCGGCTTGACGCCCCTGCCGGCAGAGGCGTATGATCGCGCCATTCGACCGACCCAAGTGGCTGCAAGCAGAGGAAGATGGTGCTGCGGACGCAGTCGCTCGCATGGGACCTGGGCCTAGCCCTCGGGGTCCTTCTGGGAAGAGCCTGCGGAGCCGCGGAGCCCGTTGTATCGGGCTGGCGCGGCGATGGCTCCGGAGTCTATCGGAACGCCCAGCCGCCCATAGTCTGGAGCGACAAGCAGAACGTGCGCTGGGCCGCCGACGTGGGGGATGGTTTCTCCTCGCCCGTTGTGAGCGGCGACAGAGTCTTCGTCAGCGTCGAGCCGGACGTCCTGGTCTGCGTGGACGCGGCGAGCGGGAAGGAGCTGTGGCGGCGCGGGCACGGGGCTGGGCAGATCCCTGCTGAGGCCGCCAAGGACGTGGTCGAGGGGAAGTTCGGGAGCGGCAATGCGGCCCCCACGCCCGCCACCGATGGGACGCACGTCTACGTCGAGTTCGCCAGCAGCCTGGTGGCCTGCTACGACTTCGAGGGCCGGCGCGCGTGGGTGAAGGCGTTTGGCATCCGGCCCCTGAGCAAGGACGGCCGCAGCGCCTCCCCGGTCCTGGCGGGGGAGAGGCTGCTGGTTCACATGGGATGCCTCACCGCGCTCAGCGCGAAGGCGGGCGAGGTGCTGTGGAAAGTCACGGAGGCCGTGGAGGGCCACGGGACGCCGCTCGTGGAGCGCCTGGGCGGCCAGGACGTGGCGATCACACCCGGCGGGTGTGTCGTCCGGGTCGAGGATGGGAAGCTCCTCGCGCGCGGCCTCGGGGGCCTCAACTATGCCAGCCCGGTCGTGCTGGGGAAGACGGCATTCTTCATGGATTCCGTGGCCAAGGCGGCCGAGCTGCTCGAGAAGGCGGAGCCGTTTCAGCCCAGGCAGGCGTGGTCGCAGGCCCCGGATGGCCACTTCTATGCCTCGCCGGTCGCTCACGAGGGGCTGGTTCATACCGTGGCGGACGGAGCGACGTACTATGTGCTCGACGCCCGCACGGGGGAGATAGTGCTGGAGCATCCGCTGCCGATCCCGCCGGCCGAAGAGGGGGGCGGCGGCGGGGGCAACGCAATGGTCCTTTCAAGCCTGTGCCTGGCCGGCGGCCTGCTCTTCGTGGGCAACGACCGCGGGGACACGCTTGTCCTCCAGCCCGGCAGGACGTTCAAGCAGGTCGGCCGGAACCGCCTCGGCTCGGGCACGGGCAGCACGCCGACCTTCGCCGGGAAGTCCATGTTCCTTCGCAGTGGCCGCAAGCTCTACTGCATAGCCAAAGGGGAAGCCCAATGAACTCATCCGTCACGCGCGGCGTCGTCGTGGCGCTCGGGTGCGTCGCCCTCTTTACCGGTGCGGCGGCCGCGGGCCAGGTGCCGGCCTCGTGGGGCTGGCGGGGCGACGGAACGGGGCTGTTCCCGAACGCCGACCCGCCGGTGAAGTGGGGCCGCATCTCGGCGACCCTCAAGGGGCTGACCACCCAGGCGGCCAAGCCCTCGACTTCGCTCGGGCCGGGGCCGGCTGGCGCGCGTCCGGGGTCCAGCCCGGCCGCCCTCGGGAACATCCCCGAGTGGCTCGTCCTCGGCCCCTTCCCCTACGACCCGAAGGCGGAGACCGCCGAGCTGCTCGCCAAGGAATCCGTCCCTGGCGAGGCGGGGCTGCGGCCGGATGCAGGGGAGAAGGCCGGCGGCGCCGAGTGGAAGAGGGTCGCATCCACGGGGTCGCTCCTCAACCTCAAACCCCACTACCCGGATATGGCGGCCAAGGTCTTCTACGCGCACGCCTACCTGCACTCGCACGAGGGCGGGCGGCTGATGATGCGCCTGATGGGACCGACCTGCCGCTTCTGGCTCAACGGCCAGCCGGTCCACCAGACCGACGAGAAGGAGCTGCGGTTCGCCGACAAGGAAGTAGACCTCCAGAAGGGCTGGAACAGCCTGCTCGTGAAGGTCTTCACCAGCCAGCGGGCCGACAACTGGGCTGACATGTATAACCTGCCGCAGAACTCAGGCTTCTTCCAGGTCGTCCTCTGGGGGCGCTCCCCGGAGGAGCAGGCCGAGTCGCAGGGCATCCTCTGGGAGGCGAGCCTGCCCAACGCCCCGCGATTCAGTTGCGCCCAGCCCCTCGTCATCGGCGACCGCCTGGTCGTCAACGCCGACCCGTCGTTCGTGATCTGCTTCGACAAGATGACCGGCAAGCGCCTGTGGGCCGACTATTGCGGCCACAGCGAGTTCGCCACGCCCGACGAGCGCGCGGCCAAGCCCGACCTCTTCCGCCAGATCGACCCCAAGGCCGCGCGGATCAAGGAGCTGGCCTCCGCCTGGGCCGGCACGCTCGAGCAGCGGGTCGAGCTGAGCGGCCT
>VGYW01000461.1 GCA_016872875.1 Planctomycetota bacterium | reverse complement strand
AAAGGGACCCTTGGGGGGGAGAGTGAGGAGTGAGAGTGACAAGTGAAGAAGGGAACAAGTGGCCAAAGAAGTGGGCGGGCGGCTGGGAAGCCGCCCGCCCGATTGTGGGTTCCGCGCGCAGAGCCGGTCCTGAGCGGAGCCGAAGGGTACGCACGCCCTGCCGCTGATTCGACTAACTCGATTCACTCGACTCAATCGAGTGATTCGACGGATCCGACCGGTCTGGGAGAGCAAGAACAGCCGCCTCAGCGAAGCATGCCGACGGTGGTCGCCGGGCGCTCGCCGATGAGGAGGCGCATTTCGTCGCTAAGGCCGCGGATGTCAGGCACATACATCGCGTAGCCCTTGGTGGGCAGGGCGTTGAAGGTGCCAGGGACCTCCGCCCGGAGGAGGTAGGTGAGCTTGCTCTTGCCCTGCGCGAGGCGGCTGACGAAGAAGCAGGTCTTCTGGTCGCGGACTTCCATGTAGGCGCCGAGGCCGCCGCCATAAGTCCAGCCGCTACGCACCTCTACGGCTTCGCAACCACTCGGCTTCGGGTCCTCGAAGACCAGGTACTCGTAGTCGTTCTTGGCCTCGATGTCGAGCGTGACCTCGATGCGGTCGCCGCTGTTGAGCCTTGCGCCGTAGTCGAGGGGCGTCCGCTTCTCCTTGTTCTCCTTGTCGAGCTCGAGCTTCTGCATGGTGCGGTTGACGAAGAGCTCGTGGCCGGCGCCGGTGATCTTGTCCTCCTTGGTGTAGAAGTACATGCCGGTGGTGTAGTAGAGGTTTCCGGCGCCTTCCTTGACGATGCGGATTTTGTTTTCGCCGCTCTTCAAGTCGCTGTCGCCCAAGGAGATGCGGCCATCGAGCTTCAGCGCGTTCTCCTTGTTTACGACGAGCTCCTTGACCGGCTTGTCGTTGACGAAGACGGTGACTTTGTAGTTGGGGTCGAGCTCGCGGGAGGTCTGGATGTAGTCGGAGAGGGCGTAGACGGCCTTGGCGGTGTCGCGGGTGGACTTCCACTGGTTGCCGCGGCGATTGAAGACGAGCCACTTCATGGTCGGCTTGATGATGCGGCTGTTGGGCTCCTCGGCGATGTAAGCCTTTAGTGCGTAAGAGGTTGCCTCTACCGCGTCGTCGCTCCAGCGCCAGTAGCCCTGGGTCTTGCCCCAGTGGGCCGTCTTGTTCTCCTTGTCCTCGTCGAGGCGGTCTTCGAGGTTTCGGAGCATGATGCGGGCGCGTTCGTGGTCGCCGAGCTTGTTGAAGGTGAGGGCCATGAGGGCGCGGGTGTAGGCGTTGAGCTTCTCGCGGCGGCCCCAGACGGCCTCGAGCCATTTCGGCTCCGTAACCTTGTGCTGGGCAAGCACATAGAGTGCGTAGGCCAGCGAGTCATCCGAGTTTTCGATCTGGACAAGGTTGGCCTTGAGGGCGGCGACGCCGCGCTGGATGCGGCTGTCGTCTACGTTAACCCCTGCTTGCTTGGCGAGGGTCAGGCCATAGGTCGCGTAGGCGGTCATCCAGGGATCGCACTGGGGTGCGCCGCCCCACCAGCCCCAGCCGCCATCGCCGCGCTGGAAGCTGTAAATCCTGTCCAGCCCTTTACTTATCATGTCGGGCAGTTTGGCCTCGAGTGCCTCGTTGCGCACGCCGAGGTCGCGGAGGGTCTTGGCCGCGACGACCGCGGGGACGAAGCGGCTCATCGTCTGCTCCACGCACCCGTAGGGGTACTGCGCCAGGTAGTCGAGGGCGTTGAGCATGGTCGAGGCAATCGAGGGGCTTAGGTCAATGTTCATAACTGTAGCCAGGTTATTGCGTTGGGCCGGGAGGACGAGGGTTTCAGTCGCCTCGCTCTTCAGAGGGGGGCTTTCGCCTGGCTTGGTCTCGGCGGCGCTGAGTGGCTCGCCCACGGAGCCGCTCTTGGCGAGGAACTTCTCGATGCCGTGGGGGAGGACGGGGAAGGTCTTGCCCATCGCGTCGGATTCAACATCGGTCTGGGCAAGCACTTGCACCTTCGCCTCGCCGGGTGTAGTGACCTGGGCCAGCCAGTCCACCCGCTCCTCGCCGCCCTTGGGCACCTTGACGGTGACGACGGGCGCCTGGGTGACGCTCAGGCCAGTCTGCTTGAGCGTAACCTTCACCGCCTTCTCGACTTCCAGATAATTGTGGACGATTGCCGAGAGGGTGACGGTGTCCTTCTCCTGGAAGAAGCGCGGGCACTGGAGGCGGACGATGATGTTCTTCTTCGTTTGCGTGCTGAAGGTGACGGTGCCGACGCAAGTCCTCTTGTCCACGGCTCTTGCGGTCGCCGTCCAGTCGGTCAGGCTATCGGGGAACTTCACCTGCACGAGCGCCCTGCCATCGGCGCCGGTGGTGACGGCGGGTTGCCAGAAGGCCGTCGCCCTGAAGTCCTCGCGCATCACGGCTTCGGCGAGCTCTTCGGGGGAGCCTGCGCCAGGGCCGCCGCCCTTCTTCTCCGCCCTGTCCATCATCCTCCCATCGGCCGCCATGGCGTTGGCCATCTGGGGCTCGGCCGCGGCCTTGGCCGCTGAAGGTGCCATCGCGCGGCGGGCGAACTCGCGCTCGACGCCGCCGCCCCAGCCGGCGCCTTCGTCCATGGCGCCGCGGAGCCGCTGCTCCCTCAACTGGCCAAGCTGCTGCCGCGCCTCGGCTTGCTCCTCCGCCGCTTCGCCAGCCCGCTTGTAGCGGAGCTGCGAGAAGCTGGAGTTGGTGTTGATCGCCAGGCCCCGCTTGCGGCCGTAGAAGAACTGGCGGATGTCCTGGGCATACTCGCTCTGGATGTAGTAGACCGAACTGTCCACTACTCCTAGAGATAGCTCGGCCTGGACGGGTTGCCCCTTGTGGTCGGTGGCCTGGATTTCGAACTGGGCGGTCTCGCCGGGGAGATAGGTCTTCTTGGCCGTGGTGATCTTCACGTCAATGAACTTATCTTCAGGCGGGACAACGAGTTGGGCCTGATGGCGCCAGAGCATCGCCTCCTTCACCATGTTCGCGGTCACGAACACGTTGGGCGAATACTCGTCCTTGATCGGCATCGTGATGAGCTTTGAGCGCTCGCGGACAACCACCAGTTGGTCGTCGTAAATCCTGTCGCCCTCGACACCTAGCCACACGTGGGCGTTGGGGTACTGGGAGACGAGGAGCACCTGCGCCGTCTCGCCCTTCTTGTAGGTCTGCTTGTCGGGGATGACCTGGACGCCGCTGAGGCGGACGCCGAGGTACTTTTCCTTCTTGGAGGCGACCCAGGCCCATCCGCTGCCAATGACCTTCTCCTCCTTGGCGGTGAGGGCGGTCATTTCAAGCAGGAGGTAGCCTGCCTGGTCGGGGGTGAAGGCGTAAGTGGCTGTGCCGTCGTCCTTTGTGGCGAGCTTCTGGGCGTCGAGCTCTTTCAGGTCGTAGACCGCCTTCGTGTCGTAGGGCTTGCCCTCTTTGCGGAGCGTCTTCTCCTTCTCCTCGCTATAGCTGGCCAGGAAGACGCGGAACATGCCCTCCGTCTTGACCGGCTTGTCGTTCGCGTTCTTCGCCATCACGTCCACCTCGATCCTGTCGCCGGGCAGGTAGACGTGGTTCTTGGGATTGACGTAAACGTAGAAGGGCTTGACGGTTACGCGGATGTCTTTGGAGCCTCTGATCTCGCGGCGGCTCTTGTCTACCACGCGCGCCTCCACCGAGTAGGTGTAGTCGCGCCGCTGGTCCTCCTGCTCGGGGAGTTGAGGAGTCTCGATGGTCACGGTGGCGATGCCCTTGGCATCGGTCTTGAGCTTCTCGGTCTTCACCACCGTGCCGCCACCGCCCCGGCCGCCCCACCAGCGGCCACGGCGCCCGAAGCCCTCGTAGTCCTCATAGTACCAGGCATACTTGCGGTAGGGGACGTAGTAATGCCAGTACTCATTCTGTCGGACCACGACCTCGCAGTCGGCCTCCTGCACCGGGCCGCCGAAGTAGAAGCTGGCCGCGATCTTGAGCTCCAGCTTCTCCCCCACGCGGTAGGTGTCCTTGCTCGTGGTGATCTCCACCTTGTATTCGGGGAGCTTGTACTCCTCTACCCTGAACTGTGCGTGACCGCTGCCGCGGTTGTCGGGCTGACGGACGTTGATACTGTACTGGCCCAGCTTCGGTTCCTTGGCCAGCTTCACTGTGTCCGTCAGGGTGCCGTTCTCGTTGGTCGTGAGGGTCTTCTCATACAGCTTGCCGCCCTGCGGGTCGTTGATGACCACGATGTAGGGCTTGCCCGCCAGATTCTCGAACTCGTTGCCGTTGTAGTGGCGGGCGATGAACTTGAAGTGGACATCTTCGTCGGGGCGATAGGCCGGGCGGTCCGTATAGCCATAGAGCCACAGCCCCGGCTGCATCGGGCTCCACCAGCCGCGATGCGAGTTGGTGAAGGCGTAGGAGTTGCCCTTCCTGGCGAGGAGGTAGAACTGGCTGTGCCGCTGGTCGGTCACGGGGTGGGTGAAGAAGCCGCCATCGTTTGTGGCGCCCTTGGCGTTGGCCCACCTCTGCCCGCCGCCGTCCCACCAGCACCAGGCCACCTGCACGTCCGCCGTGGGGACCGGCTCGCCCGAAAGCGCGTCGGCCACGTAGGTTACCGTCTTGTCGTGCGCGCCCTTGGTCACGATGGCCAACTGGCTGATCAGCACGGTCGCTTCGGCATGCACCCCGCCGCCGTCGGCCGTGATCAGGTAGACGCCTTGCTCGCTCAAGTCCAGTTCCATCTGGGAGTTGTGGTATTCGTGCTCCTTCCTGTTCTCGAGGGGCACGTCCCATGCCTTGAGCTCTTGCCCCTTGCCGGCGCGGGCCATGCTGTGGAGGTCGGCGTGGTGCGGCTGGCCGAAGGGTTCGGCGCGGAAGATGCGGAACGTCGCCTTGTCCTGGTTCCGCCACGAGTAGCCGAGCGATGGCTTCACGCCCGGCAGGCAGGCGTATTGCGAGTGGACGGTGAGCTGCGGCCGGCGGATGTTCTCCACCTGCTGCCTGGCGTTGCGCACGAAGCGGCTCTGCTGCTCGTTGAGCCGCTCGGTGAGCTTGGCGTAGAGCGCGATGGCCTCGATGAACTTCCCCTGGCTCTCGCGCCGCTGGGCAAGGTGGAACACTGCATCGTCCCACCACTCCGTATCTGCATATTTCTCAACGATTTGCAGCAGGTACTCATCGCTCCCGCTCCGCTGTCCCACGGTCCATCTGGCCTTCGCCTCGAGGTCCTTCCCCGCCCCCAGGGCGTCAACCTTCGCAATCAGCTCGTCCACCTGCTTATACCATTCGAGTCGCTTCTTGAACGCCTCGTCGGGGTCTTGGGGCACCGGCATGGGCCGTGGCGGCATCGGCGCCCTCATGCCGCGCCGCTCTGCCGCCGGCGCCGCCATCTGCCGCACCGGTGCGGCGGGAGCCGCCGGCTGCGCCGCGGGAGCCGGCGCCGCCTTCGCCGCAGGCTCCGCCGCCTTCTTCGACTCCTCACGCTGCTTCAACATCTCCTTCACCTGGTCGGGCGACATGTAGCCCATCTCGTTCACCCCGGCCTGGATTCGCTCGATGTAAACCTCGGCCAGCTCGCGCTTTAGGCCCACAGGCGAGTCCTTCTTCACCGCCTTCTCGAAGCCGGCTGCCGACTTGTCCAGCAGGTCCCTCACCTCCTGCTGCCGCTGCCAGTAGTTCCAGCCGATATACAACTGTGCCAGCCCCCGCTGGCCCCGCGCCTTCCAAAGGTCCTCCACCGTCCCCTCCGTCAACACCTTAAATGCAGTCTCCGCCTTGGGATACGTCGGCTCGTTCCCGAACTGGCGGGCGATGCGGTAGGCCTCGCCGAGCAGGAACTGCGCCTCGCGAGCCCGTTCCGACTTCGGGAACCGCTTGAGCAGTTCCTCAAAAGCCTCCGTCGCCGGGCGGAACGACTTCTCACGGAAGTTCCTGACCCCGTTGGAGTAAAGCTCATCCTCGCTCGCCAGTCTTTGGCCGAACGCCGTCAGGACAAGTCCCGTGACGACGACCAGCCCCACCCCCTTCACCACCCGCCTGACAAGTGTAGACATGGCCTCTTCGCTCCTCATTCAAGGGCGCAGGACATGGAGACTCCGCCTCCTCAGACTTCTTAGACGCGCCTCCGGCCCGCTGGTTCCATGAGAAATCTGCGCCAATCGTGACCCCGGCGCCCCAATTCTGGTGAACGACTCTGGAGCCCCGACAGGGGCGTACTATAGCAGCCCAGGGCTTCGCCCTGATCTTTGCCCACATCTTCTGGGGGCTGGGGTTTAGCCCCCGAATGGGGGCGTTTGAGCCGTAGCCCAGGGCGACCGAAGGGAGCCCTGGGAAAAGGCCCCGCCAGCGTAGAGCCCCCGAAG
>VGYW01000460.1 GCA_016872875.1 Planctomycetota bacterium | reverse complement strand
ACGCCGAGCTGCCGCCGAAGGGACGCTTCTGCCTGGAGTGCGGCTGCGACCTCTACCGCGCGGGCGTGCGCCGCCCGCCCATCCCGTGGGCGAAGGCCCTCGTCGCCCTCGCGGGCGTCCTGGGCCTCCTAGCGCTCGTCCTTCTCGCGGCGCCGAGCCGCGTCTTAACCCGCTCCGCCGAGCTGCCGCCCGAGGAGCGGGCCGTGCGCGGTCTGACGCGCGAGCTCCTCCAGTTGGCCGCCGATGGCCGCTTCAGCGACCTCGTGCGCCGCTTCTGCCAGCCCAACGCCGAGGAGTTCCGCAGGATCGGCGAGCTCCACCAGGAGATCGTCCGCGGCCGCGGCGCGCCCGGCCTCAGCCTCTTCAGGGCAAGTTGCACCGACGACATCGAGGAGGCCCGGAAGCTCGTGGACCGCTTGGGCACCGAGCACCCGGCCTACGTGGTGGGAGTCCTGGCGGCGCTGACGTTTCAGGACGGCGCGCTGCGGGCCACCCTCGGCGGCGCGCCCCTGGGCGCGCAACGCGCCGAGGACTTCTGCGCCTGGCACCTCGCCACCGCCTTCCGCAGCGTGGACACCAAACGCGCCGACATCGCAGGCGTCCAGTGGCGCGACGGCCCGGACGGCCAACGCCTCCTCGCCGTCACCATCCGCTACCCCGAGCCCCCAAAGCTGGTCCCAGGCATTCTGGACCCCACGGCCCTCTCCTGGCGCCTCACGCCCGACGGCGGCTGGGCCCTCTCCTTCGGCAACGCGCTCCTCCTCGACGAAGTGCTCGCCTTCCTGCTGAAGATGAAGCTGTAGCCTGAGGGCTCAGTTCGCTTCTTCATGCGCGGCAAAGAACGCGGGGTCCTCGGCCCTGATGCGCTCGATGTCGGCCGGGTCGAGCGTCTCGCGCCACTTGTAGTTCGCGCTCTTCAGCTCGCGGGGCACCGCCTGCTCGAAGGCGGCGGTCCACGACAGGCCGCAGTGGTCAATGATCCGGCGCAGCGTGGCCACGGGCTCGGCGCACAGCCGGCCGTAGCGGACGGAGAGGAAGCGGCTGCCGAAGACCGGCCCCTGCCCCTCGATGGCCTGGGTGGTCACGCGGTACTGGCGGCCGGCCGCGATGGGCCACGGCACGTCGTCCATCTGCCGCCAGCCGGGGATGCGCATGCCGTACCACTTGCGGCTGCGGTGGATGCGCTTGGACCGCCTCACGAGGGTCGAGCTGACCACGGCCCGCCAGTCGCGCAGGATGTGCACGAAGAGCGCGTCGGGGAACACGGCGTTTAGCCAGCCCATCCGCAGCGAGAAGCGCGGGTATTTCGCCACGAACCGCGGCGCCCCGCGCAGCCGCAGCACCGTGGCCGTCAGCCGGCGGTGCCACGCGATGGCCTCGGGCGTGGCGTCCTCGGCCCCCATGCAATCGTCGTCCGTGCGCCAGAAGCGGTCCCACACCACCTGTGCCTCGCGCGGCTTGTCCCCTATCCCCAGGCGCGTGAGGAGGCGCGCGATGCGCGGCGAGCGGGGCCAGCGGCAGTTCCCCAGGTTCAGATAGCCCACCCCGGGGTGGCGGCCCATGACCTCGTAGAGCAGCGTGGTGCCGCTGCGGTGCGGCGCCACGATGAAGATCGGGCGGTCAACCTCCTGCGCCATACGCTCGGCCTCCGATGGCTCGTGGGGGCTGTGCTTAGTTCTTGTTGCGGAAAGTGCGATCACAGGCGGGACGCCTGTGCCACCGCTGAGACAAGGGGCTTGGTGGCACAGGCCTCTGGCCTGTGATTGGGGCAGCAGCTCCCTTCCACTTTCCGCAACAAGAACTGCTTAGCTGGCGGGCTGCCGGGCCGCCCCGCGCCTGGGGGATTGTACAGCATGGCTTCCCCTCGGTGCAAGTTGACTCTGGCTGCGCTGCCGCTACAATGGTGAGCCGCGTGTCGCTCTCGCCGAGGGAGGTCGGAGCTCGTAGTGCGGCCTTCAGGCCGCATCTCCTGATATGCGCCTGCCAAACGTCGAAAACCCACCTGCCGAGCGCGCGCAGCAGGCGCGCGTGGCGGCGGTCCTGAGCAGGGTCGCGGACTATGCCCGCGGGCCGCTGACGCGCCGCCTCCACGCCCCGGCGCCGCCGATAGCCGTCCGCCCGCCGCCGCGCGGCATGCGCTCGCTCGTGTACCTTGTGGATTTCGCCGGCCTCCCGCGCGTGGTCCTTCGCGCGGACGGCCGCTGGCTGCGCGCGGCCCGGCTGGCCTACAACTTCAGGTCCTTCGCCCGCCTGGGCCTGCCCGTCCCGAGGCTGCTGGGCTGCGACCTCTCGCCGCTGACGCGACTCCGCTGGGGCTTCTATGTGCTGGCCGAGGAGTTCGTGGAAGGCCACTTCGTGGACCACGCGCCAGACCGCGTTGCCGCGGTGCGTGCCGCGGCCCGGGCGCTGGCCCGCTTCCACAGCGTGACCCGGCGCACTTGGGGCTGGCCGGGGATTCCGCGCCTGGGCAGCTACCGCGCTTACTTCCTGGGCCACGTTGCCAAGCGCGCGGCCAATCTCGCCAGGCGATTGCCCCAGGGGCAGGCCGAGCGCCTGAACGCCTGGTTCCGCGAGCAGGCCGCCGCGGCGCCCCTCGGCTCCCCCTTCGCCCTCACACACGGCAGGGTGAACTGCGGGAACTTCGTGGTGCGGCCCGACGGCGAGGCGACGCTCCTCGACCTCATCGAGGCCCGCTACGGCAGCTTCTGCCCCGACCTCGTCGCGGCGCTCGACCGCCTGTGCGCGCGCGACGAGACGCTGATGTCCGCCTTCCTCCGCGAGTATTTCGCCGCCAGGCCCCCCGAGTGCCGCGCGGCATTCGAGGGCTCGCGCACCTTCTTCGAGGCCAGCCGAGCCGTGGGGCGCGCCAGCAACCTCACCCGCCGCCTCGCCCGCGCCACCGACCCCGGCGAGGCCGCATCCTTCCGCTCCAAGCTCCACCAACAGGCCGCCCGGCTCTCCGGGCTGAGCGGCGTGGACCTCACCGTCACAGGCTGAATCGCAGCGGGCGGCACGAGGCGCGGAGCTCTTCAGCCTGAGCCGCACCCCAGGTCCCGCCCACCCAGGCGGCGACTTGTTGAGTGGACGCCTCCAGAGGGCTCCCAGGCTCGAAGGCCAGGGCGCCCGCATCGTCCACCACGTAGCCGCTGCCTTCCCGGAACCCCAGCCGGCCCAGCTCGCGCGGCTGCTGGCGAACCGTCGCGTCGCCGCATCTCCGAAACCGGAAGCCCAGGGCATGGACCAGGCGCACGAACGCCGCCAGACGGCGCGTGGAGTCCGCCCCGGTCAAGTGCGGGCGCTCAAGGGGCACCCTGGCGCTCTCCAGGACCAGGGCGTCGCCCGCTCCGCCTGCGTGGCGGCACGCGACGTGGAGCCGAGCCGGCAGCACTGCCACCGCAGCCGCGCACCCCACCCGCCAGACACCCAGGACGTCGGGCACGCCGCGGCGCACCTCGAACTCCTCCGTGCAGCCGCCCTCGGGCAGGGCCTCGGCCGCGGCGCGCACCGCGCGCAGGTCGTAGCCCCGCCGCGCGTACCACACGGCCTGGCCCTCGCGGCGCACGGCGATGGTGCGCGTCTCCCGCGTCGCCTTCTCCGCCGCCTCGCCGATGTGCCTGCGGACCGATTCGAGGCACGGCTCGGCCAACTCGTCCAGCGCCGCTCGCCACCCGCCCGGCGTGCCGTGGACTTCCGCCCACCAGGCCCTCGCCCCGTCGAGGAGCGCCCGGAACGGCGCCCCGCAGCGCACCAGCCACAGCACGAGCTTGACGAGGCCCCGCCGCTGCACCGCAGCGTAGGGGGGGAGGATGCCCTCCCCGCGCCGCCAGGCCGCCTGGGCCGCCCGCACCTCGCCCACGCTCATCTTATAGTGGTGCGCGGGCCGCGCCAGCGCGATGCGCTCGCCTAGCGCCCAGGTCCCATAGCGCTCCCCCAGGAACAGACCGTCCAGCCAGTCGAGGAGAAACAGCTCGTCGGGGGAGTCCGGCCGCACCATCACGTTGCGGGCGTTTGGGTCGCCGTGCAGGCCGCCGGCGCGCTGGAGGCGCCCCATGAGGGCGCCCACGTTGCGGAGGAGGCGGCGGAGGTCGTCCGCGCGCTCCCGCCGCCGCCCGGGCCGCGCGACGTTCTGGCGGAGGACCTCTGCGAGCGTCCTCGCCCCCTCGAGCCACTCGTAGAGCACGGCGGCGCCGCGCAGCACGCCGAGCACCCGCCGCTCGGCCAGGAAGAGCGGGCGCGGCACCCGGATGCCGCACCTGGCCGCGGCCAGGGTGGTGTCGAACTCGCGCGCCATCCGCGACGGCGCGAGCGTGGCCGCCAAGCTCGCCCGCGCGCCCTGCGGCACGAACACCTTGAGCACCCCGAGCCCCGGCGCGCGCAGCGCTCTCCGTCCCCCCTTCTTCCGCAACACCTCCACGTCGGCCGGCAGCGCCTCGCCGCGCACCACGGCACGCAACAGCGGAAGCGCCCGGGCCAGGAGAGCCGCGGCCTCCGCCGACCCGCCGCCGCGCACAAGTCGCCACTCCTTCTCGGCCATGTCAGAACCTCAACGCGGCCACGGGCCGCAACCGGAGGGGATGATTGGATGGATGGATGATTGCCTGACATTCATCCACCCATCCATTCATCCATTCATCCATTCATCCTCGCCAACACGTGCGCGTCTCGAGCAGCCGCCGGATGGCGTCGGCCTGGCCCTCGGTGAGCGTGCCTTTGCGGAGGGCGAGGGCCACGGTGTGAAGGCCAAGCGTGCGGTAGAGGGGCAGGAGGGCGGGCGCGCGGCCCTCCACGGCCTCGAGGTGCGCGCGCAGCGTCGCAACGTCTCCCCGGCTGATCGGGCCGGTGAGCGCATCGGGCAGGCCGACGCCCCGCAGGTTGTCCAGCGTGCCCTGGAGGAGCGGCAGGAGCACCGCCAGCGCGTCCTCGGCGACGCCGGCCTCGGCGAGCAGGCCGGCCGCGGCGTCGGCCAGCGTGACCATGTAGTTGCAGGCGATGCAGAGGGCGGCGTGGTAGAGCGGCTTGTCGGCGGCGCGAATCTCCACGGGCCTTGCCCCCAGCCACCTCGCCAGTTCCGTCCCCAGCGCGACAGCGTCGGGAGCGCCCTCCAGCACGCACGCGATGCCCTCGAAGAGGCGCGGGTCGGGCCGCGCGAAGGACTGGACCGGGTGGAACGCCAGCGCGCTCGCGCCGCAGGCGGCCGCCGCGGCGAGAGCCCGCGAGCCCAGCGCCCCGCTGAGATGAAGCACCAGCGAGCCTCGGCGGAACCCCCCTTGGGCCGCCACCTCCGCGCAGACGGCCTCCACAGCGTCGTCGGGCACGCTCAGAGCCGCCACGTCCGCGCGGCGGCACGCGGCGGCGGCATCCGCCGTGGCGAAGGCGCAGCCGGCCAGCGCCGCGGCCTCGCGGGCCGACTCGATGCGGCGGCTGGCCACGGCAGCCACGCGGGCGCCCCGTGCGCCCAGCGCCGCCGCCAGCGCGCGGCCTGCCGCGCCCGCCCCGACGATTGCGAACTGCCTTTCGCTCACCATAGTCCCGACATTCTACACCCCCGAAGCCCCGCATGGAAACGCCCCCTCGCCCCCTCGCCCCCTCGCTCGCGTAGCGGCGGCCTGGGCTTGACATAAGTGAAGAGGATAGACTTGACACCTATGTCTGCCATGTGTCATGGCGGAGGGGGAGCGGCGGGGTCCGTGGGGGCGGGCACGCTGGCTCTGGAGCAGAAGGCGGGGTTGGTGGACCACCAGTCGAGGCCCATCTCCTTCGCTTTGTCCACCGAGGCGATGAGGAGGCGGAGCTGGATGGTCAGGAGCTCGATGTCCACGAGCTTGATCTTGATGTCGCCGGCGATGACCACGCCCTTGTCGAGGACGCGCTCGAGGACGTCGGCGAGGGTGGAGGTCTCGACGCTGTGGGACACCGCGGATTGCTGAATGCTCATTGGGTGGGTCCTAGTAAGTCTTGCGCGCTGTGTGGGGGGATGAATGGATGGGTGGATGGGTGTCAGTCAATCATCCATTCATCCATCCATCCAATCATCCCCTTTGGTTGCGGCCAACGGCCCCTCTAGAGAAGTCGGCCAAGCGGGCCGAGGTCAATGTTCAGGTCTTCGTCACTCAGGCCGAAGTGGTGCTTGAGGGCCTGCACCTGGTCGGCGAGTTGCTGGAACGTGGTGCCGAGACGCTCGATTTCGGCATCGGTGAGTGAGCCCGCCTCGATGCGGCGGAGGGCCTGGCGCTCGAGGAGTTCGCGCAGGAGCTCAACGATGGTGAGGACGAGGCGCCCGAGGCCATTCTTCACGTCGTCAGGGTTGAGGGCGATGCGGGGCGGTGGGGCCATTTCGGATTTCAGATTTCGGATTTCGGATTTCAATCCGCAATCCGCAATCCGAAATCCGCAATCGCCACCACTCTGGGCGCTGGCGGTCATGCTCGGCCCTCCGCACGGATACCGATGTAGATGGGCGGTGCCGACTTCGTCTCGCGCGCGGTCTCGCCCGATGTGAGAACGAG
>VGYW01000459.1 GCA_016872875.1 Planctomycetota bacterium | reverse complement strand
GGGCTGGACGAAGTCCGCCGCCGCGTCCTCGCGCTCACCGTCGCGCGCGAGGTGCCGGTCACAATTCGCGCCCACTGCGGCAGCGGCCGCCTCCTCGCCTGCGTCCACGAGCTCGCCCACGTCCTCGCCACCGAGCGCGAGGACGAGAGCATCGTCTTCCGCGCCCGCGCCGAGCGGCGCCACCTCCGCACCCTGCGCGCCGCCGCCGGACCGAACGACTCGATCACCGTCCACGAGGCGCCGCACTCGGCGCCGAGCACGGGGACAGACGATGCCTCCTAACCGACGCTCTCTGAGGCTCCTTGCGCTCCTGAGCACGGCTGCTCTCGCCGCCGCGCCGCGGCCCATCCCCAAGAAGCACGAGGCCCCCGCCCAGCCCGATGCCCAGCCGCAGACGATCACGTCAACTCACTTCGTCGTGGCCTTCACCATCCCGCCCGCCGCCGGCAAGGGCTATGCCGCCTTGTGCGAAAGGGCCTACGGCCGCTTCTCCGAGCTCCTCGGCGTCCCAGAAGGGGAAGTCGTCTGGGAGGGGAAGTGCAAGGTCTTCCTCTTCGCCACGAGGGAGCAGTTCGTGCCCTTCGCGGCGAGCGTGGGCGGCCCGGCGGCCTTGCTCTCCGGCGGCTTCAGCAGGCCCACCAAGCGCGAGCCCCTCATCGCACTGCCCATGTTCGGCCAGGAGCGAGTCCGCCTCGAACAGGTGCTCATCCACGAGATGAGCCACGTCTTCCTCCAGCTCTACCGCAAGGAGGTGAACCTGCCCACCTGGCTCCACGAGGGCTGCGCGCAGTACTTCGAGTTCATGCACCACGCCGAGGATTCGCGCCTCAAGCAGTCGCAGGCCCTTGCCAAGGCACTAGTGGCGTCCGACAAGGCCCGGCCGCTGCGCGAGTTCTGGGTCATGCCCTTCGCGCCCACCGACCGCGCGGGCTACGCCCAGGCCTGGAGCCTCATCCACTGCCTCTCGCAGAACGCCAAGACCAAGGGGAAGATCGGCAAGTTCGTCCTCAAGCTCAAGGAGCTTGCCCCCGAACGAAAGGGCTTCATCCACATCCAGTCCGAGGCCGACCTCAAGCGCGTCATCCAGGAGGCCGCGGACAAGGCGTTTCAGCTTCAGGCCGATGCCTTCCAGCAGGTCTTCGGCATGTCCGTTCAGGACTTCGAGCGCCTCTGGAAGCAGTTCGTCCTGACGACCTACTGATAGGTACACTGCCCCGCAAATGAGGGGACAGGATTGCGGTTGTCCCGGTCTCTTGCTCCCGAAGGGAGCGTAGTGGGTTGCCGGCGGCTTTAGCCGCCGGACTCGGGCGCCGGGAGACGGACAGTCCCGAAGGGACGGCAGATGGGGTTCCGGACCGCCGCCTTGCGTGGCTCTGCCGTCCCTTCGGGACTGGCAGGTCTCGCGCCCTATCCGGCGGCTGAAGCCGCCGGCAACCCACTGAGGTCCCTTCGGGACTCAGAAGAGCGCCGGCGCCGGCGTTCCTGACTTTTCTATTGCTCTGCGGCGAACCAAGGAAACTGCCTCACGGCGAGCTCACCATGCGAACCATCTTCATGGGCACACCCGAGTTCGCGGCAACGGTGCTCGAGGCGCTCCTCGGCTCGGCACACCAGGTCGCCTGCGTCGTCACCCAGCCCGACCGGCCCTCCGGGCGGCACCACGCGCCGGTTCCGCCGCCCGTCAAGGAGCTCGCCCTCGCGCGCGGCCTCCCAGTTCTTCAGACGGATGACGTGAACGAGCCCGCATTCGCGGCCTCGCTCGCAGCGTGGGCGCCCGAGGCCATCGTCGTCGCCGCCTTCGGCCAGAAGCTCGGCCAGCGCCTCCTCGCTCTCCCGCCCCGCGGCTGCATCAACGTCCACGCCTCCCTCCTCCCGCGTCACCGCGGCGCCGCACCCGTCGCCCACGCCATCCTCGCCGGCGACGAACAGACCGGCATCACCATCATCCGAATGGCCGGGCGGATTGACGCCGGCGACATCCTGGCCCAGCAAGCGGTCCCCATCGCCCCCGCCGACACCACGGGCAGCCTGACCCAACGCCTCGCCGAGCTCGGCGGGCCGTGCCTCGTCGGCGCCCTCACCGCGATCGAGGCGGGCCACGCGCGCGCAGTCCCACAGGACCACCGCCTCGCCACGTTTGCGCCCGCCCTCGACAAGAGCGGCGGCGCAGTCCCTTGGAGCCGCCCCGCCGCTTACCTCGAGCGCTTCGTGCGCGCCATGAACCCCTGGCCGGGCGCATTCACCTTCTGGCAGCGGCCCGGCAAGCCGCCGCTCCGCATCGTCATCCACACAGCCTGCGCCATCGAGGGACAGGCGGCCTGCCCGGGCCGCGTGGCCGCCGCGGGGGGCGGCTCCCTCGCCATCGAGACCGGCGAAGGTCTTCTCCAACCACTCCTGCTCCAGCCCGCGGGCAGCCGTCCCATGTCCGCCGCCGACTTCCTCCGGGGGCATCGCCTGGCCCCCGGAGACCTCTTCGTATCGTCCCTCATTGTGGGCGGGGCCTCCGTGCCCCGCGTCCCATCGTTGTAGGCGGGGCCTCCCTGCCCCGCCACCTCTGAACAGGAGACCAGGTATGAAGAAGAAAGCGTGGCTTCTCGGCGCAGCGTTGGCCGCGGCGGCGATGGCCGTCGTCGTCGCCTTCGCCCAGGAGCCTGCGAGGCCGGCCGGCGGCGTGCTCGCAAACCTCCGCGTCGGCCAGAACGTCGCAATGGCGGACGCCGGCCCGGCGGTCCAGCTCACCGCCTTCGCCCAGGAGCGTCCCGGCCCCTACAAGGTCACGGAGCTTGGCGCCGACTTCGTCGTCCTCCAGGACCTCGCCGGCC
Source organism: Planctomycetota bacterium (assembly GCA_016872875.1). The sequence continues at coordinate 3,694 of VGYW01000459.1, read as the reverse complement.
TCAACGAGCACCGCATCCCGCTCTACGCCATCAAGATGGTCACGCACGTGAAGAGGTAAGAGAGGAAGCGCTTGGCGTGGAGGATGTCGGCGAGGGGGTCGTCGCCGGTCTCGCGTTCGATGGTCAGGTAGCCGTGGTAGCCAACCTCGTGGAGGGCCGCGAGATAGCGGTCCCACGGCACCTGTCCCTCGGCCAACGGGACCTGGGCCTTGGTCTTGTCGGGACGCCGCACGCCGTCCTTGGCGTGGGTGTGGACGATGAGGTTGGAGAGGTCGTGGACGCCGCGGACGGGGTCGAAGCCGTTCATCACGAGGTTCGCGGGGTCGAAGTTCACCTTGAGGCTGTCGCAGCGGAGGGAGGCGAGGAAGTCACGCATCAGCGACGTGTCCTCGGGTCCCGTCTCGCAGGCGAGGCAGCAGCCGCGCTCGGCAGCGTAGGAGCCGATGGCGAGGAGGGCATCGGCGATCGTGCGGCGGGCGGGGGCGGCGGGGTCGTCGGGGATGCGGCCGATGTGGCTCGAGTGAACCACCACGCCGAGGTCGAGGCCCAGGTCCAGCATGCGGCGGGTGCGCTCCACCCGCTCGTCGAGCTTCGCGGGGTCGGCATAGCCCCCGAGCTCCACGCACAGGGCCGCAATCTCCAGCCCCCGGTGGGCGACGAATCTCCGAAACTCGCGTCGCGCGCTCCGCGGCATCTTCTCGGGCGCAAGCTCGCCCTGCGTCACGTAGACCTGAAACCCGTCGAAGCCCATTTCCGCCGCCTTCTCGACCCCCGCCCGCACGCCCAGACGCAGGCAGTCGAGCACCACGCCCAGCTTGAATCCCGCCACGGAACGCCTCCTCAGACAGACCCCTTCCCTGCGCGAATATGCCAGAGGCGGCGTTCGCTGTCAACGCGCACCTTGACACAAGGCACGCTGTTCGTCGTCTCCACCGCTGGCAAGAAGCTCGACGAGGTCCAGCTTGAGGGCGGGGTTGAAGCCACGCCTGCGATTCTTGAGGGACGCATCTACATCCGCACCCGCGACGCGCTTCTCTGCCTGGGCCGCCCATGAGCCGCCTGTCTCGCTTGACATCGCCTCACCGATGCGCCATGATGCAGGCATCGACGCCATCGGCCCAGCCCTGGAAGGACCAACCGGCATGCTCACGAGAGACCAAGCAGCCGAGATCATCCGAGAACGGCCCGTCAGCGAGAGCGACGAATGGACCGACGAGGATATCCGCGACTTCCTCGCTGCCTCCCTCGACTACGCGGAGGAGCGGGCCCGGTGGGGCTTAAGGAGACGCCTACCATCCTGCCGGCCCCTTCGCGCCATCGCCCGATGCCTCCGCCGGCCCCATCTCAGGTGGGCGGAAGGGAATAAGTGAAAGAGGAGGTTTGACACCCGAGACCGCCTCCACAATTCCGCGGTTGACAACGGCGCCGCCTTGCGTTATACTCGGTTCGTGGGCATGGATCTAATGGACGATGCATGTTGGCCACTTGACAGGAGGTACTGCAATGGCTGACGAAGGACAAGCCAGGGCTAGGCAGATCATCGAACTGCACAAGCAAGCGCGAGAAACGGACCAACGCGCAAGGCAAGCACGGAATGAGGTGAAGCAGAAAGGAATGGAGGCAGCGAAGATGGCAGCGAAGACCAACGGAATCTGCCCATTGGCGCGTCCTGGTCTCATTGCAGCAGGCAAGGAGCCGTACGATAGGGCGGGGTGGTGCTTGCGCAAAGACTGCCTTTGGTATGTAGGGACTGAATGTGGGGTCGTGACCATTGCGAAGGCGGCAGCCAAGGTGGGCGTGCAGACTTGTGGTTAGCAGCAGGTCCGGGCTGTCGGTGCCTCAGAAGTCCCGCAGGACAACACGACAACCCTGTCCGTCCCAGTCCCCTCTGGGGGTGGACCTCTCCCTGCTCGCGGAACGGCAGGCCTTAGCTTTGTCGTACCAGCAGCCGCCGCGTAGTACGAACCCCTTTGCTTCCCTAGCATCGGCCCAAGCTGAACCGTCGCCCGGAGCACCTTGATAGCTATCGTGCCAGCGGTCTTCGCACCATTCCCAGGCGTTGCCGTGCATGTCGTAGAGGCCCCAGGCATTGGGCTTCTTGCCGCCCACAGGATGCGGCGTGGCGTCGGCGTTGTCGCAATACCAGGCATATTCCACCAACTCCTTCTCGCCGTCGCCGAAACAGTACTCGGTCCTGCCGCCGGCGCGGCAAGCATACTCCCATTCGGCCTCGGTGGGCAGACTGAATCTGGCACCCCGCACTTCCTCGTTAAGCTTCTTGAGGAAAGCCTGGCAATCGTTCCAGCCCACCCCAACAACCGGATTCCTGGGGACATTGAAGCGACTCGGGTTGGAGCCCATTACGGCCCGCCACTGCTCCTGTGTCACCTCGTACTTGCCAATATAGAATGCCTTTGGGATAGTCACCTTGTGCATGGGCTTCTCGTGCTCTGATCCCTTCTCGGACCCCATCGTGAACGACCCTGCGGGGACGCGGACGAACTCCATCTTGACCCCGCGGCCGAGGTCAACCACCCGCGTGGCGGCCCAGACGCTGACGAGCGCGACGGAGGGGGAAACGACCTTCACGAGCGCCGGTCCATCGAGTTTGCCCTTGCCCGATTCCTTGCCCCACTCGACCCCCTCCTTGTCTAGCATTGCCTTGGCATAGTTGATGGGGATTGAAAAGCCCACGTTAGACACGAGGGGGTGGGCGAGCTTGGCATTGACGATGCCGATAACCTCGCCCCTCTCATTGACCAGAGGGCCGCCGCTGTTGCCGGGGTTCACTGTCGCGTCAACCTGGAACACCTTCCGCGCCTCCCGCACCGAGATGCCCGAGATCGTGCCCTTCGTTGCCTTGACGTCTTCCCCAATGATGTGGGACAGCGGGAACCCCAAGGCGCGCACCTCAGTCCCGACTTCCACGGCGTTAGAGTTCGCCAATGGCAGTGAGGGCACGCCCTCGACTCTCGCTTGGAGGAGCGCGAGGTCGAGCGCCTCGTCAATGGCCAGGACCGCGGCATCCAGGCTCTTGACACCGATTGCGACTTGGATCTTCCCGGCGCCCTGCACGACATGGGCACACGTCAGCATGTAGCCCCCCTTCCCCACGAAGAAAGCGGTGCCCGTACCGCTCGGCTGCTCCCCCGCCCGTACACAGAGCGTCAACGCGAAGCAGAGAACGGCAGAAGCGGATCGAATCCGTGCGGTGGTGAACATGCCAGACCTCCACACAGGCCGCGTTGTCATCCCTCGGGTCTCTCAGAATTCCAGATTCTCAAGCGTCCCGCAGCAACACACCGGATTTCCGTGGGCATTGGGGGCAGAGCTCAACTTCGGTTCTTCGCGCCAGGATTCCTCTGCCGGGTCCGCCGGCACGGAGGTCGGTTCACTCTGACGGGCATGATAGGCGGGTCCTTGGGGTCAAATCTTCATTTGCAGAACTCAGATCATCTGGGTGCGCTGACACCACAATTTCGCCTACGATCGAGTGACCAAAGTGAAGCAGATGGGGTAGCCGGCAGGCCCGGAAGTCCTGGGTGCACGGGCGTTGATCTCGGCGACGAAGTGCTCGAAGACGTCGTTCTCTGCGGCGGTGTTGAGGGGCTCAAGGGAAACACGCAGGACGCCGCGGGCGTCGAGGCGGAGGCGTCCGCCGGCCCCGAGCATGCGCCGAAGCAGGGTCACGGGG
>VGYW01000458.1 GCA_016872875.1 Planctomycetota bacterium | reverse complement strand
TACCACTACCGCCTCTTCGTCGCCCTCCTCCTCGCCGCCGCGGGCATCTATCTGTTCAGCATCATGTAGACGGTCTGCACTCAGAGGTTCTCGAAGATCTCGCTCACGCGGCAGCGGAAGCCGGGGACGACGTCTTGGCCGTTCAGTTCGTCCTTCTCGGTGAGTGTGGTGATGTCGGTGGCGCTCCGGTGGACGGTGACGGAGCGCGAGGCGGGATTGACGACCCAGACTATCGCGGCGCCGGCGTCGAGCCAGGCCCCCACCTTCTCGGCTACTTCACGGTGGGTATCCCCCGGGGAGACGACTTCGACCGCGAGGTCGGGTGCACCGGACCAACAGGCATCGCCGCGGTCCCAGCCGCGGAGGCGGTCGGCGCGAATGAAAGCAACATCAGGCACCCGCACGGTGTCTGGGTCGCGGGCGAGGCGGAACGACGGCTCCGCTGTGAAGGTGGCGCCGAGCTTGTTCAGGGACACGTGCTGCCTCAACAGGCCGACAAGCTCACCAGCGACGAGGCCGTGTAGCATGCCAGCGGGGCTCATTTTCCTGATCTCTCCTTCGATGAGTTCGTAGCGGAAGCCGTCGTCGGGCATGGCCAGCAGGTCTTCCGCCGTGGCGAGCGTGGTGATGCTCATGGCTCGACCTCTTCACATCCTCTCTTGATCCCCCCAACGTAGCATCAGTATAGCGCTGGGGCGGCGGAGGCGCAAGGTGTTCCCTTCGGACTATGCACCCTGGGCCGCCGCGCGCTATAGCCAGCGCCTGACCGCCCGCCGGTAGCCCCGCCAGGCATCGCCGAAGGCCTCCTCGAGCCGCTTCTCCTCGTAGCGAATGAAAAGGGCATCCAGGAAGGCAGCGAGGGGAAGGACGACTGCGTGGGGCGTGAGGGTGCCCAGGAGGAGGGCGGTTCCGAGGAGGATGAGGACGAAGCCGAGGTAGATGGGGTTGCGGCTGATTGCGAAGACGCCGGTTGTGACGAGGGCCTTGGGGCGCTTGAGGGGCTTGATGGCGGTCCTGTGTTGCTTGAGGGATAGGCCCGCGGTGAGGACCAGGGCGGCGCCGAGCGCGGCGGGGGCGATGCCGAGGAGGTTCCAGGGATGGGGGAGGAGGGTCAGCACGGGGGCGAAAGCGTCGAGGGCCGCGGCGATGGCGATGGCGAGGAGGAGGTAGGCAAGCGGGAGAATCTTCAGCAGTGTCGTCACGACGGAGTGTGGCCCCCAGTTTTGGAGTTGTTCCTCGGCTCCGAAGCTCGGAATGGAGCGTGCTATAGCAGCCCAGGGCGAAGCCCTGGGACGGGTGAGCGGCCAGATCAGCCCTGTAGGGGCGTACTAGCCATCGGTGGCGGGATGCGCGGCCCGGAAGACATAGTACGCCCCTTCAGGGCTGTCCCGCAAATGGCCCCTTTTCCCAGGGCTTCGCCCTGATCTTTGCCCACATCTCGGGGCCTTGTAGCCCGCCGACGCGGGCGACCCAGCCGTAGCCCAGGGCGACCGAAGGGAGCCCTGGGATCCCGCGTCCCCCCCATCCAAGCCCCCGAAGGGGGCGTTTCACGCCCATTGAACCGCCCCACTTCGGGGGCTCTACGCTGGCGGGGCCTTTTCCCAGGGCTCCCTTCGGTCGCCCTGGGCTACGGCTCAAACGCCCCCATTCGGGGGCTAAACCCCAGCCCCCAGAAGATGTGGGCAAAGATCAGGGCAACGCCCTGGGTCCAGGCGCACCTACGGGCAAGCCCTGAAAGGGCGAGATAGAGTGCCGCTATGCCGCCCTTTCAGGGCTGAGCCCGCGGCGCCCACGTTCCCAGGGCGTTGCCCTGGGCTTTGCCATGTGAGCCTTTCAGGCTCCAGAGAAGACTCGCCCACCCACAATCCCGGCTCGCACCCTCCCCTGGCTGCCCCTTTGCGCATCGGTGGGCGCCTTCCGGGGGCACTCACTTCCAGGGCATCAGGTGCTTCTCGGCCTCGAAGAGGCGGTTGCACATCTCGCGGATTTCGGCGAGCGAGCAGACCGCCGCCGTGAGCGGGTCGAGCATGCAGGCGTGGACAGCCTTCTCGCGGTCGGCGTCGAGCACGGCCTGCACCGCGAGGTCCTGGACGGCGACGTTTGCGGCGTTGAGCGCGGCGAGTTGCGTGGGCAGCTCGCCGATGGCGCAGGCGTGAACCCCCTCGCGGTCGGCGAAGCAGGGCACCTCCACCACGCAGGCGGGCGGCAGATTGGTGATGATCCCGTCGTTCGTCACGTTGCCATTGAAGCGGAAGGGCACCCCCGTCTCGATCCCGTTCATGATGCCCGAGGCGTATTCGTGGGATGCCTTGACCTCGATCGGCTTCTCGCCTTTCACCTGGGCGATGAACTCGGGGTCCTGCCAGTCCCACCGCGACGCGGGGGCCTCTTTTGCCACCTGGCGCTTCTTGAGGCCGAACTTCTCGTAGAGCTCGGGCCGCTTGCGGAAGTAGGGGACGTATTCGGACATGTGGGTGGACGACTCGGTGACGAAGCAGCCGAATTGGCGGAAGACCTCGAAGCGGACGGGGTCTTTGGCGGCGATCTCGGGCTTGGCCGCGGCCTCGCGCAGCAGCGGGTAGGCGTCCTCCCCTTTCCACTCGAAGCGGAGCACCCAGGCCATGTGGTTGATGCCTGCGACCCAGAAGCTCAGTTCGTCGAGCGGCTTCCCGATGTAGTTGGCGAGCTGGTGGGTGGTGCCCTGGACGCTGTGGCAGAGGCCGACGGTGCTGACCTTGGTGGCCTCGTTCATCGCCCAGCAGAGCATGGCCATCGGGTTCGTGTAGTTGATGAGGAGTGCGTTTGGGCAGAGCTCCTCAACGTCGGCGCAGATGCGGAGCATCTCGGGCGCGGTGCGGAGCGTGCGGAAGACCCCGCCCACGCCCACCGTGTCGGCCACCGACTGGTCAACGCCGTACTCGGCGGGGACCATGACCTCTTCGTAGTAGGGCGAGCCGGCATAGGCTCGCCCGCCCACGGCGATGGCCACGACCACGTAGTCGGCCCCCGCAAGCACCTTGCGGCGGTCCGTGCTCCACTTCACCTTCACGGGCGCCCCGAGTTGTCGAACGAGCGCCTTCACCCACTCGGCCACGTTTCGCGCGCTCTCCTCGTTGATGTCCACGAGTGCGATGCTCCCCGTCCGCAACGCCTCGTGCGCCAGGATGTCCAGGCTCAGCCTGCGCCCGAACCCGCTCCCCGCTCCAATGATCACGACGTTTGCCATCAAAGAGTCTCCTTCCTTCGTCATGTCGCCAAGAGGAAATGGCGCAGAGGGACGTGGATGACCCGCCCATCAAGATGGGGAGCAAGCTCCCGCGTGACCACAACGCCGAGCGGGGCACCATACTTTTTCATGAACAACTCCATTCCCTCCGTGGCGCCGCCGACGCGTCGGTGCTTCACCTCGACCGGCAGGTGCCGGTTGCCGCCGCAGCTTACGACGAAGTCCACCTCGCGGTCCTTCTGGCGATAGAAGGCCACCTCGATGGCCTCAGTCCACGCCATCAGATGGTTGGCAACGGCATTCTCCGCGTAGAGGCTAAGGAGGGCGTCGTCCGCGGTGGACATGTGCCAGGTCTTCATGACCGCGTTGCGGAGCGCCATGTCCACTACGTAGCACTTGACGTTGCCGAGGCGGACCCTGAGAGGGCTAGCGGTGAACTTGTGCATGCGCCGCACCAGGTCCGTCAACTCGAGCAGGCGGAAGTTGTCCTCCACAACTTGCCGGGTTACGCCCGCATCCCGAGCGATGCGGGCCGTGTTGACCTCCGTGCCAGGGTGTGTCAGCAGGTACAGGAAGAAGCGCATCACGTTCTCGGGCTTGCGCAAGCCTGTGACCTCTGCCAGGTCCCCATGGATTACCCTCCGCACCAGGCTGTCCCAGAGGTACTCCTGCTTCCGCACCACGTCCGGCATCCGCCACACTTCGGGGAAGCCGCCCTCTCGCCAATACTCGCACACACAGTCGTTGATTCGCCCATGGTAGGGTGCCAGGGCCTCGTCCACGGCCTGTAAGGACTCCATGGCCGCACCGGGTTCCCCTGCGAGCAGGGCCGGGCGGAGCGGGGGAAGCTGACGCAGGAGTTGCCCGAACGAGGCGTCATCGCGCAGGCGGTAAAGGCAGAACTCCCGGAAGGAAAAGGGGAGGAGATGGCGGTCCTTGATCCGTCCGAGCAAGCTCTCGCGGCTCTTGCGGAATATGGGCGGCGAAGCCGAGACTGAGACAACGAAGCGGATCGGGTAGTGGAGGTCGTAGTGTTTCTTGAGAAACAGCTCCCATCTCGGCAGCCGCTGAATCTCGTCGAGAAGGAAGTAGTGCGCCGGCGCCTCTGGCGATCGCGTCAAGCCCTGATGCTCGACCAGCAGGTCGAAGATGCTCGACTGGAGAACAGGAGACACGAACAAGGCGGGGTCGTCCAGCGAGAAGTAAAGGATCCTCTGGGGGGGAACCCCTTCGTCGTCGAGCAGGTGGGTGACAAGCTGGAGGAGGAGGGTCGACTTCCCCACGCGGTGCGGCCCCGTGAGCGATACCATTTGAGGCAGGAGCCTGAGGTCCTCCTGTAGAGAAGCCAGAATCGGTCGCTCGAAGGTGGGTAGAAACCTGCGCCACTCCCCCTTTGGCTCCCGCCACCAGGGATTGTAAGACGCCAAGAGACTGGCCACCTCCGGCAAATGCGTCCCGCCTCTACCCATTGTGATTCCTCAGCTTACGTCACTGGTCCAGATATGAGCATCATGCTGCTCACATCTTGCCAAACTGCCCCATGTTTGTCAAGCGCCGTCACCAGACGTGAATCTTGTGCCCGTCGCCGGGAAACCAGATGCAGTCCACAAGGAAGGAGGCTCCCAGGCCAGCGACGTAGCCGACCATGATGCCGACGAAGAAGCTCCGCCAACGCTGGTAGGCCTGGATGCCGCCCAGCTTGAGGATGAGCGACTTGATGATCCAGGTGAGAAAGACGGAGAAGGAGAGGTAGCCCGCGGTCTCGCCCGCACTGATGGCCATGCCCGCGGGGTGTATCGGCCACCAGGCATAGCGGTATTGGAGCAGGGCAACCACCGCGGTCGCGACCGCTCCCACGCCCATGAAGGCCAGGCGGTTCCAGTCGCGGGGCGCGGGGTTCAGCTCCTTGTTCGCCACGTGGCCGAAAATCCATTCGTGGCCGCGGGACCACTCGAATGCATCAAAATTGTGCGCTCCGCGCTCGTAGGCCAGGTAGAGGGTGTAGGCCACGCCCACGGCCATCGAGATGACCGCCGCCAGGGCCATCATCAGGAGGAAGCCGCGGTGGGCCTTCGGCTCGAGCGCCGCCATCCGCACGTTGTGGGCCGCACTGTAGGGGATCAGCCGCTCGTTGTTGCAGTTCACGCAGTAGCCCATGCCCACCATCAGGCGGTCAACCGAGGTCATCGTGTCGTAGCCGAGGGTGTAGAACGTGGCGGCCTGCGGCGTGATGGGGCTCCAGAGGTAGATGAGGCCCGTCTGCGCCACAAGGCGTGTCACGCCGACGTAGATGATGAAGCCTGTCGGGACGAAGAAGGCGGCGACGCGGAACGACATGCCCGCCTTGAGATACCAGGCGAAGACCACGACGCCGCCGATGAGGAGCCCGAGCACCGCGGTGCGGTAGCGGATGACCTCGCGGGAGTCGTCCGCGCCCCCCTTGAGGCCCAGGACGCGCCGCGCCACGCCCACAAGGTGCCCGCGAGCCATCCAGAAGCCGAGGAACACCAGCACCAGGAACCCGCCCCAGTTCTGCCAGCCGCAGGCCTCGCTGTAGGGGCAGCCCCAGTTATCCGGCTTCCCGATGTCCAGCCCGACCGTGTTGAAGAACCCCGCCTCGATGACGAAGAAGATCCAGAAGAACCATACGCTGAACAGGATGTTCAGCGGCGTGAAGTAGGCGAAGCCCATGACGAAGAAGTTGGCCTTGCAGAGGATGTAGGGGAACTTGGGGCCGAACTGGACCCACGCCCAGGTCTGGAAGGGGATCGTGGGGAAGTCCAGCCGGAAGTAGGCGATCATGTTCCAGCAGATGACGAAGAAAGGAATCCCGAAGCCGAACCAGAAGAGCGGCCTGTGTGCGAGCGCCGGCCAGATGGAGCCGCGGCGTTCCTCCATCAGCACCATCGGCAGCTCGGCGAGCGGAAAGGCGAGCCGCTCGTGGTCCACCCACTGCCGCCTCAGGAGCACCATCGTGCAGAAGGAGCAGAGGGTGAGCGCCGCGATGAGGAGGCTCCACCAGACGAGCGGCGTCGCCCACGCCTGCCACGGAATCTCCTCCCCGCGCGGCATCCCGTTGAAGAGCCACTGCACCGCCAGCCCGGTGTCGCTTGGGGCGAGCCAGCGCGGCATCGTGCGGCTCATCCACTCAGCCCAGAAGTTCTCCGGCGAGGCGTAGTAGAAGGGCGCCGAAATGTAGCTCAGCAGGAACCCCACGATGCCCAGCGACGGAAAGCACGCGGCCAGCACCCCCATCGAGAAGACGATCACCAGCTCCCACGGCTCGAAGGCCA
>VGYW01000457.1 GCA_016872875.1 Planctomycetota bacterium | reverse complement strand
GGCGCGCCGCGTGGTCATTAAGCTCGATGGTTTCCACCGCGAGGTCGCGGAGGAGGCACGGGCCGGCGCTGCGGACCCGCACGGGCTGCCAGAGGCCGAGCGGCGGGGTGCCGCCGCGGGCCAACTCCTGCGCAGTGACGAGTCGGGACGCGGGCGGGAGGCGGAAAGGCTCGGCGCCCTTCGTGAAGTCGGCGGGGGAGGGCGTGACGCGGACCGCGATGGCGTTCCTGGCTCCGAGCTTCGCGCCCAGCGTGGCGTCGAAGCGCCCCTGGACGAACGGCCCCATCGAGCGGCCCACCCAGCGGCCGTTCAGCCAGCAATCGGCCTGGTGCGCCGCGCCGTCGAGCTCCACCCACACCGAGCGCCCCTCCCAACTGCGCGGCAACTCGAACTCGCGCCAATACCACCACTCGCTGTCGAGCACGTCGCGCAGGTCGGCGCCCACAGGCTGGAAGCCTGTGCCACCAAGAGCACTGTAGACGGAGCCTGGGACTGGGGCGGTGATTGCTTCGGCCTGGGCCTCAGGCGCGGCGCGGTGCGCCTCGCGGCCTATCCCCTCGCCGACGGGGAAGCCGGCCAGCTTCCAGGCGCCATCGAGTGGCAGGGACTCGGCGAGCCGCGTGGCGCCCTCGGCCTTGGCCTTCACCGCCACGCGGTTGGAGAGTGGCTCGCCCACGCGGGCGATAGCCCAGTCGGCCGGGCCGCTGAGCCAGCGCGGGCCGCTGCGGCGGTGCATCTTCAGCTCGAGGTTGCGCACGCCGGGGATGGGGACGTAGATGTGGCGCGGCTCGCTGTCCCACCGCATCCGCCCGGTCTGGTAGAGGGTGCGGCCGTCGCCGACGACCATGAACTCGAAGCTCTCGGCCTTGTCGCGTGCCTCGGAGACGGCTTTCTCGTCCTCGAGGTCGGAGCCGACGACGGCCTCGAAGACGGAGAAGCGGCCCTCCAGGTTGAAGCCTAGCTCGCAGTTGGGGTGGATGCCGAGTCCCCGGCTGAAGGTGCGGCCGCCCCCCTGAGCGGAGCGAAGGGTCAGGGGGAAGGCGTTGAAGGAGCGGTCGCGCCCCACGCAGCCCTTCTCGGGGCGGGTGAAGGTGGGCTCGAGCTCGCTGAGGTGAAGCTCGCCCACGCCCTCTGGCGGCGTGCGGTACTCGGGGGTTCGGCGGGGCGGGCGGGCCTGCCGCAGCTTCTCGTCCCCCGTCACGTGCCAGTCCGGGTTCAGCCGCCAGTCGTTGTCGAAGTAGCCGATTGCCAGCGCGGTCTCGGGGCTGTAGGTGAGGTTGTCGAAGACCTCGAAGTCGGCCCAGTGGAAGCCGTCGAGGATGCCCCAGTCGAACCAGTTGCCGAAGCGGCCGATGATCTCGAAGACTCCGCGCCAAGTGGTGCCGGTGAAGAGCGCCACGTAACGCTGCGGGTTGAGGGGGTTGGGGTAGATGAGCTTGAGGCCGAGGTCGTCGCCCGTGAAGCGCTTGTCGCCGAAGAGGATGCTCTTGCCCTCGATGCGGATGGGGAGGTCGGGCATGACGCGGGGGATGAGGCTGTTGGTGGCGGGGTCGCCGACGAGGATGAGGTTGCACCGGGCGATGTCGTCGTCCTTCACCTCGCGGTCGGGCTTGATGCGGCACCTTCCGCGCGCCCAGCGGTTCCAGAAGTCGGCCAGGAGGCGCGCCTCGTCGGCGGCCACGCGCTTGGCCCGCTCGTCGTCGCCGCTGGTGCCGAAGACGATGACGAAGCTGGACATGAAGGCGTGCTCGACCGGGCCTTCGAGCTGTGGGGTCTTGTGGAGGCCGTCGGGCTCCTTCGCGGGCGCCCACTTGGCGCCGCGCCTGCGGAGGCGGAGCCAGCCGTCGTCGGGCGCCTTGCCGCGATACTGCTCCGCGCCGTCCACGCTCACGCGGACCGGCCCTCCTGCGTCGAAGAGCGGGGCGGCGAGTTGAAGGGAGAACTCCTCGAGATTCTCGGTCTTCACCCGCACGAAGCTCTTGTCAACCGCCTCGGCCTCGAGGCGGGCGAAGGTGAAGGGGCGCTCGAAGCGGTGGAGCCGCACCCAGTAGGCGCCGGGGTGGCGCCGCCAAGCGGTCTTGAAGACGACCCGCCTCGGCCAGGGGTCGCGCTTCTGGTCGCGGAGCCACTTGAGCATCTCGGCGATCTTGTCGCCGGGGACGCCGTGGCCGGCCCCTGGAATCTCCACGTAGTTGCAGGGCGCGCCCACCTTGAGAAGCTCGGCGGCCATCGAGCGGCTGTGGCCGCAGGGGACCACGTTATCCTTGTCCCCGTGGAGGGGCATCGAGGGGAGGTTGATGAGGTTTTCGGCGAAGAAGGCGGGGCTTTCGGTCGCCTCCACCCAGGCCTTCCTGGGGCTCATCCAGGTGGGGTTGCGCTCGCCCCAGCTCCACTCGCGTTCCCACACGCGGTGGTCGGCGTTGCCGCACACCGGGCCGAGGCCCGCGAAGAGGTCGGGGAAATGGACGCCCACCTGCCAGCTCCCCGACCCGCCCATCGAGAAGCCGTAGAGCACCACGCGGTCGGGGTCAATGCTCAGGTGCTTCTTCACCTCCTCGACCACGCGGACCACGTCCAGTTCGCCCCAGAGCTTGTAATCGGTGTTCCCGCGTCCGTCGGGCGAGGCGACCACCCAGTCCTCGAGCTCCCTGGGCGGCCCGCCGATGCGGTGGCTGCCGCCGAGGCCGTGGAGTTGGATGGCGAGCGGCCACTTCTTGCCCTCGTCGTAGTCCTTCGGCAGCCAGAGCGAATAGGGCTGGTCCGTGTCGTCCAGCTCGCAGCGGTAGTACCACGTGGCCACCTTGCCGCGTTCGAGGGGCTGGGCGGCGAAGGAGGTGTTGGCGGCAAGGAGCAAGGCGAGAAGCGGGAATCCGTAATCCGCAATCCGCGATCCGTAACCAGAGCTACGGAGATGGGCGACTTGGGCGCGGTTCTCAGACGCTCGCGATGACATCGTACTCGACCAATTCCTTCTTGGAGCTTCGTTTGCGCAACGGACGGATCTCCGTGTGTGTTGCGCCCAAGCGCCTGAGCATGTCCTGGTAGACACGCTCCACGGGTATGAGGACATCGTAGAACTTGGAGTTGCCAACGATGTAGTGCATCTCCCCGCCGGGCCTCATCGCTTTGACGGCGGACTCAAGATGGAGCCACATGTCCTCGAAGTACTTGCCGACGTACCTTGCGAGGATGTCGCCTGACTTGGTATCAGAGCATCGGATGCGGCTCAGAAGGTCACCAAGGTAAGGGGGAACGAAGGCGTACGAAGTCGGTTCCCAAGCTGCCACTCGGCTAGTGGCAATCCCCCACGTCCCCCCAATGGCGTCCCAGTCCATCTCTCCTGCTTCTCTCGCCTCCTTCAGGAAACCCAGCCAGAACATGTAGGGGCGCAACTCCCGGATGTATGACATGCGGTTGGGATATGGTGGCGACGTGATGAGGAGGCCGGCCCAGCGCTCAAAGGCTCTCGGCAAGTGCCTGGAGTCAGCCTGGAGGACCCGCGCAACAGAACTAGGATTCTGGCCCGCTCCGTCCAGGACGAACTCGACGTCCTCGTTGAAGCGGCTCTCCAAGACTTCCTGCGCATCTTCGCAGAAGAGCGCCATCTGACCGGAACCCTGACCTTGCGTCTTGAAAGACATGGATTGGTGGTTGAAGGCGACGTTCGAGATGGCCATCATGGTGCGGCAGAACGCGATCAGCAACAGGTCACGAGCGGGCCCGCCATCAGGGCAGGCGTGGTCAATCGCACCCTTGACGCAGCAGAGGAATCCGAGCTCCCTCTCGCCCCACCACCGGTGGATATTCGAGATGCATGGGAGTGGGACAGCATGCTCGCCGCCCCGGCGTAGATTCGCTAGCACCTCGTCCGCCGAAGCCTCCGCGCCCGATAGGTCCTCCTGGCTGTACGATCTGACCTTGGCTTGCCCAAACCACACGAGGAAAGGATTGATGTCGAACGCAACCGCTTCATGTCCTCGCATCGCTGCGCAAAGAGCCGTCGTCCCAGTGCCCGAGAACGGGTCCAGCACGTTCAGGTCTTCCGCCTTCTCGCACAGGATATCCTCTACCACCTTCACGGAATACGCAGGAGTCAAGCGAAGCCAGCCGTGCCGGCCGTTGGCCATGTTGTGCTTGAACGTGAGCTCAGCTCTCCGTTTCACCACCAGGGCATCGGGAACTGTAGTGCTCTGCATACTCATTGCTCACCCCGCGCGCAGCAGGACCTCCAAGACGCGCGCAACCTCCTGTTGCAGAGTCATTGCGTGTTGCTGAAGAAAGCCGGCCAGGTCATACCCGATTATCTCTCGCAAGAAGGCGTAAGTCGACTCGCTGGACCCCGCACCTGCAAGCTTGCCGGTGAGGATCGCCCAACGCTCCGCGCGGTAGCGAGAGGAGATGTCCTCGTCTATCTGCGTGGAGAGGATGAGGGCACAGGGCAGGTAGGCCTGGCTATATGCGTTCGCGGCATTCGCAATGTCCGCGTTCTGCCGCTTGGAGTCCTTGCTCTTGTAGCCCTGCCGCACCTCGAACACGATGCCTCTAAGAGCGCGGATGATGCTCGGGTTCACCTTCAGGTCGTGGGCCACAGCGGCAATCCAGTTGGCTATCACGCTTCTGCGCGCTTCGTCTCGGACGGCCTCAAGTGGGATACGGCCATCCAACGAGAGGGTGCGCACCCGCCGCCTGGCTGCCTTGGCAGTGTATGACCACTCGCATTCCTCTTGCGTCAAGCCAAGCTGATCCTGGAGAATCTGCCGGAAGAGCCGCTCACAACCAATGCCGATCTGCCTGTAGACGCTTGTCATGCCTCCTGCGGCCTTGTGGGCCGCATACATCAGCGGGTGATCCAGGCCGAACCAGGCATAGAAGGGGTCGCTGCGGTAGAGCGCCTGGAAATCAGCTAGTGACATGCCCACTTCGCGGCCATGACCCAGCTTGGGCCGGTACTCCGCACAAACCCGAATGGGCTCGACCAGCATCTGAAGGTAACGCTGTTCGCGCTCGCCTTCCATCATGGCACCTCCCGCTTGTCCAGTGGTTCGACGCTAACTTCGGCGCGGCCATCCTTGGTCCTGAGCGACATTCTGGAGGCGTGGCGTGCGAGGACGCGGCCTGAGGGGATGTGAAGCTCGGCGGCGAACTCGATGGCTTCTTCGCGGGGCGCGGAGGCCCCGCCCACAATCCGCCACTCGACCTCGCCGCGGCCAGGCTGGCAGCCGCCTTCGATGGCGCGCGGCTGGGCATTGGTCAGCGGCACGGCGCCAGCGGCGACGAGGGCGTCCCCACGGGACGCCGTCCACGCGATGCGGCAGCCGGCGAGGGAGTAGCAGGGGAGCCGCTGGGCAACGGGTGAGGCGAGGTGGGCCTCGAAGCGGGTCTTGAGGACGAACGTCTCGCGGTCGAGCCTGGCCTCGTGGCTCGGGGGGTTGAGGCGGAATGGGCTGAGACGCTTCTCGGCGGCGGCGAGAAGCGTCTCGTCGGCATCGAGCTCGAAGGCGAGGGCGGCGACCTGCGAGCGCCGCTCGACTTCGCGGAGGCGATGGGCGAGCGAGCCGTCGGTTCGCCCCACGTCGTCCGTCTCGGCCACGCGGTCAATGGCGATGACGGCCTTGCCGCCCGCGTCGCGCACCAGGTCGTCGAGGCGTCGGCCGTAGGCGTCGTCGTCCTCGCGGCCTGGCCTCGTGGCGAACCGGCTCAGAAGGAAGTCGAAGTCCTTCGCCTCCGCCGCGGTGCAGGGCAGGGGGCGGCCGATGGGGAGCCGGGGGGTGAGCTCGCGGAGGCGGGCGAGGGTGGAGATTTCGGATTTCGGATTTCGGATTTCGGATTCCGGGTCTTCCGACTCCTCCCTCGCCCCTCCTCCCTCGCCCCTCGTCCCTCGCCCCTCGCCCCTCACGAGCCAGCCGCAGACGCAGGGGTGGCGGAGGGCTTCGGCGGCGAGAGCCGCGATGGTCTCGGCCCAGCCAGGGGTGTCGGGCGCACAGGCGGGGGCGTCGAGTACGGCGAGGATGCCCTCCTCGTCGCAGAAGGCGAGGAGTTCATCAAGCGGGGGCTCTTTGCCGGCGGCGGCCTTCATGGACAGCGGGATCGCCTGGCCCGGCTGCGTGCAGAGGAGGGTGGCGCCTCGGACGGTCGCCGCAATCCCCGCCAGCCGCACCCATTCGCCGTTGGCGAGCCAGCGCCCCTGGCTGGCCGCGGCCGAGCGTAGGCCGATGCGGCAGGGAACCGTCCGCACGGCCTGCCCCTCCCGCGTCTGGACCGTGGCCGTCAGGCGGTACAGGAAGGGGTCGTCGGGACGCCAGAGGCGCGGGGGGTCAGGCTCGAAGGACTGAGCGAGGGTGAGGGCCTGGCCTGCGTCGAGGCGCACGTCGCTCGCGCGGCGCCAGACGCGCGCCGGCTGCTTGCCGTCGGCCTCGGCCTCAAGTGCGAGCTCGAGCCTGCCCTCGAAGCGCTCGCGGCCCCCATTCGCCACATCCAGGGCCACGTCCACCACCGCTCCCCCCGCCAGACACCAGGGGTTCGCGGCGAGG
>VGYW01000456.1 GCA_016872875.1 Planctomycetota bacterium | reverse complement strand
AGACTACGTGGTGTTGCCCGCGACCCTGGGGGCTTGCTTTGGTCATTGAGCATTCCGGGCTTGGAGATTGTTTGGTGCTTGGCGTTTGGCTCTTGGGATTTCCCGCATTTCGTGAGAAATGCGGGCTAACCACTGCTGTCCCTTCGGGACTGCGGTCTTGTCCACTCATCTGTGTGCATCATGCTTAGAAAGGACCAGGCGCAATGACACGCGAGGAGCTGAGGGGCCTCTTTGCCCTGGAGGGCAAGGTGGCCATAGTGACTGGGGCTGGCGGCGTGCTCTTCAGCACGATCTCGAAGGCGCTGGGCGCGATGGGTGTGCGGCTCGCGCTGCTCGACATCCGCGAGGAGGCGGCGGGCGCCGTGGCTGCCGACATCTCAAAGGCCGGCGGCGAGGCGATCGCAGTCGCCTGCGACATCCTCAAACGCGAGAGC
This sequence comes from Planctomycetota bacterium, assembly GCA_016872875.1. The sequence continues at coordinate 6,098 of VGYW01000456.1, read as the reverse complement.
CTCGAGGCCGCACGCGACGCGGTCCTGGCCCGCTTCGGCCGAGTTGACATCCTGCTGAACGGGGCGGGCGGCAACAGCCCGAAGGCTACGGCGACCGACCAACTGCCCTTCTTCGACATCCCGGCCGAGGCCATCCGCTGGGTGTTCGACCTCAACTGCCTGGGGGCGATCCTCCCGTCGCAGGTCTTCGGCAGGCACCTGGCCGAGCGCAAGGAGGGGATCATCCTCAACACCTCCTCGATGAACTCCTTCCGCCCGCTCACGCGCATCGCCGCCTACTCGGCGGCCAAGGCCGCTGTGAGCAACTTCACCCAATGGCTCGCCGTGCACATGGCAAAGAACTACTCGCCCGCGATCCGCGTGAACGCCATCGCCCCGGGCTTCTTCCTCGGCGAGCAGAACCGATTTCTGTTGATTGACGAGAAGACCGGCGGGCTGACGCCGCGCGGGAAGACCATCATCGAGCACACGCCGATGGGGCGGTTCGGCGAGCCAGACGACCTCATTGGCACCGTCCTCTGGCTCCTCTCGCCCGCGAGCCGCTTCGTCACGGGCATCGTCGTGCCCATTGATGGCGGATTCTCGGCGTTCAGTGGAGTGTGATACCCAGGGGGGTCTCTTCCTCATCTTCTATCGTCCTCGTCCCTCGTCCTCGTCCTCGTCCTCGATCCCTCCTGTTGACGGAGAAGAGTCGAGGACGAGGACGACGGACGAGGACGATTGGGGGGGCCATCAGGGGGGTGGGGGCACGGGCGGCGCGTCTGCGGGTTTGGGGTGTCAAACGCCCGTGCCACCCACACACAACCCCCTGAGAGACTCGTTCACTGGTCCGCGGGCCCGAGGCTGCCGGCGGCCCTGAGTGCGAACTCATCGCGGGTATTGCCCTCGGTGTCAACGGCCCGGCAGCGGATTTCGTCGGGGCCGACAGTGACCTCGACGCAGTGGGTGAAGCTGGCCGCGACGTCGGCCGGGCCGACCTGGCGGCGGGCCAGCACCGGGTCGAGCGGCGAGCCCCCGCCCCCAGTTATCACGTAGGCCACGCCGTCCTGGTAGAGCCTGTGGTAGAGGTGCCGCGCGCCGGAGAAGGCCACCCTGACCTTGTGCTTGACGAAGAGCGGGTGCCACCAGTAGTGCCCCATGCGGAGCACGTAGCGCTCGGCGGCGCCGAAGAGCGCGCGGTGGCTGAAGACGAAGATCGGCTTGCCCTCGGCGGAGGCCAGGTCGGCCGCCAGCCAGCGGCTCTGAGGGTCCTCCTTCTCTATCCGTAGCTCGGTGTCCAGGAACACGAAGTGCGCGCCGCGGTAGTCGAAGGAGAAGAAGCTGTCGCCGAGGGGACGTGGCTCTGGTGAGCCGTTCCGTGGCAGGATGACGCCCTTCCGCTCGCCGCGGCCGCGGCAGCCGTAGAAGGGGAAGCGGCTCGTGAGCGGCTCGGTGAGGTCGTGGAAGGCCAGCCAGTCGGTGATGCGGGTGCTGCCGACCATGCCGCCGGCGTGGGCGACGAGGTCGGGACGCAGCTTGGCGATCAGTGCGACGACCGCGCGGGCGCCGTCGCCGCCCCCCTCCGAGCCGCCGTAGACGGCGAAGCGGAACGCCTGGGCCTCGGCCCTCGCGGGAAGCTCCGAAGCAACGCCGGCAGCCAGGGGTCCCAAGAGGAGAGCGGCCAGAACCGCAGCCAACGGTCTTTGCGACAGCATACGGGCTTTCTGCCGCGCGAGCGGCCTTAGCCCCGTGGTGCCCCAGATGAGGCCCGCCCCGTGGGCCTGGCCACTTAAACCCTACCGCAGGTCCGGTTCGGACGCAAGGGGTGCCGCGGCGGTTTTTTTTGAGTATCGCCCCCGAGCCTGACGCCCGCCCGCCTCTTCAATCGTCCTGGGGGCCGAGCTCTGGTTCTTTGACAGGCCGCGCCCCGTCTGCTATAATCCCACGCGGCAAGACCTTACGAGCGAGGCCATCATGCCAATGGTGATCCCCGCCGTGGACATCCGCGGCGGGCGTTGCGTGCGGCTACTGCGCGGCCGGGCCGACGAGGAGACTGTTTACTTCGAGCGGCCGGCGGACGCTGCAAGGCTCTGGGCCGAGCAGGGGGCCGAACTGCTCCACGTGGTGGACCTCGACGGTGCGTTCGCCGGGCGGCCCGTGAGCTTCGACCTCGTGGCCGCCATCGCCGCCGAGGTGCCCGTGCCCGTCGAGGCCGGCGGCGGCATCCGCTCCGACGACGCGGTGGCCCGCTACCTGGCCGCCGGCGTGCAGCGGGTGGTGCTCGGCAGCAGGGCGCTCCGCGACCCGGGCTGGCTCCGCGCGCTCTGCGCGCGCTTCCCAGGCCGAATCGTCGCGGGGATTGACGCCCGCGGCGGACGCGTGGCCATCGAGGGCTGGGCGGAGACCTCGGACACTGACGCCGTCGCCTTCGCCGGCGAGCTCGACCCGATTGGGCTGCGGGCGATGGTCTTCACCGACGTCGCGACCGACGGCGCCATGCAGGGGCCGAACCTGCCCGCGCTCCGCCGGCTGCTCGACGCCGTGAAGACGCCCGTCGTCGCCTCGGGCGGCATCGCGTCGCTCGACGACGTGCGCCGCGTGGCCGCGCTGCCGGTCGAGGGGATGATCATCGGCAAGGCCCTCTTCGAGGGGGCCTTCACGCTGCGTGCCGCCATCGAGGCGGCGAGAAGCCCGATTCGACCGATTCGACCGATTCGATCGATCGACCCCGTAAGAAGAGGAGAAGGTGCCAAATGAAAGAGCGCCTCATGACCCCCGGCCCAGCCGAGGTGCCGCCGGAGACCCTGCTCGAGCTCGCCAGGCCGGTCTTCCACCACCGCACGAAGGAGTTCCGAGCCATCCTCATGGCGGTGATTGAGGGGCTGAAAGAGGTCTTCCAGACTAAGAGCGACGTCTTCATCTTCACCTCGTCGGGCACGGGGGCGATGGAGGCCGCGGTGGCGAACCTCCTCGCGCCTGGGGACAAGGCGCTCTGCGTGCGCGGCGGCAAGTTCGGCGAGCGCTGGAGCGAGCTCGCCGAACGCTTCGGGGCGAAGGCCATCAACCTCGAGGTCGAGTGGGGCAAGGCGGTGGAGCCTGCCGCCATCGAGGCCGCGCTAACGAAAGACCCCGACATCGCGGCGGTCTACACCACCCTGTGCGAGACCTCCACCGGCGTGGCGGCCGACATCGAGGCGATCGGCAAGATCGTGGCGAAGACCAACGCCTGCCTCGTCGTTGACGGCATCTCCGGCGTGGGCGCAATGCCGATGCGGGCGGACGCCTGGGGGGTGGACATGTTGGCCGTCGGCTCCCAGAAGGCGCTCCTCCTGCCGCCGGGGCTCGCGTTCCTCTCGGTCAGCCCGAAGGCCTGGGCGCGGGTGGAGAAGGCGCCGCGGCGGGCCTACTACTTCGACCTCATCGCCGCGCGCGAGGCCCTGGCCGACGAGGACACGCCCTACACGCCCGCGAACACCCTCGTGGCCGCGCTCAAGAAGTCGCTCGACCTCTTGCGCAAGGAGGGCGTCGAGGCCATCTGGGCCAGGCACGCGCGGATAGCGAGAGCCACGCGCGCCGCGGTGGAGGCGATGGGGCTGAGGGTCTACGCCTCCGCGCCCGCCGACGCCCTGACCGCGGTGGCGCTGCCCGAGGGGATTGACGCCGAGGCCGCGCGCGGCCTCCTCCGCAAGAAATACGGCGTCGTCGCCGCCGGCGGACAAGAGAAGCTGAAAGGCAAGATCATCCGCATCGGCCACCTCGGCTACCTCGACACGCTGGACACCCTGGGCGCCATCGCGGCGCTCGAGCTCGTCCTCGCCGAGATGGGCGCCAGGGTGCCCCTCGGCGCCGGCGTCGCCGCAGCACAAAGCGTGCTGTTAGAGAAGTAACTTCTGGCCTCAAAGAGGATGGGTGGATGAATGGATGAGTGGATGAGTGTCAGAAAAGGCCGGATACCCAGTTCCTGCTTCTTCCATCCATTCATCCATTCATCCATTCATCCCCTTCCTGGACACCGCGTGCCCAAGGATCACCCATGAAGGTTCTGGTCTCCGACAGCGTTGCCGGCGAAGCCATCGAGCGGCTGAGGGCCATGCGCGGGATCGAGGTGGACTACGCGCCCTATGCGAAGGGCGAGGAGCTGAAGGGGCACCTTGCCGACGCGGAGGGGCTGATCGTGCGGAGCGCGACGAAGGTCACTGCCGAACTCATCGCGGCGGCGCCACGGCTCCGCTGCATCGTGCGGGCGGGCGTGGGGGTGGACACGGTGGACGTTCCCGCGGCCTCGCGCCGCGGCATCGTCGTGATGAACACGCCGGGCGGCAACACCCTCTCGACCGCGGAGCAGACGATGGCCCTGCTGCTCGGGCTCTCGCGGAACATCTATCCCGCCTGCGCCTCGATGAAGGCGGGGAAGTGGGACCGCAAGAGCTTCATGGGCACGCAACTGGCGGGCAAGACCATCGGCGTCGTGGGCCTCGGGCGCATCGGCATCGAGGTCGCCCGCCGCTGCGCCGCGTTCGGCATGAGCGTGCTCGCCTTCGACCCCTACGTGACGCCCGAGCGGGCGAAGCAGCTCCAGATCGCCCTCGCGCCGAGCCTCGACGACGTGCTGGCCAAGGCCGACTACATCACGGTCCACGTGCCGATGAGCGAGGAGACTCGCGGGATGATCGGCCAGGCGCAGCTTGCGAAGATGAAGGACGGAGTTCGCGTCATCAACTGCGCGCGCGGCGGGGTGGTGGACGAGGCGGCCCTCGCCGACGCCATCCGCGCAGGCAAGGTCGCGGGCGCCGCACTCGACGTCTTCGAGTCCGAGCCGCCCAAGTCCCGCGAGCTTGTTGACCTCCCTCAGGTGCTCTGCACGCCCCACCTGGGCGCGTCCACGGAGGAGGCCCAGGTGAGCGTGGCTATCGAGGCCGCCGAAATAATCGCCGACGCGCTCCTGGAGGGGCGCATCCGCAACGCGGTGAACGTGCCGGCGTTCGACCCCGCGGAGGCCGCGGTCCTGGCCCCCTACGCCGCGCTCGCCCGCTGCCTGGGCCGCCTCGAAATCCAGCGCCTGCGCCGCCTCCCCGCACGCGTGAGCATCACCTACGCCGGCGAGGCCGCAAAGCTCAACGCCCGCTACCTCACCGCGCACCTCCTCGCCGCGTTCCTGGAGGCCGCCCTGGCCGAGGACGTGAACATCATCAACGCCCCCTACCTGGCCGAGGAGCGCGGCATCCGCGTGACCGAGGCGAAGGCCCAGCACGCCCAGGACTTCGCCACGCTCGTCTCAGTTGCCACGAGCCTCGACGGCGAGGACCACGAGGCGGCGGGCACCCTCGTGGGCAGGGGGGAGCCGCGCATCGTGCTCCTGGACGGCTACCGCGTGGAGGCGATGCCGCGCGGAACTCTCCTGGTGCTCTTCGCGGAGGACAAGCCCGGCCTCATCGGCTCCGTGGGCACGCTCCTGGGCGAGCGCGGCATCAACATCGCGGCCATGACCTTCGGCCGCAAGTCCGCCGGCGGCGACGCCATCACGGTGCTCAACCTCGACGGCGCCGTGGACGACGCCACCCTCCGCGCAGTCCTCGCCGCCCCACACGTCCGACAAGCCCAAGTAGTCACCTTTTGACACTGAGCGCGCCATTGCACAAGCGGGGGGCAGAATCGCAGGCGCGCCCGCGTCTTGCTCCCAAAGGGAGCGTAGTCGGTAGCCGGCGGCTTCAGCCGCCGGATCGCGGCGGCCCCAGGCCCAGTCCCGAAGGGACGGCAGAACAGGCGCCCGGCCGGCGCCCTTGGCCTGTCCTTCTGCCGTCCCTTCGGGACTGATGGGGCTCGCGCCCCTTCCGGCGGCTGAAGCCGCCGGCAACCCACTGGCGTCCCTTCGGGACTGAGGAGAGCACCTGCTGTGAACGCACTGCGAGCAGCCTTGGGGGTGCCGATAGCTCTCGTCATGGCGGCGTGCGTGCGCGCTTCAGCCGCCGGACTTCGGCGTCTTGCTCCCGACGGGAGCGTAGTCGGTAGCCGGCGGCTTCAGCCGCCGGACCGGAGCGGCCCCCTGCTCAGTCCCGAAGGGACGGCAGAACCAGCGCCTGGGTGCACCCTGGTCCCCTTCCTGTCGTCCCTTTGGGACT
>VGYW01000455.1 GCA_016872875.1 Planctomycetota bacterium | reverse complement strand
GGCCTGACGCATGTGTGTGCCGTCCCTTCGGGACTTCTCTACTTCTGGCGCCCGAGCCCGGCGGCTGAAGCCGCCGGCTACCCACTGTGCTCCCTTCAGGAGCCAGCTTCGGAGGCGACACAATGAACCGCCCAAGGACTGTTATCACCACCCTTGCGATGGTGTTCCTCGCTGGCCTCATCGTGGTCATGCTGGCCGTCCTTTGGATGGTCGGCCAGGACCTCCGCCATCTCATGGACTCCCGCTCCGACGTGTCGGCAAAGTTCCAGAAGACCGAGCAGCGAATGGGCGAACTGGCCGACGAGCTGAAGGAGGCCAAAGGTGAACGGGCCAAGGTTGCCGAGGGCCTCAGGAAGGCCACCGAGGCCATCGAGGCGCTGAGGGTCGAGGCCACGGCGACCCAGGCGCGCCTCAAGGCCCTCGAGGAGGCCCCAAAGGCCGAGCCGCCGCCCGCTGCGCCTGCACACCAGCCCGGCGTGGGCCTCCCGCCCCCGAAAGGCCCGGACGCACCCGACCCGCAGCTTGTTGTGGACGATGCGCAGAGGGCGAGGATCAAGGCGGCACGCGAGCCGCTCATGCCCAGGCTCCACGCCGCCGAGAAGGCCCACGCGAAGGTGAGCATCGAGGGCGACGCGGTGCGCATCGAGATCGCGCCGTTTCCCGAAGAGGGCCGCCAGCTCATTGCCGAATGGCGCAAGCTCCTCGCCGGCATCCTCACCCCCGAGCAGTTCGAGACGTACAAGAAGATGCGTCTCGACGCGGTGGACATCCGCCCTGGCCTCGGCGAAGAGGAGCAGGTGGTCCTCATCAGCCGCGACGAGATGGGGCTGAAGTTCGACTACAAGCGCCGCGCCCTGGCGCCGGGGGCCGCGGGCTACGAGAGCGCCGGCACCGTATCGGGCGCCAATGCTCTCGAGCGCCTCCGCTGGCGCCACCTCCTCACCCCCGAAGCCGTCGCCAAGCTCCGCGGCGCCGCGCAGCCGCAATGACCCCTCACTGGGCGCCCTTGGCTTGCTCTCGACGAGACGGCTGGCCTTCTCGCTGCGCGCGAACTCGCCTTCCGTCATGTCGTACATCAGCTTCTCGCCCGCGTCCCGGGCGGGCAAGTGTCCCAGGCAATGGCGCCCGTGCTCCGTTGCAACACCGACTGGCGAACTGCTATAATGCACGCAGGTTAGGAGAAGACGACGATGGCGTCTCCCAGACAAGAACTACTCGACAGGATCAGCACGCTCACCGATGAAGAGGCCCGTCGAACCATTGTGTTCGTGGATGGCCTGCGTGGGGATGACGACACGGCGCGGCTCCGGAGGCTCCTGGCAGGGGACCCTGCATTCAGAGTGCCCGCGAGTGGAACGCCCCGCTTCCGGGAGGTGAAGCCAGCCCGTGGCAAAGGGCAGCCCGCCTCCAAGCTCCTTGTGGCTGACCGGCGATGAAGGTCTATTATCTCGATGCCAGCGCCTGGGTGAAGCGGTACTACCACGAGGCAGGGTCCGCTTGGGTGTGCAACTTGTTCCAGCAGGTTACGCCGCTGGCCAGTTGCTCTCTCGGCTTCATCGAGGTTGTTGCGACGCTTGCCCGCAAGGCAAAGGCGCGCGAGCTTCGCCAGGCCGAGCTGGTGCGGCGGCTCCGAGAGTCGGAGGCGGACTGGGCTGACCTCGTGCAGGTCCACCTGACGCCGCGAGTGCTCGAACTCGCGCGCGACGCAGCGAAGACCTACTCCTTGCGCGGCGCCGACGCGGTCCATCTCGGCTCTGCGCTCGCCATACGCGCCAGCTTGCCGGGCCAAGACGACCAGGTTGTGGTCGTTGCCTCGGACACCGAACTCAAAGAGGCCGCGATAGCTTCGGGACTCTCCGTGCTCGATCCCGAGGATTCCGGTAGGGATTCAGCCGAGTAGCCTACGAGAGTCAGCGTTGAGGCGACCGATGCGGCCATCGCGCGGCTGCGCGGCGCCGCGCAGCCGCAATGACCCCCCGCGGCGCGTGCTCGAAACGCTCTTTGCGGGTCATGGCACGAGCTCGATCTCCGAGACCAGAATCCACCCGCCCCCCTTCGGCTCGGTGGTTGCGCCGTGCAGGCCGATGGCGATGCCCTCGAGCTCATTGAGGTCGAGGCGGCCGTTCTCGTCCTTCGACCACTCGCCGAGCTTGAGGCGGCCGAAGGCGATGTCCGCAATCGCCCACTCCTCGCTTGCAGTCGGCCCCTGCTCAGCGTAGTACTGCGAGTGGTCGGTCCGCTCGCTTACGGAGACCAGCAGCCCGGCGATGCCCGCGGGCAGCTTGGCCTTGTATGCGAACCGCAGGCCGCGGTAGCCCTGGACCTCGACGTCCTGGAGCCGAAGGGTCGGGATGACGAACATGTGGCGCCCGCCAGGGAAGGCGAACTCCACGCGGATGGCGGGCTTGCCCCCAGGCCCATCCTTGTTCGCGGCCAGCCGGGCTTCGGCCGCGGCGTCCTTGCCAAGCGACCACTGCGATGGCTCGGCGTAGGCCAGCGGCAGGGGGGCGGTTGGGCGGTAGTCCTGGCTGCTGAAGGCCACGCGGCCGAGTTCCAGCATCCCCTCCGCCGGCCCATCGAAGACCAGGCCGAGCTGGAAGCGCTCCGCCTGGTCCCAGCGGAGCTCCTTATCCGCGTCCTGGCCGAACTCGGCCCGGCGGAAGCCGTCGAGCGGCAGCCGCGCCTCCGCCGATGCGTCCACGGCGAGGGGCGCGGCGCCCACCTTGAACCACGCCCCGCCGTCCTTCTCGATGACCAGCAGGGCGAGCTTCGGGGGCTTGCCCTCGCTGAGCACCAGGCGGTAGGCGACTGACAGCGCCTTGGCGGCCGCGGGGTCGCCCTGGGGCTTCCCCTCGATGGCCGCGAACCGGCGCTCCGGGCCAGACGTGCAGAAGCTCAGGCGGAGCGCCTGCCCGCCCCCCTGGCCCGCATCGAGCATGTCGAGGGCGGCCCGCACCCCGGCGACGGGCACGGCGCGCCACGGGGCCTTCGGGCGGACCACCGCTGCTTGCCGCGCGCAGCCCAACACCGCTATAGCCAGTATCGCAGGCGGAACGAATCGGCGCATGAGCCACCTCCTTGCTCTTGTCCCTTGGGTCCCTGGAGTCCCTGTGGTCCCTGTTGTCTCTACTGTCCAAGGGACCTCAGGGACAACAGGGACCACAGGGACTCCGATCGTGGCACGGCTAGGGGGCCACCGAGCTCGTCAGTTCAATGTTGTCGAGATAGAAGATGGCCTTCTCGTTCGCTATGCTCGAAAAGCCCAGCCAGTCGAGCTTCTTCCAGTCGGGCTTGCCGCAGGCAAGGCCCTTGAAGGTCTTTGGCTCCTGGCCGGTGAGCGTGACCGCGAGGTCCCAGGTGCCGGTGGCCTGGGGGCCGAGGCCGGCGGACATCTCGTAGCGGACCCATTGGCCGGCGGGGATGTCGAGCGGTGGCTGGCCCTTGACGCGGAGCTTGCCGCCGGAGAGCGACATCGCGGGTCCGACGTTGTAGGGGTTGGCGTCGTCGCGCCACTCGACGAACATCACGGTGCCCGCTTCGATGCGCATGTCGAAGGCGAACCGCGTCACCCCCTCGCGGTGGTTGGGCACGTAGAAGAAGTGGGGGTTGAAGGCGTGCTGAAGGCCGGGAGCGTCGAGGACTTTGAGGCCACGCCTTCCGCCCGCCGCCGCCTCTTCGGAGACGATCAGGGCGTCGCCCTTGTTCTCTGTATGGCACCTTGCGACCGGAGGCGGGGCGCCCACGGCCACGGTCTCGAAGTCCTCGCGGAACGCCAGCGGCGGCGGTGGTGGCGGGGGCGGGGCGAACTCCACCTTCGGATACTCCACGCTCGCCGCCAGCTTCACCCACTTGCGGTCGCCGTAGACGCCGGCCTTCGTGTAATCGAAGGGCTTGAAGCCGGTCTTGAACGCGGGCGAGCCGGGCTTGAGGCGGAAGTTTGCCATTGCGGAGTTCATGAACTCCGCATCTGCCACAAGGCTGCCCTGGTCCTTGCCCAGCTTCCGCCACTCGTCCCAGGTGAGGCCGCTGAAGGAGATGGGCTTGCCCGAGGCGTCCCAGTAGAGGTTGTTCCGCAGCACCACCTTGTCGTCCTTCGCCCCGCTGCCGGTGAAGAGCGGGCCGCCCTTCCAGGCGACGATGTTGCGCTCGAAGGTGAACGACAGGTGGGGCTCGATGCGCGACCGCTGTATCTGGCCCTCCATGCTGTTCACCAGGATGTTGTTGCGGACGACCTGTTCCTTGCCGTAGTGCTGGTGATAGCTGCCGGTCTTCGTGTTGTAGACGAGGTTGTTTTCCATCACGATGTTCGAGCTCCCCTCGTCGTTGTAGAGGCCCCAGCCGCCGTAGCTGTAGGAGTAGACGTCGTGGATGCGGTTGTTTGAGACGGTGGTGCCTTCGGAGGGGCCGAGGGTGTACACGCCGCCCATGTCGGACAGCACGCCCCAGCCGAGGTGGTGGATGTGGTTGAACTCAATCTTGTTTCGCTTGGCGACGCTGGGCGCGTAGCCCCAGCGCCAGCCGACCGAGATGCCGGTGTAGAAGAAGTCGGCGATCTCGTTGTGCGTCACGCGGTTGTCGGGGCTGTGGCCGATCCAGACGCCGTGCGCGCCGGTGTGGATGCGACCGCCGCCGCGGATGATGCAGTTGTCCACCGTCACGTGGCTCGTGAGGTCAGGGGGTCGTGGATTGTCGTTCTCCCAGCCGTGGCCGATCTTAACTCCGCCGGCCCCCAGGTCGTGCATGTAGCAACTGACCACGCGGCAGTTCCGGCAGCCGCGGTGGAACCAGACGGCGTAGGTGCCGGTGTGGGCGATCTCGCAGTCCGCGATGGCGATGTTCCGCGCCCCGTCGGCCATGATGACGGCGGGGACAGTGACCTCGGCCTGAGCGTCGGCGTGGCCCTCGGGCGGCAGGACGTACTGCGAGTGGCGGAAGGCCAGGCCGCGAAGGGTCACGTGCTCAACATAGAGGCCGAGGGTCGGCTCGCCCGCGAACCGCACAAACGCCTCGGCCACCGGCGCGATGGCCTCCGCCGTGGCGGGGTCCTCGCCGGGCAGCGGCCTGTAGAGCAGCGTGCCAGCCCTGTCCAGGAACCATTCGCCTGGGGCGTCGAGCCCCTCGCGGAAGTCCTCCACGTGGTAGCGCTGAGCCGGCTCCCAGTTGAAGAACTTCCAGGGGGCGTTTCCTGTTGTGATGACAGACTTTGGTGGCACAGGCATCTTGCCTGTGTCCGACAGGCTGGAAGCCTGTCCCACCACACTCACCAAGCGGTGGCGAGAGGTCTCCCAGGCGTGGTAGGCCACGAGGGTGACCTCGTTCAGGCGCTCCTTCGGCAGGGCCAGGAGCGGCTTGATGTCGTCGGGGCGGGCGATGAAGGCACGCTGCGAAAGGTCGGCCTCCTTCCCTGTCAGCGGGTCAATGCCAGTGGACAGCGGGCGGAGCATGTGGAAGTAGAACTTGTTGGGCGAGCGGGCGCGGGTCGCGCGGCGGCCATTCACCCACAGCTGCTCGAAGTGCCACTTGCCCTCCTTCACGCCGGGCATCTGCGCGGCCCATAGGCCCCCTTCTCCCGCCTTGAGGCCGGCGATGCGGCGGCCGCCGGTGAAGACCGGCTTCGCGCCGCGCGCAGCCTCGTAGGTGATCGGGGCCGCCTCGGTGCCGCTGTCCTCCGGCGTGAGCACCAGCGGGCGCTCGAGCGGGTATTCACCGTTGGCAATCACCACCCGCACCGGCTCGCGGAGGGGCGCATCAGCCTTGAGTGCCCGGATGGCGTCCCGGGCCGCCTCCAGCGATCTCAACTTGCCCGTGGGCGAAACGCGCAAGGTCAAGGCGCCCGCCTGGCTTGCGAGCAGCGCCACGCAAGCGCCGAAGAAAGCGCAACTGGCGTGCATTCGCGTCTCCTCTCGCGCCAGAGGCTAGCAAAAAGCGCGGCACCACGCAACCTTGAGCATGGCTTAGTGATCAGGATGCGCCCCATGTGCGGACAGTGCAACGCACAAATCGGGCCCTCCGGGCTCTCTGGCCGCGGCCACGTCGCTCAGATTGGTCCTCGAACATGATTGCAGAGTCATATGACTCTGCAATTATCTTCGCACCGCCCGTCGGGGGCAGAGGGGCCGCCGTGTGCGATGCTGGCCGGGGGGAAGACACCGAACGTCCATCCAGGATTGCTCGGCTACCCCCATGCCGGTCGGCGTGGTCATGGAACATGATTGCAGAGTCATATGACTCTGCAATTATCTTCGCACCGCCCGTCGGGGGCAGAGGGGCGGCAGTGTGCGATGCTGGCCGGGGGGAAGACACCGAACGTCCATCCCGGATTGCTCGGCTACGCCCATGCCGGTCGGCGTGGTCATGGAACATGATTGCAGAGTCATATGACTCTGCAATTATCTTCGCACCGCCCGTCGGGGCAGAGGGGCCGCCGTGTGCGATGCTGGCCGGGGGGAAGACACCGAACGTCCATCCAGGATTGCTCGGCTACCCCCATGCCGGTCGGCGTGGTCATGGAACATGATTGCAGAGTCATATGACTC
>VGYW01000454.1 GCA_016872875.1 Planctomycetota bacterium | reverse complement strand
GCGGCGGTGAACCCGGCGAACCGATGGGGCTACACACCACTCGACCTGGCGACCTTCAGGAGCCAGGGCAAAGTCATCGAGCTGCTCAAGAAGCACGGGGGAACCAGAGGCACACCCCGACCGGTCCCGCTATGACTCCCGCGGCCTCGCTGGTCAGAGCCGCGGCGCTGCACGCGTCTAGCGAGAGGGGCTTTTCCCCCTCCCCCCTGGGGGGAGGGCCGGGGTGAGGGTGCCTTCCGCGAGACTGGATGGCACACAAGCACCCTCACCCCCACCCTCTCCCCGAGGGAGAGGGGGCAAGCGCTCGCCTGGCTAGACAGGTGCCCCAGTCTGTATCACCCGAGAGAGGGAGGAAATGATACAGATGGGCAGGCACGGCCACAGAAGCCCCCGGATCGCCAAAGCGCCATACTGTATCACCCCTGGGGGGAGAGAAAGTGATACAGTATGGCGGGAAAGGCCGTAGAGCCGCCCGGATCGCCAAAGCGCCATACTTGCTCACCTCGCGGCGGCGGCAGAGGTGATGCAGTATGGCGGCGGGGTGTCTGGTTTCCAAGACAATGGGGACAAGTAGGGAGTGCAACGGGCGCCAGGGTTGGGGGCCATGCCCCCTCATGGCCCTGCGCGCTGGCCTTTCAGCGGGCCTGCGCGCGCACGTCCTTCGGCAGGCGGTCCTCTTGCGTGTTGTACTCGTCCTGGGAGTACTCGGTTCGCACGGAGGGGGCGGTCTTCAGCCGGGGCGGATAGGGCCAGTCGGCGAAGAATCTCGGGTCGGGGTCGGCTAGGGCGCGGATGTCTTCCTCGCTCCTGTACATGCCCCAGGTGTCCACCCAGGCGATGAGCAGTTGCATGTCGGCGGGGGGGAGCTTCACGTCGTTGTGCTTGCCGTCGAGCAACTGGTTCACGAGCTTGCTCTTGTAGGAGAGGGCGGTCATGGGCTTCAACACGTCGTAGGGGACGCCGAAGCTCATGAGGACGCCGCTGACGCTCTCGGCGCCGCCGCTGTCCGGCCCCCAGCCGGCGACCCGCGTGCGCGGGCCGATGAGGAGGGAGAGGTATGGCTCAGGGAAGACCCTTGCCCAGCGGTGGGGCAGGCGGCTCGACGGGCGGAGCGTGAGGTCGAGCTTCTTCACCCCCTTGCCGTCGCCCTGGTGGCACTTGGCGCAGTTGCGGTCGAAGACGGGCTGGATGTCGCGGAGGTATGAGAGCGACCTTACGCCCCAGGGCGGGGGCGTGAGCGTGTCGGGCGCCCTTGTGGGGAAGGGCTTTGATGGGGCGCGGTGCCTGGTCTCGTGGCAGCCGAGGCAGGCGCGCCGCTCGCCCGGCCGCGCCGAGGTCCACGACCGCATGGTGTGCAGGGCGCGGTGCTGCTCGTCGAGGAGTTGGAAGTAGACGGCGCGCGCGGGGGGGACCTCGAAGCAGACGGAGCCGTCGGCGGCGATGGGCACGGTGCCGAGGATGCGCTTGAGGGCGAGCGGGCCGGCCAGGCCGGTGGCCGGCCCGGAGAGGATGCCGCTGTCGCCCCAGGCGGGGTTGGAGGGGCGCACGTCCCTGCCCCAGGCCGAGCAGTCGCCGGTGCCGAAGGCGCCGCCGCCGGTGGTCACGATGCCGGCGGAGTAGGTCTTGGGCAGCGATTCGATGACTCGCAGGAAGCGGGCGCGCTTTCTCAGCTCGGCCTCCTCCTGGGCGCCGTCGAAGACATCTGCCGAGACGAAGACCGCCGGGCGGACCGTCGGCTTGTCCCGTTCCGAGCCGGGCCGGTCGGCCGCATCGGAGAGGACGGGCGGCCGGGCGCGCGGCCGCACGGGCTGGGCGTAGAGGACGTTGGCCGCGCCCGAGTAGATGAGCTCGCGGTTGCCGTGGACGTCCATCAGGTAGAGGCTGAAGAAGCCGTTGCCCGATTTCCGTGCGGAGACGAGGAAGAGCTCCTCGCTGAGGGGATAGGGGGCCTTGTAGGACTCGAAGCGTCCGGCGGTGTGGTAGTCTGGCGCGGCGGGCGGGGCGTCGGATGGGGCGCAGCCCACCTCGCCCCAGGGCACGTCCGTCGTCACCCGCACCAGGCCGTCGGGGAAGTTGAGGCCGTGGGAGGGGTCGAGAATCCCGATGCTGCCCGTGTAGATGTTGTGGTGTCCGAGGCCGGCGAACATGACCTTGCTGGAGCCGGGGATCTGGCGGGCCTCGCCGATGTGGTCGGGACGCTCGCTCTGGTTGCCCCAGAAGACGTTTTGCCCGGTGCCGTCGGGCCGCGTCGCCCAGAGGCTCTGGATGCGGTTGGCGTTCTTGTCAATGTACTCCCAGCGGGTGTAGATGACGCGGCCGTCGGCGAGCACGGACGGCGAGTAGTCAGGCTCGGAGGCGGGGGAGAGGACGTAGATGTTAGAGCCGTCGGCGTCGCATCGGCTGATCACGTGCTGCGGCGCCCACATGCCGCACTGGGCGAAGATATTCGCGCGGGTGGAGACGAAGGCGTAGCCGCCGTCGGGCAGGTAAACGGGGTCAATGTCCGAATAGGCCCCTTGCGTGATCTGCCGCAGGCCGGCGCCATGAACGCCGATCTCATAGAGGTGGTAGCTTTTGTCCTTCTCCGGCTTCATGCAGAAGAGCACCCGCGTGCCGTCGTAGGAGAGGTCTGGGCGCAGGAAGGCGGCGGCGCCCTCCTTGGGCGCAAGCTCCGCGAGCTTGCCATCGGGCGACAGGCCATCGAGGACCAGGAGCCTGCCGCCGTGTGCGGCGCACATGGCGCTGTGGTAGCGGCTCTGGTGCGGCCATTCCGGCCCACGGGTGTAGGGCACGTCCACGAACACCACGCGACCGAAGTCCAGCTCGGGCCGGGCGAACATGATCCTGCGCTTGATCTCCCGCACCGCCCGATAGAGCTTCCAGGCCTCGGGCTCGTCGGCGCTGTCGCCTGCCGCGGCCTTGAGCTTGCGGAGCGCGGCCAACTCGTCGGCCAACTGAGCCGTGCCCGCGCGGCGAGCGATGCCTTCCGCCCAGGCGAGCTCCTCCTGCGCGCGCCTCAGCAGCGGCCTTCGCTCCGCCTGGTAGAGCCAGTCCTTCTCGATGGCCGTGAGGCCCGCGACGGGTATCCTGGCGGCCGGCTTGCCGGAGATGGGCTTGCCGAGGAAGAGCGCCCGCACGTCCGCCTCGCTCAGGGCGATGTCGTAGAGCCGCACGTCGTCAATGCAGCCCGTGAACAGATACGAGCCGTTCAGCCCGCCGAGCTGGACCCGCGTGGGCGACACGCGCAGCGTGCCAGGCCCCAGGGTGTTGTCGCTTGTCGCCATCGCCCCGTCGTTGCTGCGGACGACCATCTTCCCGCCCGAAGCGTCGTTCACGAATGCCACGTGATACCAGGTGCCTGCCTGCCAGGCGAGCGGGGGCGTGGCGACGCTCTGCCAGCCCTGGCCGTTCTGCCACCCGAAGCTCAACGTGCTCTGGTGCACTTCCACCTGCACCCTGTGGTTGAGCGTGCCGTCGGACCAACTGAAGAGGATGCGGCTCGGGCCGGGCGCGTGCTGAATCCACATCGAGAGGGTGAAGTCGCGCAGCTTGCCCAGGACCGCGGCGTGCCGCGAGAGGTCCACGAACGCCTTGCCCGCGAAGTCCAGCGCGCGGCCGACTCTCCCCTGGCGCGACGAGCCGCCCGTCTCGGCGCTGAACTCGCCGTGGAGCGCATTGGGCGACGCATCGCGCACCTCCCTCCCCGCAGCCTGCCCGTCCAGAGTCCAGTGCCCGACCAGCGGCTCCGCCGCAAGGGCCATGCCGCCACAGGCGAAGAGCACAACTGACAGCCGAGCCAGGATGTTCATCACATGCTCCTGACGATCAAGCGCCAGCTATCTTCGCAATCCCGTGCCCCGTTGTCAACTAGCCTGGGCGAAGGGGTGCGTGTACTCTCCTTCGGTGTGCTCCACGTCAGGAGCTGCGCAGAGCGGTGCGCCACTGTGCGAGCGCGCCGCACCGGGCGGTCCCCGACCCTGCGAGAAGGATTCCACACTTGTACAAGTGTGGAATACTTTTCCCGCACAGCCTGAGACGTGCGGCATCTTTGCGCGAGGCGGATCCCGCTCCCTGCGAACGACATTAGACGCACCCGAGGAACCGGGTGCGGGTGTTTCCCTTCCGTGTACTCCGCATCAAGAGTTGCGCAGAGCGTGCGCCACTGTGCGAGCGCGCCGCACCG
The DNA here is from genome assembly GCA_016872875.1 of Planctomycetota bacterium. The sequence continues at coordinate 2,358 of VGYW01000454.1, read as the reverse complement.
GGCGGTCCCCGACCCTGCAAGAGGCATTCCACACTTGTACAAGTGTGGAACACTCTTGCCAGACAGCCTTAGACGTGCGGTGGGTCTGCGCAAGGTGGACATTGCTCGCTGCGAGGGAGATTGCGCGCACCCGGCCGAAGTGCGGTCGGTCCTATCGCCCACTTGCGCGGCAGGCCACCTGCTGCTACACTGCCCGCCCGGGAGCGGCGCCTTCAAGGAGACCCGCGTGAACATCGTCGTCGTGATGCTCGATTCGCTGCGGCAGGACCACGTGAGCTTCTACGGATGGGAAGGGTGTCCCGTGAAGACGCCGCACCTCGACGCCCTCGCCGCCGAGGCCATCGTCTTCGACAACGTCTACCCCGAAGGGCTGCCCACGATCCCCGTGCGCACCGACCTGATGACGGGCCAAAGCTCGCTGACGAACCGCACCTGGCAGCCGCTCGTGCCGACCGATGTCACGCTCACGCAAATCCTCCGCAAGGAGGGCTACCTCACCGCTCTCGTGGCCGATACCTACCACCTCTTCAAGCCCGACATGAACTTCCACCGAGCCTTCGAGGTCTTCCACTGGATTCGCGGCGCCGAGTACGACTCCGTCAAGGCCGGCCCGCCCCGCCACCTGAAGGTCGAAGACCATATCACGCCCGGCATGCCCGAGGGGTGGCGCAACGTGGTCACCAACGCCCTGCGGAACCTCGACGGCCGCGAGGCCCCCGAGGACTTCCCGTGCTGGCAGACGATGGAGCAGGCGGTCCGCGTGCTCGACGACGCCCGCCGCGACCCGCGCCCGCTCTTCATGTGGATTGACACCTTCCAGCCCCACGAGCCCTGGTGCCCGCCCGCGAAGTTCGACCTCTACGGCGACCCGGCCTACCGCGGCCCAAAGGTCGTCCTTCCGCCCGGCGGGCCAGCCGAGAAGTGGGGCTCCCCCGAACAGATCGCGCGCACCCGCTCCCTCTACGCCGGCGAAGCCGCCTACACCGATGCCTGCTGCGGCCACCTCTTCGCCGCCATGCGCCAGCTCGGCTACCTCGACAACACCGCCATCGTCGTCCTCTCCGACCACGGCCACCCGCTCGACGACCACGGGAAGTTCCTCAAAGGCCCCGACCGCATGTACAGCGAGCTGCTCAAGGTGCCCTTCATCGTGCGGCTGCCGCGCGGGGCGCACGGCGGGCGGCGCGTGAGCGCGCTCGGCCGCTTCCCAGACCTCGTGCCCACCCTCCTCGACCTGGCGGAGCTGGGGACGAACAACCTGGCCCTCGCGGGGAAGAGCCTCAAGCCTGTGCTCGACGGCACCGGCGCCTCGCCCTACGCCGCCACCATCAGCGGCTTCTTCCCCGCAGTTGACCGCTGCATCCGCAACGAACGCTACTCCTACGTCGTCCGGCCCGAGGGCCAGGCCCACGAGCTCTACGACCTGTTGGCCGACCCCCGCGAGCGCGAAAACGTCATTGATTCCGGGAAAGAGGTCGCCGAGGAGCTTCTCGAGGAGATCGGCTCCGCCTACTTCGGCCGCCAGGCCAAGCCCAAAGGCGTCCAAGGCACATACGAGACGGCTCACACGGCGCTAGCGTGAGGCGTGCGGCGGAAGGAATCCGAAATCCCAAGCACGAAATCCGAAGGAAATCCGGAACCCGAAGTCCAGAAATCCAAACCACGGAAACAGGAACCAGGCGGTGCGCCCCGTCTCCCGGTCTTGGCGTTTTGAGGATTGGTGCCTTGGGCCTTGGGATTCCTTCGGATTTCGGATTTGGGATTTCGGATTTCCCGCATTTCGCCAGAAATGCGGCTCAGGCCACGCCAACTTCCTCGTAGCCACACAGGGCCTTGAGGAGGTGCTCCCACTGCTTGTGCTGGACGGCCCAGAGCCCGAGGCGGACATCGCGCGGCCCCTTGGGGCCCGCGTGGCGCACCACGCAGATCGTCTGATCGCGATGGACAAGTGTGAGGTCGGGGTGTCGCTCCACCCTCTCGACGAATTCCTGCACCGTCATTCCATTCGGCTCCTGCGGTTCCCGCGCGCAAGCCCCACGGGGCAGAGGCCCGCCCGGCGCGGAAACAAGGCACCGGCCCATCCCACCAACGGGGATAGCGTCCTTGAACGTATACACAATATGTGGGGGATTGTCAAGGGGCCGGCCACAATTTCAGGGCTGCGGAATCGGGAGAGGCGGTATGTGCGGTCAGGTGCAAGGGGTAGGGTTGGGGCCACAGGAGAGTGCTGTTTAGGCATGGGGCTGCTGTGGCAGGGGCGGGGGCGTTGGGAACAGGGATACGGGGTGGGCGCGAAGGAACCCGGAACAGCCTACAGGCGAGTGGGTTCAGGAAGAGTCGAAGCGGATCTGGGTGGAG
>VGYW01000453.1 GCA_016872875.1 Planctomycetota bacterium | reverse complement strand
TGTTGGGGTGCCGGCGGCCCGAAAGCGGAAAATCCTGGGGGTTCGGGGGCAAAGCCCCCGACGGACCGGCCGCAGGCACACCCACGATCTCAAGGACTTGGGACGCTGTCAAATTCTTGCCACCTCCTTTCCAGAAACTCTTGCCACCTCCGGACGTGAGTTTCCGGTATGGTAGGGCTCGGTTGCGGGCGGCAATTCCGCTGCCCCCACCGAGGAGAAAGGATGGTGATCGGAATGGTGGAACGTTTGCGGATCCAGGTTCTCCGGGAGGCAGGCTACACGCTGGCGGAGATCGCCAAGGCGGCGAAGGTGTCGAAGGGTGCCGCCAGTCATCCTGCGGCGCAGGTGCGGGCGATTGGGATGAGGCAGAGGAGCGCGAGCGGCTCCGAGCCGTCGTTGGCGAAGTGGTGCTCCTCGCCGGGGGGGACGAAGACGACGGTGCCGGGTCGCAAAGGCTTCTCGCCTTCGGGTCCGGCGACCTTGCCGTGCCCGGTGAGGACGAAGACCTCGTGCTCCCAGGGATGGGCGTGGTGGGGTGTGTGGCCGCCGGGGGCGAGCTCGAAGTGGCGCATGGCGAAGTTGGCCGCGCCGTCGGCCTCGTTGATGACCCAGCGAATCCGCACGCCCTTCGCTCCCTCTTCAACCTGCTGTGCGGCGACTTCCGTGTAGTGTTTGACTGTCATGCGGTGCTCTCCGCGGGGTGTGGGACCGGTGGGACCGGTGGGGTGCTCAGCCTCCCAGGAACTCGGCGAGGCGGTCGAGGGCGGGAGCGAGGATGCGCTCCTCGACGGCGAAGCAGATGCGGACGTGTCCCTCGCCGCCGGCGCCGAAGGCGCAGCCAGGGGCGAGTCCCACGCCCTTTCCGAGGAGGAGGCGGCGGCAGAAGTCGAAGGAGTCGGCCAGCCCCTCGATGCGCGGGAAGGCGTAGAAGGCGCCCTGGGGCGGGACGAGGCTGACGCGGGGGCAGCGGGCGAGGCGCTCGCAGGCGAGGCCGCGGAGCGCGCGGTAGCGCGCCTGCATCTCGCGGACGAAGCTCTCGCCCTCGGTGAGGGCGGCGAGGGCCGCGCGTTGCGAGGGGGCCGGGGCGTGGCTCACGACGAACTCCTGGAGCTTCGTCATCTGCTCGATGATCCGCTCGGGGCCGAGCGCGTAGCCGACACGCCAGCCGGTCATGCAGTATGCCTTCGAGACGCTGTTGAGGAGGAGCAGGTTCTCGCGGAGGCGCGCCGCGTGGCGCATCGGGGCCACCGTGCCGTCGTAGACGATGCGCTCGTAGACCTGGTCGAGGATGAGGCAGAGGCCGTGCTTTGCGGCGAGCTCGGTGAGGAATATCTCCTCGGCGCCCGACATCATCCAGCCGGTGGGGTTGGACGGGCTGTTGGCGAAGAGGACGCGGACGGAGGGGTCGAGTGCGGCGGCCACGGCCTCGCAGTCCACCCCGAGGTGTTCGCCTGACTGGACAAGGGGCACCTCGACGGGGGTGGCGCCGGCCATGCGGACGGCGGCGGCGACGTTGGGCCAGCAGGGCGAGATGATGAGGGCCTTGGAGCCGGGCTCGAGGGTGGCGTAGAGTGCGAGGAAGATGGCCTCGACGCCGCCGGCGGTGACGATGGCCTCGTGGTCGGGCTGGTAGTCGAGCCCGTGGAGGCGGCGGGTCTGTGCGGCGATGGCCTCGCGGAGGTCGAGGTAGCCGGCGTTGGGGGTGTAGTAGGTGTGGCCTTCGTCGAGGGCGCGCTTGGCGGCCTCCTTGATGAAGGCGGGGGTCGGCACGTTCGATTCGCCGAAGTAGAGGCGGAGCGGGCCGCTGGCCTTGGCGGCAAGGTCCGATAGCTCGCGGATGCGGCTCCGCGGGACCGCGATGGCGTGCGGCGCGGGGAAGCTGTGCAAGGGCCGCCCTCACTGCGGCGCCGTGGGCGAGGTGAATGCCTTGAGCACCCAGCCAACCTTGCCGTCGGGCGTGGTGACTGAGTACCAGGAGCCCTCCTCGGCCTGGACTCGCAGCGCCGTGCCACGCGCGGCCGTGGCGGCCAGGGTGGAGGCGCTGTCGGGCTTCTCATAGATGTTCACAGAAGCGAAGCTGACGTAGACCTGCGCGGGCAGCGCCCCGGGCTGTGGCGTGGGCGGCGTGGGCGGCACGGGAGTCGGCTGAACCGGGGTCGGCTGGACCGGGGTTGGTTGCACGGGGGTTGGCTGGACCGGCGTGGGCTGAACCGGGGCCGGCTGCACGGGCGTGGGCTGCGCGGGCTGCCCGGGCTGGACGACCTCGGGTTGGACGACCACCGGGGTCACCGTTTGGCCCGGGGTTCCCAGTGCCCCGCCGCTCGTGGTGCCGGGCGTGATGGGCTGGCCCTGCTCGTTGAAGTGGTAGTACTGGGCGGGGGTGCGTGAGATGAGGATGGCGACGGCCTGTCCGAGGCAGATGCGGACGGCCTTCTCCATGGGGGTGTTTCGGAAGCCGCCGAGTCCGATGCCGAGCGCCCCGCGGTGGCCCCAGCCGGCGGCGCCGAGCATGCCGGCGATGTCGTTGGCACGCCCCTCCACCCTCTGCGCGAAGACGATGCGGGAGGTGCGGGCGTCCACCACGCGCAGGTCAATGGCCACGTAGGACTGCTTGAAGCCGAGTCCGATGCCGCCGGCGCCGCGGCGGCGCCCGTGCCAGTCTATCCCGCCTATCCCGCCGCCGGCGCCCTGGTAGTCAGGCTCGAACTCCGTCACGGCGCCGGTCACGAGGAGCTCGGCGCCCTCCACCTGCCCCGTGGGCGCGCCGGTGCCGGGCTGGATGCGGCCGGTGCGCGCGAGGTCCTGCTCGGCCAGCACGCCGGCCAGCTTCTGGCGCTCCAGCACGATGAAGCGGTTCGTGTTCACGAGCTCGGTCGAGAGCATGTCGGCCATGCCCTGGCCGATCTGGTTGTAGCCCTTCGCGGTCTTCTGCTCGAAGTCGAGCACGGCGATGCGTGCCCGCGGCCCGTTGTACGGCACGGCCTGGGCCTGGTCGATCGTCGGCTGGTTCTGGCCCCCCGTTGGATAGGCCGTAGGCTCCATCATCTGGGCGAGCTGATCGCACCCGGCCGCCAGGACAGCGGCGGCCAGGACCGCCAACACCTTCACGCACTGACGCATGGTCGTCTCCTCTCGTCGAGCGAGGTGGAACTGCCCAACTCCTCCACAGCTATATTGTGCCATGCTTTGGGTCGGCTGTCAATTGAGAGGCTGCGCAGTTCCCCCAGGGGATGGGATTGGGATCACCAACCGCTTTCGTGATCCCATTATGGGATCAACCTGGGAGCCGCTCCCACTGGGCCGCGGGACCTTGTCCGAGGCACCTGAGCTTGCCCTCGCGCCTTAGCTCTGCGAGCGCGCGCTTGAGGGTGGGGCGGCTGACACCGAAACAGGCCCGCTGAAGGTCACGAAGTGTGAAGCGCTCCGGCAACCGTTCGATGGCGTGGCGCACCATCTCGCGCTTGGCGCCGCGCGCCGAGGTGATGGTGCCGACCCTGGCCTCGAACTCCTTGTAGGCCGCAATGAGCATGCCGAGGAAGTAGTCCCACCACGGCCGTAGGTCGTGCTGAGCCTGGTGCCAGCCCTGGGAGCTTCTGAGGAGGGCCTCGTAGTAGGTTTCGTTGCTCTCCTCGACGATGCGCTCGAGGCTGATGTAGCGCCCCGCCTCGTAGCCGCACTGGTAGAGGAGCAGGAGCGTGAGCAGCCGCCCGATGCGGCCGTTGCCGTCCGCAAAGGGGTGAATGCACTCGAAGTCCAGCGCGAAGGTAGCAGCGAGGAGCAGCGGTTCTGCCTTTCCCCCCGCCATCGCATCGTCGTACAGCGCGATCAGCCGCTCGATGAACCTGGGGGTCGCCAACGCCGAGACCGGCTTGAACCGGACGACCTGGCGGCCGTCGGGACGCACTTCCCAGATCACGTTGTCCTTGGCCTTCCACTCGCCGCCGCGTTCGCCGGTATAGCGGTACAGCGCCCGATGCCAGCGGCGAATCAGCGCGGTCGAAGGGCGCAGCGAAGCATGGTTGGCGTGAATCTCGGCGAGCACGTCCCGATACCCGGCGACCTCCTGCTCCGACCGGCTTTGCGGCTTCACCTTGCCGTTCACCAGAGGTTCTATGCGGTCGGGAGCAACGGTCACGCCTTCGATCCGGTTCGATGACTCCGCGCTCTGCACCATCGCCGCCTGGCGAAGCGCCTCCGGCACCTCAGGGGACTGCTGCTTGTAGAGCGCCTGCCGCCCGCGGAACTCCCCCAGCGTCCTCACCGCCATCAGCAGCGAGTGCGAGAGCGGAGTTTCCAGCAGGTACCCGTGCTCGAAGGATCTCAATGTGCCCTCGCCGGATCACAAGCTCCGGAGCCAGAGGTAGAGGCGGACCATGCGGACGTTGAAGATGTACTCGCCGCGCTCATCGCCGAGGCGGAGGACCTTGAGGGCTCTGAGGCGGCGGATGAAGTTGTCGAACTTCCGCCTCTCGCTCTCCGTAAGCCCAGCAAGGACTTCCGCCTTCGTGAAGCCTGTGGCATAGGGGCTCAGCTTGCCGATCTTGGCGAGGATAGACTGGTAGTCCTTGCTGCGAAGCACGCTGTAGACCTGCTGGTCAACATACTTGCTGCCGACCTCCTGCCCCGCCTGGATGATGGCCCTCGTCGCATCCTCCTTGCCCACGGTCCCATCGCGGTCGCCCCAGAACGCCGCGTTGCCGATGAGGTGCATTATCTTGGGGAAGCCCGCGGCATACGTGGTCATGAGCCTCAGGGCGTCGTCGGCGACCTCCATATCCACGCTTGCGAACGAATCGCGGTAGAAGTCGGCCATCTCGGCCTCACTCATGCGCTCGACGGTGACGATGTCAAAGATGCGGCCCACGGGCTCGTGCTGGCGGACGAGCTCGCGGCGGCGCTCCTCGACGCCACACAGCATTAGCAGGAGCGGCACGCGACGCCGCGAGAGCGCGTTAGTGTCCACCAGCCCCTTCAGGAAGTGCGCCATCCGCGCGTCGCCAGTGATCCCGTTGATCTCGTCAAGGATGAGGAAGATGCCGCGGACGCCGGTGTCCTTGAGCCGGGCGATGGCCTCGGCGAGGAACTCCAGGAGGTTGCCCTCGTAGCGGAGCGTGGGGGCGTCCGTCTTGAGGGCGGCCAGGTTCAGGGTGAACCCGAAGAGCTGCTGCTGGCCGATGAACTTAGCGAGCCAGTTGCGGATTCGTTCGCCCCTGGCGGGCTGGAAGGCGCCGGAGCGGACGGTGGCGGCGAGAATCTGCTCGGCCAGGCCCTCGAGCCCCTGCGCGGCGCCCAGCGGCGCGTAGATGCCGTGAAGGCCGTACTCCCTCTCCGCCTGCCACTGGGTGAGCATGGCAAGCGAGCTCTTTCCGATGCCGTATTCGCCCTCGACGAACATCGTGACCGGCTTGCCGGCGGCCACCTGCCCCACGCCACGCTGGAGGATGTAGTGAATCTGCTCCTGCCGGCCGCGGAAGAACTCCACCGGCACCGGCTGGTCGGGGTAGAAGGGGCTGCGCCCTTTGCTCTCGATGCCAGCCATGGCACACCCCGTGAGGCGGAGGGAGCTACTTGGCGTCCGCTGAGACGACTTTCTTGCCGTCGGGCTCGCAGAGGACTCGGAAGCCGACATTGTGGACGCGGCGCCAGGGCTCATAGTCGTAGCGGACGGCGGAGCGCGCGCGGAATGGGCGGTCGTGGTAGGAGCCGCCGCGGGCGACCTTGCGCTCGCTGTCCGAGCCGCTCTCCCGGCCGTCTGTGGCGATATACGGATAGGGCCTGTAGGACGAATTGGTCCATTCGGCGGCGTTGCCGGCCATGTCGAGGAGGCCCCAGGCGTTGGGCTGGTAGCGGCCGACATCGCCGGTGACGCAGGCGCCGTCGTTGACGCCCATGATGGCGGGGAGCCACTTTGGGGAGTCGCGGATGCAGAGCTGGTTGAGCTGTGCGTCGGCGAGGTTGGCGAGCTTGCCGAAGTCGGCCTTGGCGTCGCCCCAGTAGAGGGGCGTGTCGGTGCCGGCCCGCGCGGCCCACTCCCACTGGGCCTCGGTGGGCAGGGCAAACTTGTGGCCGGTCTTCTGGCTCAGCCAGTAGCAGAAGTCCACGGCCTGCTTCCAGGAGACGCGGATGGCGGGCTGCTTGGGGCCGTTGACGGCGCGGCCGCGGTCGGAGTGGTCCTTGTTGAAGACGCTGATGTAGCCTGAGTCGTGGGCGGGGTCGAAGAGTGCGAACTGCTCGTTGGTGGTTTCGACCTTGGCGAGGTAGAAGGGCTTTTCGATCTTGACGCGGCACTGGGGGGCCTCGTCGGGGTAGCCATCGGCCGAGCCCATGATGAAGTCGCCGGCGGGGATGAGGACGAGGTCGAGGGCCAGCTTGTCGGAGAGTGCGAGCTTGACCTCGGCTGGGAGGCCGGCGGCGGCCTGGCGCTTCTTGGCCTCGGCGGAGTCGAAGGGCCAGCCCGGCGGAGGTGCGAGGGGCGAGGGGCGAGGGGCGAGGGGGGGAGGAGGGACGAAGGCCGGGCGGTCGGGGGGTGGGGTGGGGTAGAGCTCGGGG
>VGYW01000452.1 GCA_016872875.1 Planctomycetota bacterium | reverse complement strand
GTTCATGAAGTGGGGCGACGACCGGCTCCGCCTGAAGGCCGCGCAGGAGCGCCTGGGCTTCTGGAAGCACGGCGTGGCCGGGGACCCCTGCTTCGCCGACCCGGCCAAGGGCGACTTCACCCTGCGGAAGGAGAGCCCCGCCATTGACCGCGGCGTGAGGCTTCCTGGCTTCAACGACGGCTTCCGAGGAGCCGCGCCCGACATCGGGCCGTTGGAGTTGGGCGATGAGCCGCCGGCCTACGGCCCGCGGCGCGTGACCCCGCGGCGCGCCGGTGAGAGACAACCGATGCGTTGAGGCGGCCTGGCAGCGGTCCAGCGGCACATTATATTCAACTGCTAAGCGCTTGCACCGCAAGGGCTTACGGAGCGTCAGAAAAAAACTCCGTAGGAAGCCCTGGGACGCGTCCGGACGACCTCATTAGACCTCTGACACCTTCGGACCGTTCGAGGCCGCCCCGAATCGCCAGAAGTGTAGGAAGGTGCTATATTTATGGAGTTCGGCCCCTGACGCCCGCGCGCACCTCCGGGACGCCTCTACGGGCTTCTGGGTGAGCCTTGTGTGTCCCCCGATGGCGCCCCCTACCTGTTGTGTAGGGGGCAGGAGCCAATCACGCCCCCTCTGAAAGGAAAGGAGAGACTGGCGTGGCTCATCGGAGAAGGCTGGTGATCGTGGCGGTCGCCGTGATGGCGTGGCTTGTAGCCTGCGGGTCGAGCGTCCTGGCAGGCGAGGCCGGCGGCGGCAAGAAGATTGTCGCGGGCAAGCCCAGCTACAAGCCCAAGGGCGACCACGAGGCCTGGGCCGAGAAGGGGCGAATCGTCGGCCTCGTGCGCCAGTGCCCCGGCTGCACCATCGAGGCCCTCGACGCCGAGGGAAAGAAAGTGGTCCTGTCCACTACCCTCGCGGCCAAGGCCACCAGCTACGAGCTCCAGTGGCTCGCCCCCGGCACCTACCACGTGCGTGTGAAGGCCGACGGCTATGCCACGCTCATCGTCGAGCGCCTGGCCGTGAAGGCCAAGAACGACCTTCTGATGAACATCGAGTTCGAGGAATAGTGGCAGAGCGCGTGGGCTCGGCTCTGGCGCAGACTGGGACCGCTCACCGAACCCAGTGACAGCCTGCCTGCGCCCTCGCCCCTCACCAATTGCCCAAGGCGGGAGTCATTGAGTGTCTTGGGGCTTGACAGCGTCGTCCGACATCTCGTGTCAGGGCCCGTGAGGCGGCCTGCCCCCGCCTTCTGAATCGACGGATTTCCCTGTCGACCCACACAGGGGGAGCCTGACACGTCTGTTGGTCCAGAAGAAGCCAAGTAGCTCAGTGCGCTCCATAATCTGGCAGACGTCGTCCTCCAGGTACTTCGAGCACGGGCACCGTTCATAGGGGCTACCGCAGCGCGAGCACCTGCTGGACTGGAGCAGAAGAGCGAACGACATTTCCAACTGTCCAGACCGCACCAACTCACGAAGGGGATGCTCGCCTTCGGGGATGGCAAGGCCAACACGGGGCTCACCGGCGTCCTCATCGAGGAATACGCCCTCAATATGGTCGCGATCCACAAATGACCGTCGGAAGAGCAGCATGCCGGATTCCTGCAAGAGGGCGGAGAGTGGGGGATTGTCAGACGCTACCTTTCCGCCCCTTCCCATCGCCACATTCGCAGTCTCGGACCACTGGCCAAGGTCCGTCACAGCGCGAGGTAGGCGTGCTGCGTCTCCAGATAGCCACTCACTCACATCGACCACATGCCCAGCGATTGAGAACCAGGCCTCCCTGTCTTCGTATTGGACCCCGAGCGTGAATGAGAGCAAACGGTCATGCCCCAACTCCACCCACCGCCTACAAAGGCGCAGAATGGCCGCCTGCGTCCTGGACGCCGTCTCGACTGAGTGTTCGCCCAGATGAAGTATGAGCGGCAAGTTCGTCACTCGGTCCTCGAAAGCCACAAGCGAAAGGCCCTCGGGGATCTCAAGCACTTCCCCACTTGCGCGCAGGATCTTCGCCAAGTCGAGCACCTCGGCCTCCACGTACCGGTATGTTCGGTCGCCAAGCGTGAGGGTGTCGAAGGTCATGATGATCCGTTCGTGCGCCTGGCCGGTCGCCAGTTCGTGATAGGACAATGCAAGCCGAATCCCCTCGCCTTGCCTCATGTCCCCCGGCACATAGTCGCGCAAGGTCTGGACCGGTTGGCGGGCCGGCGTGGGCAAAGCTCGACTCGCTGCTTCTTCTCTGCCTCCAAGGTACTCGCCAACGAGCCGGTTGTCCCGGTAGTAATGTGTCAGGAGGCGCTTCCAAGTGGAGACAGGGATTCCGCCATCAACCCGCCAGAGCTTTGTGTAGGCAGTTTGCCGGTGTGCTTGACGGAGATCGGTGTCCAAGCGCTCGATCATGGCTTCCTCATTGTACATGCGAACCGCTCCGTCGGTGTGCATGGGATCACCAGCAGACGGCATGACGATGGAGTGGACGTACCGACAGCCGTACTGCTGTGCTCCTACGCCGAAGCTCGGCAAGTCCCGCACCTCCTCTGCCTCGAATACCCGGTTCTGCTCCTGCCGGTACCAGCGGAATTCGGTGCGGGCGACTCCGTGGAACACCCTCAACACGTCATCGGCCTCGTGGCGGGTGACGCCAGGCGGCATTGCCGAAAGGTCATTGTTGAACTTGGGGCCCCACCAGTACTCCAATTCGTGGTGCTGCTTGAAGGTTGAAGCAAGGCCGATTACATCAGGGTCGAGAGCGATCCGGACATCAACGTCAAGGGAGCGTTGAACCCCGTCAAGTACATTCAGAAACGGCGTGTTCAGCCCGTTGAGGCGCGACAGCGATCTTCGGAAGAAGGGATGCGCAAAGAGCACCAGCCCATTTTTCTCGAAGACGCCCGGCGCCCTCAGGGCGAGCGACGGATATGGAACCAGACCATCGTCGTCAGCCTGCGAGAAGACCTCCGGGAATCTTCTCACCGCCAGCCCCTCGTCGTGCATGGCTGCGCAGTCCAGGAACACGGGAGATTGGTTGCCCGAAAGGTGCTCTTCGAGACGAGGAGTGAGGTCGTCCAGATGGGGAAGCACATGCTGGACCAGCATTCTGTCCATAGCCGCCAGGATCAGCTCTCCGAGTTCGCTCTTCTCTTCTTCGGTCTCGGGATGGAACCACATGCCGACGAGGCGAACCAGCCCGGGCTCGAAGTGCAAGGCTAGTCCCCTCGCCCAGCCGATGGGCCTGTGGTAGTCATGGCTGATGAAGGAGGGGATGCCGAAGCACCAGCTCTGATCCAACCCGGATTCCAGTGCGCCTATCGTGAAGACCATGTTGTAGCGATTGACGGTACTGCTGTTTGCGACGGCGAGCTCACGCCTCATACTGTAGTCCCCAGCTTCGCTCGGCGGCCCCCGCGCATGCCCCAGCGACCGTCACGCTCATAGGCTAGCCTCGGATAGATGGTAACCTGTCGAACTAAGGGAGTCAAGTCCTGCGTGGTCCAGCGGACGGCTACCTACGAACTGTGAACTGCACCTGTCAGCCTAAGGAAACGCAGGCCACGTTGCCACCGAGGGTCACAAGCGGTAATGTCAAGGGTGTGGCGTTGGGAAGTTTGGGCCGGTCTCTATCCCATCGTCACCGATGCTTTGCCCATCGCTTTCCGCCACGCAGAGGAGCAAGTCAGCAAAGCAATGATCGTAAGGGAATGAAGAGACAGGACAAGCGTTGGAAGGGGGAAGGCAGGGCGTTCCGACGACGGACCGACTGGCCAAGAAGCTCATCTAACCTCTTCCAGTTTCAGCTTCTGTGGCTGTCAGGCGCCGGGTACCGTATAGAGGCAGAAGTGAACACCTGACCATAGCAGGCCCAAAAGTGGATGAGCCCGCCGAGTGTCTCTGGATGAGTCTGAGCCGGAACGCAGAGGATGGGAGATTCACGAAGTTGGGATTTGAGAACGCTGGATGAGTCTGGGCCGGAAGGCCGAGAACAGCCAAATAGCGAGTCGAAGCTGCGCCGCCTTAGTGTCCGCTCGGGCCAGGGCCACCCTGGGCACAAGAAGGGGCTCAGTCGAGGTAGAAGCCGTACAGATTGGTCTCCTCGGCGCCCCACGTGGCGTCGAGGGTGAAGCGGACCGCGGTGAGGGTCTGGTCGACGTGGAGGCGGACGAGGCGGCTGCGGTTCTCGGCCTCTTGCGCGAGGGGAATCCAGGCGCCATTCCGAAGCGCCTCGATGCGGAAGGCGCGGGGGAGCTCGGCGGGCAGCCGGCTGAGCTGGTCGTCGCGCTGGTGGTAGCTCATCTGGATGTTCTTGTGGAGCGCGCTGTCGAGGACGACGGCCACGGATTCGACGTGGGCCGGTGCGGGGAGCTCCAGGCTCACCCAGTCGCCTGGGCGGCAGGGCCAACTGTGGGCCTCGTCGCCCACGGGGCGGTTGATGCCGTCGCGGAGGGGCGCGGGATTGCCCTTTGAGGCGGCGAGCCTGGCGGCGGCGGTGAGGGGGCTGAACTGCTGGACGACGCCGGGGATGTAGCAGTCGTCGCGCAGGAGGAGCTGCTGAAGCGCGCCCACGTGGTCGGCCACGCCGCTGGGGAATGCCTCAAGGCGCACAGCGAGCGCGGCGGCGGTGCCGGCCGCCTGGCCCATCGAGCACCCCGTGCCCATGACGCGCGTCGAGCTCATGGCAGCGTGGGTGCAGCTCGCGTTTCGGCCCGCGAACATGAGGTTCTCGACGTTCCGCGAGTAGAGGCAGCCGTAGGGGATGCCGTAGGGGGAGGGCGCGTGGTGGAAGAGCGTGGCAGGCGCGCCGAGCCGCGCGGCCCAGAAGCCGGCCGGGTGGTGGTCGTCCATGCTCCAGCCGCCGTAGGCCACGGCGTCGGGGAAGCGGCCGCCGCCCTCGATGTCGCCCTGGGTGAGGACGTGGCGCCCCACGTAGCGGCGGCTCTCGCGCTTGGCGGGGAGGAACTGGAGCCAGTCGAGCGCCCAGTTGTCGGCGCCGTGCTCCCCGCGGTTCTTGATGTGGTCCCACACGCCGAGGGCGATCTTGAGGAGCTCGTCGCGGAGGGACTCGGTGTCGTGGATGCTGTCGTGCTCGCCGCCGAGCTCCACCCACCAGTAGCCCATCGTCCACCAGCGGTGGCCGTTCGCGCCATAGGGGAGGTCCTCGTCGCGCTCGAAGCGGCAGGCCCAGGCGGGGGGCGAGAAGGGCTGGGGGGTGGGGTATTCGCGGCTCTGGAAGAGGCAGGTCATGCCCATCGTCTTGCGGTCGGCGGCTTCGGGGGCGATGGATTCGCCGTATTCGTGGCGTGCCTCGCGGCCGATGCGATGCTCCGCGCCAGTGAGCGGGGCCAGGATGCCGTCGCCCGAGCAGTCAATGAAGACCTTCGCCGAGACGGTGTGCGCCGTCTCGGTGGTGAGCTGCCAGCCGGTGACGTTCACGATGCGCCTGGCGTCCATCTCCGCCGTGTGGCACGAGCAGTTCAGGAGCAGGGTCAGCCCCTCCTGGAAGCGGGCCTTCTCGTAGAGCAGAGCGTCCCAGACCGAGAAGACGCGGTTTGGGTTTCGGGCCAGGTTTTCGAGGCGGAGCTCTTCGAGGATGCCTGTCTCGCGCATGTTTTTGACGTGGTTATGTCGGTCCGCGCCGCAGATGTGGACCCGGCATTCGCTGGAGGCGTTTCCGCCGAGGACTGGCCGGTCGTGGATCAGCACGACCTTCGCCCCGTGCCGAGCCGCGGCGAGCGCCGCGCACAGCCCCGCCATCCCGCCGCCGACGACGCAAACGTCAACGCAATGGACCTGGTCTTTCATCTGAATGGTCCTCGAGTCCGCCCATCCTCGACCAACACACGTGGAAGCCACAACCGAAGAGTGTAGCGTGCAGCCTCGATGGCCGCAAGGGCGCGCTGTTGTCTCGGGTCCAATGACGCATTTGTACGCACCAGCGCACAGGGTCGCTCGCGCCTCTGGGACAAGCCCTCTGGTGGCGGCGTTGCGGAGCGCCGCGGGCCCGTCCAAGTCCGTCATTCCTCCCTCTACACGAGGGTTCAGTAACGGATTTGCGCAGGTCCTCTGCCGCCCCCACGGGGCTTGCCCCCGTGGGGCGATGGTTGGCAGCTACCGCGAGTGGCTCGCCCAGATTCCCCCCTCCCCGCCGCCCGCCCGCGGGCGGGCGGCGGGGAGGGGGGAAGGGGGTGGGTGGTCGCCCCGCAGTAGCTGCCGATCATCGCCCCACCGAGACAAGCTCGGTGGAGGCGAAAACGTGTCGTGGCAGGGCGTACAAATCCGTTACTGCACCCTCTACACGAGGGTGCGTGTAATCTCCTACGGTGCTGAGGTGAGGGGGTGGGCATCCCAGAAGCGGTCCCAGGAGCCGTCGGTGGAAGCGAGGTGAGCAACGACCTGGAGGGTTTGCTCGGCACCTGGGAGGCTCCAGAACTTTTCGGTCCCCTTGACTCGCTTGCCGAGTTGTTTGACGGTGCTCTCGATGATGCTGGAGCCGGTGGGCCAGCCGTGCTGGCGGAAGATGGGGTATTGGAGTCCGGCTCGATTGGTGCGGAAGTAGGCGAGGTCGGTGGCAAGGATGC
>VGYW01000451.1 GCA_016872875.1 Planctomycetota bacterium | reverse complement strand
GAGAGCCAACCGTCACCCTCAGATGGCGCGCCGAGTTCGGAGTGCGGGCTTTAGCCCGTATCTGGGGCGCAGGATACGGCCTGAAGGCCGCACTCCAAACCTCCACTTCATTCGGCTGAAGTGTTACTAATCGCGAAGTTCTTGCAGCAATCGCGCGCTTCGCAGGATCAAGGATTATGTGAAGACGATAGACCTGGACAACTTGCCGGCGGAAGTGGATGTGCTCGAGGACCTGGTGCGGACGCTGGCCGAGGCGCTGCATCTGAAGGACGAGGAGATCGCGGAGCTCAAGCATCGCCTGGCGCTCTTCTGCCGGCACGAGTTCAGCTCGCGTGCGGAGCGGGGGGACCTGGGGCAGCTCGCGCTGGCGTTCCTCGGGATGGAGGGGGGAGCGGAGGCCTGCCCGGCCCGGGGCTGCTCGCCCACGTGCTCGTGAGCAAGTTCGACGATCACCTGCCGTGGCACCGCCAGGAACACATCTTCAAGCGCTACGGGCTGATGATCCCCCGCTCGACCCAGAGCCACTGGACCACCTTCCTGGCCGACCTCATCGAGCCCCTCGTGAGAGAGATGGCGCGCGAGATCCTCCAGTCGGCCGTGATCCACACCGACGACACGACCGTGCGCGTCCTCGACGAGGCCTACAAGAAGACCACTCGCACGGGCCGCCTGTGGGCCTACCTCGGCGACGAGGAGCACCCCTACACCGTCCTCGATTACACGCCCACGCGGGGGAAGAAGTGGCCCGAGGCGTTCCTGGGCGATTGGCGCGGCTACCTTCAGGCGGATGCCTACGCCGGCTACGACGCCATGTTCACCCTCGACGGCATGGTGGAGGTCGCCTGCTGGGCCCACGCCCGGCGCAAGTTCATCCACGCCCAGGGCACCGACGCCGCCCGGGCCGCGGTCCCCCTCGCCTACATCAAGCGCCTCTACAAGGCCGAGCGCGAGGCCCGGGACATCGCCGCCCTCCTTGAACATCAGGGCGCACCGCCAGAGGGCCACGTTGCCCTGAGCATCAACCTGGGGCATCCCGGGCCATGCTGAGCTGCTTCCCAATGCCTGTCAAGCCGCACTCAGCCGGCGAGTGCATTGAGCCATGCTGGGCACAAGAAGGGACGGGCTCCAGAGCGCGAACGAACCCGCCGGCTCACAGGGTGGGGTGGTTCTCTGGGCTCTGCGTATTCCTGGCGCTGGAGCAGAAGGCGGGGTTGGTGGACCACCAGTCGAGGCCCATCTCCTTAGCCTTGTCCACCGAGGCGATGAGGAGGCGTATCTGGATGGTGAGGAGCTCGACGTCCACGAGCTTGATCTTGATGTCGCCGGCAATGACGACGCCCTTATCGAGCACGCGCTCGAGGATGTCGGCGAGGGTGGAGGTTTCGACGCTGTGGGCCACTGCGGATTGCTGGATGCTCATAGCGGGTCCCGATCAGAGGAGCCGGCCGAGGGGGCCGAGGTCAATGTTCAGGTCTTCGTCGCGGAGGCCGAAGTGCTCCTTCAGCTCCTGCATCTGACTGGCGAGTTGCTGAAAGGTAGTGCCGAGGCGTTCGATCTCGGCCTCGGTTAGCGAGCCGGCCTCGATTCGGCGGAGGGCTTGGCGCTCGAGGAGCTCGCGCAGGAGCTCGACAAGGGTGAGGACGAGGCGCCCGAGGCCATTCTTCACGTCGTCCGGGTTGAGGGCGATGCGGGGCGGTGGGGCCATTTCGGATTTCAGATTTCGGATTTCGGATTTCAATCCGCAATCCGAAATCCGAAATCCGCAATCGCCACCACTCTGGGCGCTGGCGGTCATGCTCGGCCCTCCGCACGGATACCGATGTAGATGGGCGGTGCCGACTTCGTCTCGCGCGCGGTCTCGACCGATGTGAGAACGAGCTGGAGGGCGAGGTAGATGAGGTCAACGCCAGCGACGGATACGACAGCCTCGCCGGTGACGACGACGCCCTTGTTGAGGACCCGGTCGAGGGTCTCGCACAGGGAGAGGTGGTCCTCATAGCTGGCTGGGCCGGCCGATTCGTGGCTTTCAGCTCTCACTGAGGAGTAGCCTTTCGTAGAGGCTGCGGGCCTGATGGCGTTCGCCGGCCTCGTCATACCCCTCCGCGATCTCCACAAGGCGCTCGAACGCCTGGCCGGCCTGGCCGGTGCCCGGGTGGCCTTCGACCAGGGTGAAGTAGAGCTCGATGGCCTGGTGGAGCTTGCTCTGCGTTCGTAGCGTGTCTGCCATCTCCAACAGGTGGTTGAGAAGTCGGCTTCCGCCGTTCGGGACGAGCTGGGGCGGGCCTGCCGGCAGGGGGCCGCTGGCAGCCGTCTCCGGGGCGCCGGTCGTGAGGTGGAGGGTCTCGCTCATGGGCCTCTCCTTTCTGGTGCGCGGGTCCGAAACGAGCGCTGGGGCCGCTTGCGCAGATCCCGCGCGGCCCTGCTGCGCTGTCTGGCGAGCCACAGGCGGTGCACGAGCCGGAAGCCGAGCTTGCCCTCTTCAAAGCAAATCCGGCCCCGGTCAATGAGGGCCTGTGGCGCTCCCGTGGAGTTCCGGCACGACCGGAAGCTCCTGGTGTGTCTCGATGTGCGGACGTGGGTTGCGCTTGTCAACACTTCCACGCGCGGTCTCCTTTCCAGGCGCTGCGGGTATCGCAAAGAGCGCTCCATGTCTCTCGTTGGCCGGGATCCACCCGCGGCCTTGGCATCTCAGGCAGGCCAGTGCCGGGGCCGAAGCAGCGTCGCCTGACCCCGCGCACTCAGGGCACACCAGGGCTGGACCCGTCGGGGCGGGCACTACGCCTCTCCCACCGCATGCAGTGCAGGTGAGGCGCTTGACTGCCCCCAGTCCGCGGCAGTGGGCGCAAGGCACGTAGGGCGAGTCTACTTTCACCACCCGGCGCCCACCGCAGACGCAGCAGGTGGAGAGGCGGGACATGACCCCAAAGGGGTCCTTCCCTGTGCCGCGGCAGAAGTGGCAACTGGATTGCTCTCTCGCCATCTCTAGTGTTGCTCCTTCGAGAGCGGCTCGACCGATGGGGCCGACGCAGATCACGTGGACGTCCCAGCATCCTCTTCAGGCGCCGTCCCGAGGGCCTCCAGCGCGTCGAGGCGGTCCAGGAGCTCGCGCTCGCGCGCGTCGAAGTCCGCCTGGGAGATCTTGCGGCCTTCCAGCGCGAGGTAGAGGTCGCGCAACTGGTCGCGAGTCGCCCGGGTCTGGTTCGCGGTGTCCTGTTGAACCGCGTTGTGGATCTCGCGGAAGATGGCGAGCAGGCCGCGGCCGGGTAATGTGAGGATGTCATCAACCAGGAGCATGGGGAGCTAGTCCTGAACCTGGAACTCGCCGTTGACGAAGTTGAAGGGGGGCCATGGGCCGCTGTAGTCGAAGGAGTAGTTGTTGTCGAACTGCCGGGCGGCCTCGAAGACTGCGGCCTCGAAGTCGGCCTGGGCTTCGCGCGGGATGAGGCAGGCGAGATTCATCACCTCGCGCTCCTCGTGCGGCTCGTTGGCCTTGATTTCGGAGCACACGGGTCGGAGGACGTCGGCCACTGTCGCCAGGTGGTCGGCGCGCTCCTCCTTGAGCGCCGTGTCGAAGGCGCGCCCGAGCTCGATCTTGTCGGCCTGCGAAGGCTCGCGCCCCCCGCGGAAGACCTCGTCGCGGAGCTCGCGCAGCGGGGCGTGGAAGCCGACGAAGTATTCGAAGATGTTGGGGACTGCCCAGACGACCTTGAGGCCCATCTCGACCTTGCCCTCGACGCGGCGGAGTTGGGCGAGGAAGGCGTCCTGGTTCGAGCGAAGGATGGTGCGGATGGCCTCCTCATCGTTGGCGATGCTGCCGAAGGCCATTGGGAGGAGCGCAGCCTCCTCGGAGAGAGCGCGCAAGATGCCCTGGTGGGCGGCGAGGTGGCGGCGCTCGGGGCGGAGCCTGCGCTTAGGCACGTCGCTGACGATTGCGGCTAGAGCGCCCTCAACGATGGCGCAAACGGCCTCGCCGTTGATGCCGGCAAGCTCGTAGGCCCGCCGGGCCTCCGCGGCCTCGACAATGGCGTAGAGGTACTTGCCGCTGGGAACCGGTGGGGGGTGGCTTGAATCCGGGGCCGCATTGGCCATGACAACGGGGGACTCACTCATTGGCGTGCCGACCTTTCAATATCGGAGCTTCACCCCTTCGGGCTGGAGGCCGGGGCCGTTGGCTCTTCGGCGCGGCCTGCTGAGCAGGGTCTCGCCAGTTGCTTCGAGCAGTTCCGCCTTCTCGGCCTCGATCTCGGCGAACCGGGCCTCGATGCTCTTCACGCGGCGCACGGCGCTATCGCGCTCGCGCCCGCGACGCTCCTTCTCCATCTCGAGGACAGCCACGCGCAGGAAGGCCCTCGATGGGCATGTGGTCGGGCTGAGCTTTCCTGCCATGGTCCGAATGTCCTGAAGGCCACGCAGGGCTCTGTGTGGGGCCACGTTGTTGCTCCTTCCGTGGGCCTACCGCTGTGCCGCGCGGCGTCCGCCGTACGGCGGATGAACGCCGCTGCAGATCTTCTGGATCACCTCGTCAACGCGCGGCATCAGGACGGGTTGGCCGCCGTGGGTGACCCTCGCCGTGTCCATGCTCAGGATGTCGCGGCAGACTAAGCGGAAGACGGGGTCCTCGGCCGTCGCGTGGCTCCTGCGGTAGGCAAGCACGCGCGCGAGCGCAATGCAGGTGCGGATCGTGGGCCGGTGGTTGTTCCCGCCACCGCGGAGCGCCCGCACGACGTCCACGACCGCCTCGGCGTCGGCGCGGGCGACCCCCGACTTCGCCATCGTTATCCGCACCTCGCTCTCGCGGTCGAAGTGGTCAAGCCGAATCGTGATCAGGCGGTCCATGAGGGCGTCCTGGGTCTTGTGGGTCCCCGCGTATTCCTCGGGGTTGGAGGTGAAGATGGCGCGGAAGCTTGGGTGGACGGCCAGGTAACCGCGTCCCGAGGTGCGGTACTTAGGCAGGTTCAGGATGCGCTCGGAGAGGATGCTCAGGAGGGCGTTGTTGGCCTCGGGGCGCGAGCGGTTGAACTCGTCGTAGATCAGCGTGTAGCCCTCCTGGCACGCCGTCGTCAGGCGGTTCTCCACCCACATCGTGTTCATCTCCTCCTGGGTCTTGAGGACCGAGTGGATGAAGTTGTCCACGATGCGGGACCTTCGGTAACCGCTGTCCTTGCCCACGAGGTCGGAGCCGGCGAACTCGTCGTCGCCGTGGATGAGGATCACTGGGCGCCCCACTTCGGCGGCCACGTGGAGCGCCAGGGTGGTCTTCCCTGTGCCCGCAGCCCCGGCGAAGTGAATGGGATAACCGACCTCGAGGTAGCAGCGCGCCCGCTGGACGATCTCTTCAACGTATGGGGTGAGGACGAAGTCGTCGCCGGGCTCCGGCACGATCTTATCGCCCGCGACCGCCATCGCTACCACGGGGGCCGGCTCGCAGGCCATGGGTTCAGCGCTCACGGGATGTTGCCTCCTTCCTGGGAGACCGCGAATCGGGCCAATCCTGCGAATCGGCGAGCCGTCCGCTCCATTCGCCTGATTCGCCTGATTCGCGGTTCTCCGTCAGTTTGCCGCCGTCTTCTTGCGCGCCTTGCGCTTGGGCTTCGCCGCGGGCCGCGTAGCAGTGCTGGCTTGTCCGGCAGAGGGTTCGGCCTCAAGACCAGGGCTGGGCGAGCCGGCCGTGCCGCAACCGCCCGCCCCGGGGGCGCCGGCGCGGAACTCGGTGAAGCTTTCCCAAACCTGGGCGGCGGCCTTGAGCTCCTCGGCGATGCGCTGCCTCGCCTCACGGAAGCCGTTCAGGAGCGCCGTTACCTGCTCCACGGTGAGCTCGCGGCTCTGCGCGAGCATGGCATGGAGGCGCTCGGACATGTCGCAGTAGGCCTGCTCGCAGCGGCCGAGGTAATCTGTAGTCTCCTTTACGATGGCGGCCACGCGGTCACGCAAGGCCGAGCGCATCGCCTGGGCGGACTCGGCTCGCGCGGCCCGTATCCCGCCCAGGAACTTCTCCACGTCTGCGTGGATCCGGTGCACAAACTCTCGGATGGCCGTTCGACCCCGGTCCAGCTCCTCGAACAGGGTTCGCAACTCGCCGGCCCGAGCTTCCTTGTGGCGGGCGAGAAACGCGTTCAGGTCGGAAGCGCGCTCCCCCTGGGCAAGATCGAACCCGCTGAGGAGGGCGCCTACCATCTGGCGCAGATCGCAGACGAACTTCTCGCCCGTGGCGCGGCGCGCCGCTCCCACCTCCTGGAGCCGTGTTCGGGCCTGGCCCAGGAAGCGCACGGTGTCGCTCCTCACGCCCGCGATGGCGGCGGCGCGGCCTCGCGCAGCGGTGAGAATGCCATTCGTCAAGGCTTCCATCTGCTCGGTCATTACTCCCATCGGACAATCTCCTCTGTCGAACAAAGCGTTCGGGTAACTCGTTGGTGCGGTTGCTGCGAGTCTCCCTGCCCGGTGAGGACCTTGCGGGCCCTCACCGGCGCCGGGGAACAAATCCCGTCACGCTCCTGGGGCCTCAGGCCGCCGGGGCAGCCGCGGTGGCCGTGAGGCCGATGGCCTCGGCGTACTTGAGGTACG
>VGYW01000450.1 GCA_016872875.1 Planctomycetota bacterium | reverse complement strand
CACTTCTACGTCCCAGGCCCGCCCTTTGGGGGGCCGCCGTAGCGTCGGCCCCCCACACCCCCTGTGGCCCGCTGCCCGCCCCCCCCTCCCGCCCCCCCCGCCGCGAGCCGCGTCGGGCAGGCGGCGGGCAGCCCCGTCGTCACACTGACGCTACAAGGTGGGCGACAGCAGGAAGCGGAGCGGCCAAGACAACCCCTGCGGCCTGCGCCCGGCCGGAGTGGGGCACCTCGCTGCCTTGCCGCGTCCGCTTGCCTAGCGAGCCCCTGGCAGAAGGGGCGAGCGGGCTGAGGCCCCACCCTGGCGACCCGTAGCAGACCTTCATCCGTCGCAGAGCTTCAACCTGGCACACCATCGATGCACCACACCTTGCGATGAGGGGTGGCCTAGCGGAGCGGCAAGCGGAGCGGGCGGTCAGCCGTGGCGGCGTGAGTTGCACCCGGGTGGGAGAGGGCCGAATCAGCCCCGACAGAGGGCGGGCTAGGGGGCTACAACAGAGGTGCACACACTGGCGACTCTGGTGACACTAGAGGCCGAAAATGTTGCCGATTGGCAACAACGCAAACAGCGTGCCACCTTGCGAGACGGAAGGGGGCAAATGTGACGCGACAGCGGATTTTCCAATCAACGAAACAAAACGGGGGCGGGCTAGGGCGGCGGCTTCGCCGCCCGCCCGACCCCGTTTTTGTTTTGTTTGTTTGGAAAAATACACCTGGCGCCGCGCGCAAGAGTGGGAAACCTGTTTGTAGTGCGGCCTTTAGGCCGTTCTTGGCGGCACGGGCTGAAGCCCGCACTACGAACCTGCTCATTCTTCTAGACGCTCTTAGGGAAGGAACTTGGAACGGGGAGTATGGCGGTTCGCTTGTGGGGGCACGCGCACGCGGGCGACACTGCCGAGTCTGAACAAGCTCAGCCCATCGCATCCGCAAGGGCTGAGGGCGGGAAGGCGGCAGCGTTCTTACTTGGACTTTGGACATTGGACATTGGACACCGGGCATTGACCATTGGGCATTGAGGATTCGGCCGGAGAGCTCACCGCCAGGCCTTGAGGCCGTGGGCGGGACGGGCGGCGCCGCCCTGGATGAGGCCCAGGCGGCCCGTGGCGGCGGCGGGCAGACTGTAGCACTGGATGAGGAGGTCGTTGAGGTAGAACTCGATGAGGGAGTGCCTGATGAGGAGGCGGAAGCGGGGGGCGGGGCCGAAGGCTGTCTCGCGGCCAATGCGGTTCTCGGCCTTGAAGCCCGAGCCGTCGGCGGCCATCGGGCCGAGCTCGGCAACTCCGTGAGCGTTCACCAGGATCGCCGTGCCGGCGTCCTTCCCGTGCTCGATGTAGAGGCCCGAGGGCTTCGCGTCGGCATTGGCCGGCAGGGGCAGCATGCCCTCGAGTATCACGCCGCTGGCAACCTGGAACTCCGTGTCGAGCAGGGCGACCGCCCGTGAGGCGCCCGCGAGGTCCGTAACAGACTCCTTCGCCCCGGAGGCGGGCGTGGGGGTGGCTTTCGGTGGGGTTACGGACCTCACGAGGTCCGTAACGGGCCAGCCCGCGGCAGGAACGCGCGTGGGGGTGTCCGTGGGCGGCTTGACCTCGATGGGTTCGTGCTTGAGCCTTTCGTTGGCCTCCCACCAACTGAGGCGGAGGGCGCCCTCTTTGTCCGCAACCGCCCGCTTGAGGGTGCCGAGGTAGACCATTCCGCCGCGGGCGATGCTGTGGTGGTTGACGAGCAGCCCGCCCGGCGTGGGGAAGAAGCGGGCGAAGTAGGTGTTGCCGTGGCCGGTGGAGGTGAGAAGGGCGTAGTTGGCCTCTGCGGGGCGGAACGGCCCCTCGGGGCGCCGGGCGGTGAATGTCCACATGCCGTGCGCGCCGGCGCAACTGCCGCCGAGCTGGACGGTGGTTCCCCATTCGATTCGCGGCGGGGGGAGGGCCTCCCACTTCGCGCCGTCGAGGGTCTGGCCAAAGCCGAAGCCGGCCATCCCCTTCGGCGTGGCCGTCCAGTAGCCGTAAAGCCCACCGCCCTCGCGGGGGACGGTCCAGATGCAGTCCCAGCGGCCCTTCTCCTCGTACCAGCGGGTGTCCTGGACGAACTCGTGCTCCTTGCCCAGGCGGGTCCAGTGGAGGAGGTCTTTGGATTCGGCGAAGAAGATGGTCTGGCGCGGGCCGCGCCACTCGGAGAAGTTCATCTGGAACCGGCCGTCCCGCTCGAAGGCCGGGGACTTCCAGGTGGACCCCGTGCCCATCCAGGTGACGCCGTCGGCCTTGGAGAGGACGCGGCCGCGCTCGGTCCAGTGGACGCCATCGGCGGAGGTCGCCATCGAGATGTTGTCCCACTGCCCGCCGCTCTTGGCCAGGTAGAAGAGGTGGTAGGTGCCGGCGTGGAGGAAGAGCCAGGTGTCCCACATCACGCCCGTGGCCTTGTCGCGCGGGCGGTAGAACATGCCAGGGGATTCGGGGACGGCGCTCTCGGCGATCACGCAGGCGTCCTTTCCGTTGAGGTGGAGCTTGCCGCCGGCGATGCGTGCGCCGCCGACGAGGCGGCCCTTCGGGAACGTGCCCACCGCGTCGTCGGCCGTGCCGTCCTCGAAGGCCCAAAGCGCGATGGGCTTGGGCTCCGAGGGCTTGTTGGGCCGGAGAGCGGCGAGGGCGGAAGCGTCGAGCGCCACGTCGTAGACGCGGGCCTCCTCGATGGCGGCGGCGAGGTGCCCGATCGGCCCCATGTGGCCAATGTAGCGCAGGCCGATGAGGACGGATGTATCCGGGCCGAAGCTCTGCGGCTCGGAGATGGTGTAGCTGGCGTATGGCTTGGCGTTGCGGTAGATGGCAATCTCCCTCCCCTTGTAGGCGATGGCGATTTGGAGGAGGGCCTTGTCGTCGGCGGTCTCCGCCGGCCAGGCCGCCTGGTCGCGCTGGGTGCGGCGGAAGAAGTCGCTCCCCGCCATCCATCTGGCGGGCGCGACCTCCGCGAACACGATGGCGTCGAAGCGCTCGGAGGCGTCAATCAGCGTGAGTGCGCTCCCCGCCCGCTGGGTCGTGCTCGCAAGCTGAAGCCACGCGACGAGCGTCTTGTCCGTCAGCCCGCGGAGCTTCGCCACGGGCGCTTTGCCGGCGGCCCCGCCGCAGGCGAGGGCGGTCGCCAAGCCCCATGCCCAAACGAGTGTGGGCGTGGCACCCAGGCTCCCGCCCAAAGGACGCTGCGATTCTGGCGACACGGCCATTCCTGGCTCTCACGTGGTCAAGGCATTGTATGCGGCTGTCAACCCCCACGCAAGAGGCTCCATCTCGTCCCGATGCTCTGCGTCGGGACGCCTTGTCCTGAACGCTCCCGAGCCTGTGAAGGAATGACACGGACCTACACGGACGGACACGGACAGGCGCCCATCGCCGGGGAATCTGCCCGTCCGTGCTTGTCCGTGGGCGTCCGTGTGATTTCCTCACAGGCTCGGGAGCGTGGGGGCGAGAAGGCGTCGCCGCCGGCCCCTATCCCGCCGCGGCCGCCCGTGCCAGCCATCCCGCCGCGAGCTCGCTCGGTTGACACGCCGATCGGGTTTTGAGAGAATATGGCTGTTGGATTGGTCATGCCATGCTGAACACGGAAAGGGGTCGAAGATGGGAAGAATCGTGATGCTGGCAGCTCTGGGCCTGGCCGCGGCCGCCCTGCGCGCCGAAGAGGGCAAGGACGCACCCAAGGCCAAGACCGGCATCGTGAAGAAGGTGGACCTCGAGGCCAAGCAGATCGTGGTCATGGTCAAGCGCGAGGTCACGTTCATCGTCACGGACGCCACCAAGATCGTCCAGGGCGAAGAGGCCAAGAAGCTCGCCGACATCAAGGTGGAGGCCAAGGTGACCGTGGAGTTCACGCGGCAGGACGAAACCCGCACCGCGACCAAGATCACCATCCTACCCGCCGACAAGTAGGCAACCCGCTCTTCCTCATCCGCGCCCATCCGCGTAATCCGCGGTCAAGGTGTTCTCCCGGACGCAGAAGGAGGGATCAACCGCGGATTACGCGGATGGGGACGGATGAAGGAGGCCCAGGATGGGCACATTTCGCACAGACTGCGAGGTCGAGCACATCAAGACGGGCAAGAAGGCGGCAGTGAAGGGATTGCTCGTGGGCAGGGGGGCCGAGCTGACCTGGCTCCCGCAAGAGACTCTGGCGGGCATCGGCGTGGCCATCGCCAAGAAAGACCAGCAGTTCACCATGGCCAACGGCCAGACCATCACCCGCTCGATCGGCTACGCCATCCTGCGTGCCGGCGGCTTCGAGACCGTTGACGAGGTGGTCTTCGGCCAGCCTGGGGACATGGCCATCCTCGGCTCGCACACCCTCGAGGGCTTCGGCGCCGTCGTGGACCCCCGCCGCAAGAAACTCGTCGCCGCCGGGCCCTATCCTGCCGCAGTTGCGCGTGACAACTGACCCATCCTCTCCTATCCGCGCCCATCCGCGTAATCCGCGGTTTATCCCTGTTTTTGGCCCGGAAGAGTGTCTTGACCGCGGATTACGCGGATGGGCGCGGATAGCACAGGCCGAACGTCCTGCCCGGGGGTCTGCTCCCGATCGCCGGATGCGCTCTCACCCCCTCGGCAACAATCACTGAAGCTCTGGCCCCCCGTCCCCGGAGCCCGGGCTGGGTGCCGAGGGCGCCTGCGGCGTCTCTTCTGCGGACGGTAAGCCGAGCGCAGGGCGGACAAGGGAGCGGACGGCTCCCGCGATGCGGAGCGCTTCGGCCGCATCCTTGGCGTCTGCCTTCACCCCGGGGTAGCGGACCTCGATGCCAAGCGAACTCAGGCCATCGAGGTCCAGGAGCAAGTGTTGCCAGGTCGCCTCCAGAGGCAGGGCGAGGACGAGGAGGGCCGCGAGGTCGTGCGTCTTCGGGAATGACACGCCGGCCTCGATGAGGCGGGCCTTCAGGCACTTCTCCACGCACTGCTGGGCGTGGAAGGCGGTCGCGTCGTAGTTTGGCGGCTGAGCGACTTCCTCGCGCTGGGCGGTGCGGTAGTCGCCCTCGGCCTTCTCGACCCATTCAGTGGTCGCGGTTTTCATACAGCACCTCGCCCGTCCTCTGGATGTCGGCCAGAAACGGGTCGCCCTCGGCGATCCGGCGCTCCATCTCCTCCGGCGTGCGGACCAACAGGTCGAGCGGGAACGTCACGCGCAGGCATCCGCGAATCCGGGCCGCCATGCGCCAGTCCTTCCCCTCATGAGGCACGACCACCAGCAGGTCCACATCCGAGTCCGGCGTCGGATGCCCGTGCGCGTGGGACCCGAACAGGATGATCCTGTCGGGATGGAACTCCCGGGCGATCTTCTTGGCGGCTTCCCGAATCGCGTCCTTGTTGACCACGTTCTGCCCCTTGAGGCCCGGCAGCGCCCGCTTCACCTCACGCCCCAATTCTACCCCGCGGCAGTCGCCCATGTCAACATCCGGCTCCTTTCTCATCCGCGGCCATCCGCGTAATCCGCGGCCAGGGCATTCTTCCTGGCGCAGAAAGAGGGATGAACCGCGGATTGCGCGGATGGGCGCGGATAGGACATGCCAACCATCCTGCACGCCGGACCGCTCTTCTCCGCCTCCCGCTTTCGCCCCCCAAAGCTCGTCGGCCCCCGGCGCGCTTGCGTCTCGTGGGACTCGCGCTATACTGGTTGCTCAACGTGACAGGTGTAAATTTCCGAACAAACAAAACAAAAACGCGGTCAGCGGGCGGGCGAATCGCCCGCCAGGACGCCGCCCGCGTTTTGTCTTGTTGCTCGGAAAATCCGCTGTCGCGGCTCAGTTGGCACCTTTTGACTTGCCGGGTCGGCACGCTTTTTGCATACTACCCGTTGTGTTGCCGTTTGGCAACATACGATGGGCTGAGTTTGCCCGATGTGTCCAGTGTGTGTCCCTCGCTTGAGGCCCCCCCCGCCGCTCCGTGCCCCCCCTTGCCCCGCGTATGGGCGGTCGGGAGCGGGGGGCTTCGGTCACGGCGCTCGGCGGTGAGGGGGGGTTGTGACGTCACCGGGATGCGCGTGTCCACTACGCGGCTATGCAGGTTTGCCCCTTCATTGTGCCGTTGATGGTTGGGGGGCCGCCCCCTGGGGGGCTTGCCCCCCAAACCCCTTGTGACTTGCGTGCAGGGGGCTTCGGTTTGCGCCAGCAAGGGCGTCACCGCAAGCCAGTGGTGCTGATTCGGGAAGTGTGCTGCCCTCGCCCGGAATGCGGTAAATCCTGGGGGTCTGGGGGCGAGCCCCCAGCCTTGCGCTGTCATCGCAGGGCCTTGCGGTTGCGGTAACGCCGGACCCTTGCGCTTTGGTGCTGCTTTGGGGCCTTGTGCTCGTGCGGATTCCTGGGGGTCCGGTCCAGCTTGAGAAGGCAGGCCAGGCCGCTGAACCACTGGCACCTTGCGCGGGCGCACAGGGTCCCGATCAGGCGGCACGTGACGAGTCAAGAAGAAACTGGATGAAGCCAAGAATTATTTGTAATTAATTGACAGCGTCCCAAGTCCTTGAGATCGTGGGTGTGCCTGCGGCCGGTGCGTCGGGGGCTTTGCCCCCGAACCCCCAGGATTTTCCGCTTTCGGGCCGCCGGCACCCCAACAGGAAAATGGCCGCGC
>VGYW01000449.1 GCA_016872875.1 Planctomycetota bacterium | reverse complement strand
TCGGATGACGCGGTCCAGCTCACGCCCCAGCCAGCGGCTCAGCAGTCGCTCCACCTTGGGTGTGCGCAGGTGGAGGAAGTGGCCCGTGTGGTCGAAGGTGAAGCCGTCGCGGGTCTCGGAGCGGCAGAGGCCGCCTGGGCGCTCCTCGCGCTCGTGGAGCGCAACGTCGCGGCGTCCCCCCCGCCGCAAGTGATACGCAGTGCTGAGGCCAGCCAGGCCGGCGCCGAGGATGACGATCATGCTCAGGTCTTCCTCCGCGGCCTGGTGAGTGCGAAGCGCAGGATGTGCCAGAGGGCGGCCAACCCGTCGCGCCAGGTTATCTTCTTGCCATGCGCGTAGTCGCGGCCGAAGTACGAGACGGGCACCTCGTAGATGCGGCAGCGGAGCTGCGCCACGCGCGCCACGAGCTCGGGCTCGATGCCGAACCGCTCGCCGCGCAGCACCAGCCCCCGCAGCACTTCGGCGCGAAAGACCTTGTAGCAGCACTCCATGTCGGTCAGATTGAGGTTCGTCATCAGGTTGGAGAAGGTCGTGAGGAGCTTGTTGCCGAGGGAGTGCCAGAAGTAGAACACGCGGTGCGGCCCGCCGAGGAAGCGC
This sequence comes from Planctomycetota bacterium, assembly GCA_016872875.1. The sequence continues at coordinate 5,991 of VGYW01000449.1, read as the reverse complement.
GAGCCGATCACCACGTCGGCCACGCCGTCCACGATCGGCTTCAGGAGAGCCGGGTAGTCGCTCGGGTCGTACTCGAGGTCGGCGTCCTGGACGAGCACGACGTCGCCCGTGGCGGCCTCGAAGCCCGTGCGGAGTGCTCGGCCCTTGCCGCGGTTCTTCTCGTGGCGCAGGAGCTTGATGCGCCCCTGGGCAAGCCCGTCCAGCACCTCGCGCGTGCCGTCCGTCGAGGCGTCGTCCACCACGATGATCTCGTGGGCGAGGCCCGTGGCCTCAACTCGGCGCAGAATCTCCTCGATTGTGTCCCGCTCGTTGTAGACGGGGATGACCACCGAGAGCTTGAGGCCGCCGAGCGGAGGAGTGATTTCGGATTTCGGATTTCGGATTTCGGATTTCAACCCCGGATTTCCTCTTCTCCGCTGCCTCTGCTTCTCTGCGTGAGATTCTTGCCTCGAAGCGGCCTGCGATAGATGCGCACGCGGCCAATCGGGTCCGCCCATGCGAGGCTGAAGCCCCAGGCCGGCGGGATTTCGCCAGGGCTGGTGACCTCGTCGGTGATCAGCCACTCGATGTCGGGCGGCAGCGGCTTGTCGTGGGGCGTCCTGCGCAGGTGGACGCAACTGGCGTCGGGGTGGAGCCCGAGGCGGTAGAAGACGTGGCCCATCTCGTCCGAGACGAGGAGGCGCGGGGTCCGCGAACGGTCGAGGTGTGCTTCGAGGAACCGGCAGGCGGCCTCCATGCGTCGGTAGTGCTTGCCCGGCCGTGGAAGCGGGCGGCTCCAGTAGTCCGGCGCGACGGCCAGGAAGACGAGAATGACGGCGGCCAGCGCGCGCCCGCGCGGGCAGAATGGCCCCAGGAACTCCTCATCGCCTGCCGCCCAGTGCGAGAGCCGGGCGATGGCGGCAGCCGCCAGCGCGAGCAGGATGAAGCTCACGTAGTAGTAGCACCGCTCGTTGAAGAGGACGCCGCGCTTGAGGAGGAGCCAGGTGAACGCAGCCGTGGCGAGCGGAAAGAGCAGGAAGATGGCCGCCCGCGCGCGCCACCTTGGCCCGATCGCCAGAGCGGCCCCAACGCCGGCGAAGAACACGAGCACCCAGGAGTAGCTCAGGTCGTGCAGAAGCGTCCTTCCCACCTTGGCCGCGAAGCCCAACGTCAGGCCTGGCAGCGCTAGACCCCGGCGCACCGTGTCCTCGCGGGCCAGGTCGCTCGTGTACGAGGCGCTCCCGAACGCCGCCTTGTAGAAGAGGACGTTGGCGAGGATGGAGGACATCCCGATGGCCAGGACGAGCCCGGGGACGGCCAGCCGCCGCCAGCCCAGGCGGAGCCAGGCGGCCAGTGCGAGCGCCGCGCCGAGGACGGCGGCTTCGGGCCGGCACAGGCCGGCCCCGAAGAGCAGGCCCGCGGCGCCCAGGTAGTCGCGCGGCGCCGCCTCCTCGCGCGTGGCGAGCAGGAGCGCCCCCAGGATGAAGGCCGAGGCGTAGAGCGCGCTCTGCACGCTCATCGCGTAGCGGAGGAACTGGACATGTCCGAGGACGAGGATGGCGACGACCGTCGCGGCCACAGGCCCGCCGAGGCGCCGCGCGAGGCGCGATGCCAGCACCACCACCCCCGCGGCAACCGCCGCAGTGACGCCCAGCGTGAACCACTCGGCGCTGTGCCTGCCCGGCAGTAGGTGGCCCGCCGCCGCCACGAGGATCGGCAGCACCTTCGGCGCAGTCCACGACGGGTTCGTGTGGTTCAGGGCGCTGCCCGTCACCAGCTCGCGGCCCCAGAGCAGATAGCCGAAGGCGTCGCCGTCGAAGCCCGGCCCCAGCGCCACCACGGCCCCCAGGAGCACGGCGAAGGCGATGAGCCAGAGGAGAACGTCCTTGGGCCGCCCCTCGGCGGCATCCATTGCGGATTGCGGATTGCGGATTGCGGATTGAAATCCGGAATCCGGAATCCGAAGTCCGAAATCGGCATTGGCTTGCATGGTTTGGGCCTTTCGGTAACACAGGGCATGATACACGACTGGCTTGAGCATGCGCCACCAGTCCGTGATTGGGCGCATCTTGGTGTACTGCCGATGCCGCGCACCCTCGGGGTAGATTTTGGAGACGGGGACCTCTTTGACCTTTCCGCCGCGGGCGAGGACCTGGAGGTGCAGGTAGATTTCGAGCTCGTAGAGGTCGAGCCAGCTCTGCCAGATGTCAATCCCCAGTTCCTCGAAGATCGTGGCCTTGTATGCCCGGAAGCCGTTCGTGCTGTCGGTGCCCCTGTGGCCGGTGGCGAGGCGGACGAGCCAGGGGTGGAGCCTCGTGGCGAGGCGGCGGTGCCAGGGCATCGTGCCGGCGTCGCCGCCGGGGAGGTAGCGGGAGCCCTGGACGTAGTGGCAGCCCTCCTCGATGATGGGGTCGAGGAGGCGCGGAATCTGGCCCGGGTCGTCCTTGCCGTTGCCCGCGATGACCACGAGGATGTCGGCCCCCTGCTCGCGGGCGTAGTCAATGCCGGTGCGGATGGCGGCGCCGACGCCGCGGCGGGCCTCGTGTCGGACCACGATTGCGCCCGCCTGGCGCGCGGCGTCGCCGCAGCCGTCGCTCGACCCGTCGTCCACCATCAGCGGCAGGTCCACCACCTCGCGCGGCATGCGGGCGAAGACCCGCTCGATCTTCCCGGCCTCGTTGTAGGCCGGCGCGATGCAGGCGATCTTCTTGCCGCGATACATTCCGGGCTCCCTGCCTATCTTGCTCCCCGATCGTCGTCGTTGTCGTCGTCGTCCTCGTCGTCGAATGGGGTGAAGAGACGAGCCAAGAGAAGCGACGACGACGACGAGGACGACGACGAGCACGAGAAGACACGCACAGAGGTGTTAACCATAGCTGAGGGCCATGCTTGGGCTAGAGCCTGCACTACTAACGCTCCCTTCGCCACAGGCCCGACACGAATGCCAGAGCGTAGAGGCCCATGGCGAGCAGGTAGAGGAAGCCGAAGCCGAAGTACATGGCGTTGTACTCCAGGAAGCCCCCGAGCATGGCCCCCAGGAGGTTGGCGGCCATGATGCGGGCAATCGAGCCACCCGAGCGCAGGAGAGTCGAGAAGACGATGCCCGAGAAGAACATCGGGCAGGTGAGGACGGCGGCGGCGGCGAGACGACCGGAGGCCGTGGGGGCGAAGCCGCCCCTCCGCACGAGGGCGTAGCCGAGCGCCAGCGACGCCAGCAGGAGCAGATAGGCGGGCCAGACACGCCTGAACCCGGCGAAGGCCACCACTGCGTTGGCCAGGAACGCCATGAGCAGGATGCCGATGATGGCGATGCCGATGACGTGCCAGGTGTTGCCGAAAGCCAGGCCCAGCTCCGTGATCGCCTTCGTCTCGACGAGCATGAAGCCCGCGCCGAGGAGGAAGAAGGGCACCAGGCCAGTGCCGGGAGCCGATGGCTCCACACTCTCGCCGCGAAGAAGCAGGCTCGTGAGGAGGAGCGTGAGGGCCAGGACCAGCGCGGCGACCGGGAGGTACGACACCGGGTAGACGCGCCGCGGCATGTAGAAGAAGGGCCAGTCGTCCGTCGAGAGGTCAACCTTCAATGCCGAGTCTGCGTAGCGCGCGGTGACGTCCTTGAAGGTGCCGCCCTTGAGCAACTCGGCTGGGGCCTCCAACTGCCGGCCCTCGCGCTGGAGGAAGACCACATGGTCGCGGTGGAGGGCGGTTTCGAGGCAGAGGGGCGGGCGGCCGTCGAAGCTCTCCTGCATCATCAGGTAGATTTTGCGGCCAAGCTCGGGCGAGGGCACGCAGAAGGCGAGGGCGAGGGTGCCGCCCTCCTTGAGCCTGGCCCGCGCCTCGCGGAACGCCTCCACCGTGTAGACGAACGAGTCGAGCCGCACGCTGCTCGAGGCGTGGCTGAGGAGCGCCTTGGTGTCGAGGAGGCCGTATGCAATCACGTCGTAGCGCTGGTCAGTCATCTTCAGGAAGGTTCGCGCGTCGTTCACGATTGGCCTGACGCGCGGGTCGGTGTAGGGGTGCTCGGGGTGGCAGGCGGCGCCCAGGCGCAGGATGACGGGGTCTATCTCGATGGCGTCCACCTGCCTGCACCCGCGGCGTAGCGCGGCGGCGGCGTCGTTGCCCAGCCCGGCCCCGACGATGGCCACGCGCTCGGCCGGGCCGTGGATGATGTAGGGGGCCTCGTAGAACTCGACGGCCGCGCGCGGGCGGAGGTCGCTCGCCCCCTGCGCGTCGGCGGCGAGGTTCAGCACGCGCTGGGAGTAGATGCCCATCGTCCAGACCTCCGCCAGCCCCTCCTGTGAGGTGCTGTGCTCGATGGCCTGGTAGGGCGAGTAGATGCGTGCCACCTCGGCCCCCGTGGGCCACACGAGGACCGTGAGCGCCCCGAGCGCGCTCGCCACGCCCGCAAACAGGGCGTCCCTCCGAAACGTCTGGAACGCCAGCAGCGCGAGGAAGCCCACGAGGAACCAGACGGGGGGCGGCGTCCAGAGCCAGCTCGTGGCGAAGACCACGAGCACGCCCGCCAGGCTGCCGAGGAGGTTCAGCCCATAGCCGTAGAGCTTTGGCCGCAGGGCCATCACGCGGCCGCACAGTTGCCCCACGGGCACGAAGGCCAGCGCCGTGAGGAGGAAGCTGGCCGCCAGAAGGAAGTAGGTGGGAGTGAGCGCCCCGATGTTCCTGGCGTGGAGGAGTGCCACGCCCAGCTCTTCGAGGACTGGCGGCGTGCGGATGAACCGGGCCGTGTGCCACGACGGGAGCCCGAAGCGCACCACCGTGAGGACCAACACGTGCCAGCCGAGGAGCGGCACGGCGGCCAGGAGCGGGACGTGGCGCCTGTGCGAGATCGCATAGCCCAGCCCCAGCCCCGCGAAGCAGGCCAGGAGGCTGAAGTTCTTGTAGAAGGTGAAGACCGGCACGAGCGAGGTCTGCCAGCGGATGACGGCGAGTTCGAGGAAGAGGCTTACGCCGGCGGAGGCCACGATGGCGAGGTCGGCCCGGCGGCCCCGCAGAGAGTCGAGGTATTGCCCCTGTTCCTCCGCCATGGCCGCCAGGGCGCCCTCCAGGCGGCGCAGGCCCCACCATAGGAGCGCTGCCACCGCGCCCAGCCCGCAGGCGCTGGCCCCGAGCCTGGCGACGAACCCTGCGCTCCACGGCAGGTCGCCGCGCACCAGGTGGGCGCACGCGGGGAAGACCACCACGACGCCGAGGTTGGCTACGGCGGCCACCAGGGCCAGACGCGCGTAGAGCGCGAAGCCGCGATTTCTGATTTCTGACTGCTGATTGCTGATTGGGGCTTCCGTTTCGTAGAGCAGCGCTCCGGGGCTACCCGGCGAAGGAGCGGACCGCGGAGGCCACGTGGCGGACCTGCTCCTCGGTGAGCTCCGGGAACATGGGCAGCGACAGGATTTGGCCGGCCAACTGCTCCGTGACCGGGAGGCTGCCCCTGGCGTAGCCCAGATGGGCGAATGCCTGGAGGAGGTGGACGGGCACGGGGTAGTGGATGACCGTGGCCACGCCCGCCTGGGCCAGGGCCGCGGCCAGGCCATCGCGGTCCGTACAGCGGATGACGTAGAGGTGGTAGACGTGTTTCCGCCCCGGCGCCTCGACGGGGGTGACGACCCGCGCGCCGGCCAGGAGGCCGCTGTAGCGGGCGGCGTGGCGCCGACGGGCCTCGTTCCACTCGTCCAGATAGTCCAGCTTCACCCCCAGGACGGCGGCCTGGAAGGCGTTGATGCGGTAGTTGTAGCCGACGAGCTCGTGGTAGTACTTCACGCGGCAGCCGTGGTTGCGCAGGAGGCGGGCGCGGTCGGCTATCTCGGGGGAGCTGGTGGTGACGGCGCCGCCCTCGCCGTAGGCGCCGAGGTTCTTGCCGGGGTAGAAGCTGAAGGCGGCGGCGTGGCCAAGCGAGCCGGCGCGGCGGCCGATGTACTCGGCCCCGTGGGCCTGGCAGGCATCCTCGATGAGGAGCAGGCCGCGTTCCTCCGCGAGGGCTGCAAGGGGGGCGATGTCGGCCGT
>VGYW01000448.1 GCA_016872875.1 Planctomycetota bacterium | reverse complement strand
GGCGTGGCAGAATGAGGTGATAGAGCTGACGAGGGATTGGCTGAACGCAGCGCCCGGAAGTGAGAAGTGAAAAGGCAAAAGGCAAAAGGCAGAAGGCAGGAAAATCCGAAATCCGAAATCCGAAATCCGAAATTGAAAGACCTCCCTGCCGGGGGTTCCAGCGGGGAGGTCTTTCCCTGTTGAGCCAGAAGTGGACGGCTTACAGGTCCTGCGGCTTCACGGTGGTGCGCTTGTTGGCCTGCGCGCGCTCGATGGCCTTCTCAACACAGCAGGCCACGCAGCCGTTGAGCGCATCCAGGAGCTCGCCCGACATCTTGGCCCCCTTGGCCTTGATGAGAGCGCGCACCTTGCTGCCGACGACGAGCGGCTCGACCTTCGCGGCTTTCTTTGCCATGCTTGCAACTACCCCCTACAAAGGTTGACGAGGCCAGGGGCCACGCCCGACGCTGGGCCGTGTGCCGTTTGCCTCACGCGCAACTATCTTATGGGTTGGGAGCCTCTTGTCAAGCCCAAATCGCCCAAAAATCCGCTTTCTTCCGCGTTCTGCGGTCTGGCCCGCCTATCTTATGACCGCGGGCAGCCGCGGGTCGGCGGCGAGGTCGTGCTCGGGGATGGGGACCGCTTCGAGGAGCTTGTCCACGAGCCGGTCCGTGTTCATCCCCTCGGCCTCGGCGTTGAAGTTGGTGATGATGCGGTGGCGGAGCACGGGGTGGGCCACGGCGCGGATGTCCTCGGTGGAGACGTAGTAGCGTCCGTTGAGGACGGCTCGGGCCTTGCCGCCGAGGATCATGTATTGCCCGGCCCGCGGCCCGGCGCCCCAGCGGACGTAGCGGCGGACGAAGCCTGGGGCGTCAGGCTCGTTGAGGCGGGTGGAGCGGGCCAGCCGCATCGCGTAGCGGATCACGTGCTCGGAGATGGGCACCTTGAGGACGATTTGCTGGAGGTCAATGATCTCGCGCGCGTTGAGCACGTGGGAGAGCTCGGCCCCGAAGGGGGCCGTGGTCAGACGCAGGATGTCGAACTCCTCCTGCTCGCTCGGATAGTCCACGATGACCTCGAACATGAAGCGGTCGAGCTGCGCCTCGGGGAGCGGGTAGGTGCCCTCCTGCTCGATGGGGTTCTGCGTGGCGAGGACGAAGAAGGGGTCGGGGAGCGGGCGCTTCTCGCCGCCCGCGGTCACTTGCCGCTCCTGCATTGCCTCGAGGAGCGCCGCCTGCGTCTTCGGCGGCGTGCGGTTGATCTCGTCCGCGAGGATCACGTTCGAGAACACCGGGCCTTTGAGGAACTGGAACCCCCGCCCCCCCGTGGTCCTGTCCTCCATGATGACCTCGGTGCCCGTGATGTCGGAGGGCATGAGGTCGGGGGTAAACTGTATGCGGCTGAAGCCGAGGTCGAGCGCCCGAGCCAGGGTGCTGACCATGAGGGTCTTGGCGAGGCCTGGGACGCCGACGAGGAGCCCGTGGCCGCGCGCGAAGATGGCGATGAGGAGGTGCTCGATGACGCGCTCCTGGCCCACGACGACCTTGGCAAGCTCGCCGCGTATCGCCTCGTAGGCTCGATTCAGCTTCTGAACCGCCTCGAGGTCGGTCTCCGCCGTGGTCAGGGGTATCACGCCTTCGGGGGCCTCGGGCAACGCCATCAAGGGTCTCCTATTGCACGACGCGGCCTTGGGCCGCAACCAAGGGGGATGATTGGATGAATGGATGGTTGGATGGATGAAGGAATCAGAAAGGCGACTCTCTTTCATCCATCCATCCATCCATACATCCACCCATGCATTCATCCACTTCGTTCTTCTTCTCATCCTCCTATGGGACTCCCGTCATCCGCACGATTCGGAACCTGGCAGGCTGGGCGACCACCTCGTCGTCCAGCCAGGCCGGGGGACGGACGGAGGCGGCCTCGTTCTCGACGACGGCGCACAGCGACGAGCCGAGCCGCGACAGGCTCACGAGGACGCCCGCCCCGAGTGCGAGACGCTGTTGGGCGGTGCCCGCGGCCTTCTCGAGGACCGCAGCCTCGGCACGCCGGCCGCCGCGCTCGTCCGTGATCGTCAGGCCGAGGACAATCGCCTGGCCGCCCGCGTCCCACGCCGCGAGGTCCTCCTGCCGGGCGAGGGTCTGCGTCCAGGCCACCTGCCCGGTGGAGGGATCGAGCCGCCGAATGGCCGTCCGCGTACCCTGGCGCGAGGCCAGGTAGAAGGCGTCGGGGGCCAGCTCGCCGAGGAGCCATCGCTCGCCGCGTGCGAGGGCGACCGACCAGGCGGGCGCGCCCGAGGCGCTCTGGCGGGCCTCGACGACCTCGGCGCCCTGCTCGTCCACCCCCTGGGCAATCACCGCGGCGCGGCCGGCCCACAGCCGGCGGACCGCGATGTTCGGGATGCGGACATCCCACGCCACGCCCACAGGCCGGAGGCCTGTGCCACCTTCTCTTCCTCCGGGGTCTGGTGGCACAGGCATCTTGCCTGTGCTACTTTCCCAGCAGCCCACGACGCTCCCCATAGCGTAGCAGAGTCGCCCGCCGGTGTCCAATGCGAAGACTGGCGCCCCGGCGGCGCTCGGTTGCGCGGCCTCGAAGGCCACGTGCCCATCGAGTGGGTTGAGCACCCGGAGTGTCGCGGGCCGCGAGCTGGCCACCACAAGGCCGTGCTCCCAGAGCGCCATGTCGTGGACCACGGGTTCGGCGGCCGGCTTGTCCCAGAGCCGTTGCCCGGTGGCGGGGTCCAGCGCCAGGATGCGGCCGAGTCCGTCCGCGAGGGCCACGATGCCCGGCGCGGAGGCCGATGCGTCGTTCGCGCCCTCTGTCAGCCGCTCGCCCGCGCCGAGCGGGAGGGACCAGGCAGCGTCGCCGCGCTCGACTGAGACGGCGTCGAGGCGCCGCGTCTTCCGCACGATGGCGTTGCCGCCGGCCACGCCGAGGAACGAGGCAGGCGGCAGGAGCGTGTCGTCCGCGATGGCCGGCCGCGCGCCGAGCGTGAGGTCAATCGCGTGGAGCTCGTCGCCGCGCAGGAACTCAAGGCGCACGGCGGCCCCCGCCCTTCGCTCGGTGCAGGTGGTGATGAGGTCCTGGGCGTCGCGGAGCTGTTTGCCGTCGAACTTCACGAGCACATCGCCGCCGCGGAGGCCGGCTCGCGCGGCGGGGGCGTCGTCGCCGCTCGCCACGGTGCTCATTATCCGCACCCCGCCGCCGCGGCGCTCGGCATCCACGATTCGCACGCCGATCCAGCCCGGGCGGTCGGCCCAGAGGAGCGCGCCGTCGTCGAGCGAGCGGCACTCGAAGGCGCGGCCTGCGAGCACCAGGAAGCTCCTCTCCCGCGCGTCGGCGGCGCCGGCGATGCGGAGGTCCGCCGAGCCGTAGGCGGGGCGAATGTCCCACTGCACGCGGAGCGGCGGCCGGATGCCCAGCTTCTGGCTCCTATCGTCGGATGCCAGCTTGAGGTCAACAGGGATTGCCGGCCAGAGTCGGCGGAGGCGTTCGAGCGCCCCTCGCGCCATAGCGGTGGCGCCCTCCTTGGCGTAGCCCTCGGCCAGGCGGCGGAGGGCCGTGGGCGCGGCCTTCGCCGCCGGGTACTCCATCGCCAGTTGGTGGAGCCAACTGCGCGCCTCGCCGGGCCGCCCCGCGCGTTCCGCCAGCCGCTCGAGCGCCGCGGGCGCGGCCGCGCTCGTCGGATAGCGCTTCACGATGGCCACGAGGTCCGCCTCGCCGCCGCGCTCGAGCGACGCCTCGGCGAGGCGCTCGAATGGCTCATACGGCTGCCGCCCGGCCTCGCGCAGGAGTGCGTCCAGCTCCGACCGCGCGGCGGCCCAGTTGGCCTCGCCCGGCTCGGCGCCACCGAGGACCTCCTGGCAGGCAGCGGTGGCGGCGGGCCAGCGCTTGAGGCCATGCGCGAGCGAGGCGGTCCGCAAGAGGAGCGCCTGGCGTTCCGCGCCTGGCGGCACGTAGCGCAACGCGGCTTCGCACGAGGCCAGGGCCGGCTCCACGCGGCCGGCGCGCTCGTGCCGCCGCGAAAGGTCAGCATGGCAGGCCCCGAGACGCCGGCGGGCGTCGGCCAGCACCGGCGCCGCGACCGCGCCCGGCCTGCGGCCCGCCAGCTCCAGCGCCTTCTCGAGGGCCTCCACTGCTCCGGCGGCATCGCCGGCCCAGTGGCACTCCTGCCCCTTGGCGTAGTGGGCAAGCGGGTCCGCGGGGTCGGCGGCCAACTGCCGCTCAATGGCCTCCCGCCGCTCGAAGGGGCTGAAGACGTTGAGCGTGTGGGGCGTCGCCACGAAGAGCTTGCCCCCCGTAGCCACGAGGTCGCCGGAGGCGATCTGAGCGCCGAGGGGCGACCCGTGGGCCGCGGCCCACTCATCCCAGGAGGTCCAGGCGAGCTCGCTGCCGGTCGTGGCGTCGAGGAACAAGATGCCGCCGGCGAGAGGCAGGTGGAGGATGCGGCCCGCGAGGGCGGGCTGGCCGATGGCTGGCGAGGGGAGCTCGGCCTGCCACTCGACTTCGCCGCGCGGCCCGAAGGCAGCGGCACTGGTGCCGACGACGCACGCTCGCCCCTCCCACAGGCCCGCGAGGAAGCGTTTGTCGCCCCGCTCGCGCCGCCACATCACGCTGCCCGAGGCGAGGTCAATGGCGTAGGCGAAGTCGGAGTCGGGCGGCGTGGCGTAGGCCAGCCCGCCGGCGATGACGGGCGTCTGGCTCCGCCAGCCGTCGTGGCGATACCAGCGCCAGCCGGCCCTGCGGCTCACGACCTGGTCGTAGCGGGCGAGCCAGCGGATGGCCCCCGTGGCGAGCTCGACGCCGGCCACGACGCCGCCGCCCGGGCAGGCGACCACCAGGCCCTCCGCCTCGGCCGGCATGCCCTCGAACCGCGGCTCGTAGCGGCTGAACCTGAAGAGCGGGTCCGACGCCCTGCCCGCGATGAAGGTCCGCCAGAGGAGCGCGCCGTCCGAGCGGCGAAGGGCGCAGAGGTGGTACTCGTCGCCCCCCGTGCCGCTCCGCAGGCCAACCACCAACTGCTCGCCGCAGGGCTGGGGGGCCGAGGCGAACCAGGCGACCGCCGCCTTGTCGAGAGGAAGGAGCTGTCGCGCCCAACGGCGCCAGCGCTGCGCCCCGGTCCGCAGGTCGAGTGCGGCCAGGTAGCCGCCGATCGCCTCGTCGCGGAAGCGGCTCTGCGCGAAGGGGACGGCGCAGTAGGCGGCCTCATCGTCGGCTGAGCAGCGCCAGTAGCCCATGAAGTAGCCGGTGAGGGAGAGCGTCACGCTCGCCCGCCATTCGCGGGCCTCGTCGTCGCCGTTCCATGTCCAGCGCAGCTTGCCCGTTGTCGCCTCGCGGGCCATGACGCCACCCCATGTGGGGTAGACGGCGGCGCCGCCCGCGAGGATGGGGAGCATCCGCACCGGGGGTTCTGACGCCACTCCGTCCGCCTCGGGCATCAGCCGCCGTGCCGAGCCGGGAGTGTCTGTTGCCCGCTGTGGCAGGATGACGTCCGCCCAGAGCAGCGGGCCGGGGCGGAGGCCATTTCCGATTTCCGATTTCCGATTTCCGATTGCTGAACCAAGTCGCAGGCGGAAGTCCGCGAGGCCCTCGGGCTGGCCGGCGACGGCCACCTTTGCCGCGGGGCCGAGGGCATCCGCGGCTCTGGCGAGGAATGCCAGTGCTGCCTCCTTCTGGCCAAGCTGGGCGAGGCAGAGGGCGAGCTTGGCGGCCAGAGGGCCGGGGGGCAAGTCGGTGCCGCGGCAAAGGGCCAGGAGGCGTCGCCAGGCGCGAAGCGCCCGCCCGGCCTCGCCGCGCTCGAGCCAGGCCGTGGCGAGCCGGCCGAGGGCCTCATCGCCGTGGGAGCTGAGGAGGAAGCGCCGCGCGACGTCGCTCAGGCGACCGAGGTCGCTATCCGCCGCCGCGCCGCGCAGGAGGGCATCCGCCACGGGGTCGGCCTGGGCGCGATAGGCCGCGAGACCCTCGGGCGGCAAAGCCGCAAGCCGCTCCTCGACGAAGCTCTGGATGGGCAGGTAAAGGCGCGGGCTGGGGTGGCACAGCTCGTGCGGCGCCTCGTCGAGCAGCCGCTGGTAGAGCTCGGCGGCGCGGCGCCAGTTCCGCTCCTGCTCCGCCCGCTGCGCCTCGGCCAGCACCGCCGCCGGCCGGCCGTTGGGAGCGTAGTCCACCGACACCTCGCCCGCAGGCTCAGCCAGGAGCGCGGTGGCGTGGTGCGTGCCGAGCACCTCGTCGAGCGCCGCGGCCAGCGCGGCAGCCGGAGGCTGCGCCTCGCCGCAGCGCGCTGCGCAACAAAGGCCGACGAGGTAACACAGGCAGATCAATCGCCACATCGCCATGTTCGCTCACGCTAGTGCAGGGCCTCTCGTGCTGTCCTCCCATCTTATGGCTGCGTGGGGTGGGAGTCAAGGCGGCGCGGGCGTGCGAGTATGGCCCCCAATTCTGGTGAACTACTCCGGAGCCCCGACAGGGGCGTACTATAGCAGCCCAGGGCGAAGCCCTGATCTTTGCCCACATCTTCTGGGGGCTGGGGTTTAGCCCCCGAATGGGGGCGTTTGAGCCGTAGCCCAGGGCGACCGAAGGGAGCCCTGGGAAAAGGCCCCGCCAGCGTAGAGCCCCCGAAG
>VGYW01000447.1 GCA_016872875.1 Planctomycetota bacterium | reverse complement strand
CGAAGGACCTTGCGGGCATCGCATCTGCCCTCCGTGTGCCTCAGGACAGCGCCTGGGCCGGTCCGCCATGTCACGCCGCGCTGATTATACCCGATGTGGCTCCCCTGCGCCATTGTTGAGGGTGTGAAAAACAGCCTCAACAATGGGTGGAGCGGCCTCCGGCGGCCTTTTCAGCCATTCCTACCATTGTTGAGGCTCACGCACACACACACCCCTACGCCCGGGCGGCGGGTGCCCCAAGAGAACCGAGTCCACGTATGTCTCGTGATGTCAATGGCTTATGAAGCGCTCCGCCCGCGCTCGCCGCGCTCTCCCCCCTCATTGTTGAGGGTCCCCGCGCTTGCCCGGCCCACAACAATGACCGCGGGGCTGGCGCCAGGACTGGGGGCCACGCCCCAAACGAGCATGGCCCCCAATCCTGGTAACCTCCTTCGGCGCCGAAGCTCCGAACGGAGCGTACTATAGCAGCCCAGGGCGAAGCCCTGGGACAGGTGGGCGGCCAGATTCAGCCCTGTAGGGGCGTACTACCCGCCTTGGGCAGAACGTGGTGCCCGGAACCGCATAGTACGCCCTTTCAGGGCTGACCTACGTGCCGCCCCGTTCCCAGGGCTTCGCCCTGGGCTGTTATAGTACGCCCCTGTCGGGGCTCCGGAGCAGTTCACCAGAATTGGGGGCCATACTCGCCCCAAACACCGCCATTGACTTGCCTCGCCGAATGCACGATAATGCACAAAAGCTGCAACTTGTGTGCATCATGATGGCGCATTCTCCTCGGGAGCGCCCAATGCTGCGAGACGTCCTTCTCCTCCAGAGACGTGAAGTCGAGCAACGCCTCCGCGAACCATACGTCGAGCGCGAGGTTGACCTGTCCCGGTTCGACAACGACCTGGTCAAGGTCATCATTGGCCCGAGGAAAGCGGGCAAGTCCTTCTTCGCAATCCACGCGGCCCAGCGCCTGGGGCCTTTCGGCTACGTGAACTTCGATGACGAGCGGCTGGCCGAGCTCCCCGACACCCATGAGCTCGTCGCATCCCTCGATGCGCTCTACGGCGAGCCGAAGCACCTCCTCCACCTCCTTCCGCTTCAGCCCGGGCCTCGGACAGCTCTACGAGAACCTCGTCGCCGTCGCCCTGCGCAAGCGCGAGCTCGAGGGGGAACTCGAGGCATTCTTCTGGAAAGGCCCCCGGCACGAAGAGGTTGACTTCGTCCTCAAGCGCGGCCTCCATGTCGCCCAACTCACCCAGGTCTGCCTCGACGTGTCCGACCCCAAGACTCGCGACCGCGAGGTCCGCTCCCTCCTCCGCGCCTCGCAGGAACTCAAGTGCAACGACCTCCTCATCCTCACCGAGAGCGCGGAGCACGAGAAACCTGCCTCCTGGTTCGGCATCGAGGGCACGATCCGCTTCGCCCCGCTCTGGAAGTGGCTCACCCGCGGCTGCCGGTGATCGCCAACGAAAGCCTGGCCGCGATGGCAGAAGAGGCCCCCGGCGAACAGCCCGCACCACAGGGTCACTCACTCGGCGGCAGGATGGACGATGGAGAGGGGAGGCCGGCCAAGACGCCTCGTCCCGGCTGTAGCTTGACCTCTGTCACGTTCCCTCTCCCGTTCAATAGAACCACAATGTCCAGAATACTCACGCGCCCCAAAGTACACTCCCAGACGCAGTGGTAGACGAGGGTCGTGCGGAGACCCTCACCCTCCCGGAAGGTGGCAGTTTCGTGGTCCTCCCCGAGGAACTGAACAACCGCATCCTTCGATTCCCCACGCAGGTGGTCCAGCTCCCTGGTAACGCACCGGCACACCGCTTCCCAGCGGTTGCCTTTCCTCCATTCCTTTGAGAACTGGCTAGGCTCCGCCCGATGATCGCTTGATTTCCCCGGCGCCGGTTGCGCGAGCCGCGTACACGAGGTGAGCAAGAACAGTGGGGCCAATGAGACCAGCAAACGAACGAACCGTGCGTTCCACATGTCTGTCTCCCTGAGCACAAGGAGGTCCGAGTGGACACATGTGGATCATACCCACACGCACCGCTTTGTCAAGGGCTCTTGGCAGTTGGGGGCGGCGCCGTAGCCCGTTGTCGCTGTTGACCCGACGGGCGATTTCGGGCATGCTGAGATGTGTCAGGCGCGGGGTCTGTTCAGCGGGTGGCACCACGCGCTGGAGCGCGGCCCCGGTCACGTGCGGCAGCCTGTTGGAGTGCGGCGGCTTGACGCCGCTTTCCAGAGGCTCCCACCGTGTCCTGGGCGCCGCGGTCTCAGGCAGATGCGCCGCAAGGCATCATGGAGCGGCATGAGAAGCGGCGTCGAGCCGCCGCACTCCAACAGGCTGTCGCATCTCATCTGGGCCGGGACGCAAGAGGAAGGGATCGGAATGTCGAGTGGCGTTGTCTTTCTTGTCGGAGCTGGCCCTGGGGACCCCGGGCTGATTACGCTGAAGGGGCTGGAGGCGCTGCGGGGCGCCGAGGTGGTGGTGTACGATGCCCTGGCGAATCCAAGGCTGCTGCGCGAGGCACGCCCCGATGCGGAACTGATCAGCGTGGGCAAGCGCGGCGGATGCCATACGATGAAGCAGGAGGAGATCAATGCGCTCCTTGTGGCGAAGGGCAAGGAGGGGAAGCGGGTGTGCCGGCTGAAGGGGGGCGACCCGTTCGTGTTCGGACGCGGGGGCGAGGAGGCGCTGGCGCTCGCCCAGGCGGGCGTGCCGTTCGAGGTGGTGCCAGGGGTGACGGCGGGGGTGGCTGCGCCGGCATACGCGGGCGTCCCGGTGACGCACCGCGGGCTGGCGTCGTCCGTGGCCTTCGTGACGGGGCACGAGGACCCGACCAAGGAGGCGAGCGACGTCGCGTGGGACAGGCTGGCGACGGGCGTCGGCACGCTGGTGTTCTATATGGGCGTGAGGAACCTCTCGCACATCGTGGAGCGGCTCACGACGCACGGCCTGGCGGGGGAGACGCCCGCGGCGGTTGTCCAGTGGGGCACGGTGGCGCAGCAGCGGACGGCCGTGGGCACGCTCGCGGACATCGCCGAGCGTGCGGCGGGGATGGAGGCGCCCGCGGTGCTCGTGGTGGGCAGGGTGGTCACGCTGCGGGAGGAGCTCGCCTGGTTCGAGCGGCGGCCGCTCTTCGGCCGCCGCATCGTGGTCACGCGGGCGCGGGCGCAGGCCAGCGAGCTGTGCGTGCGTCTCGAAGAGCTGGGCGCCGAGGTGCTCGAGATGCCGGCCATCCGCATCGAGCCGCCCGCCGACTGGGCGCCGCTCGACGAGGCCATCGCGCGGCTCGATGCCTACGACTGGGTGCTCTTCACGAGCGTGAACGGGGTAGACGGCTTCTTCGGGCGGCTGGCCATTGCGGGGAAGGACTCCCGGGCGCTGCCGCGCGTGGCCGCAATCGGCCCAGCCACGGCCGAGAGCCTGGTTCGCCACGGCATCCGCCCCGATTGCCAGCCCGAGCGCTTCACGGGCGCCGAGCTCGTGGCCGCCCTCGCCGCACACGAGGCGCTCCGCGGCAAGCGCGTGCTACTCCCACGCGCCGCGGACGTGCCCGAAACCGTCCGGAAGGGGCTTGAGGAGGCCGGGGCAGAGGTCCACGAGGTTGACGCCTACCGCACGGTCGTCGGGGGCCAGCCCGACGCGGAGATTGTGAGCCGCCTGATGGCCGGCGAGGTGGACTTCGTGACCTTCACCAGCTCCTCCACCGTTCGCGGCTTCGTGGAGGCCATCGGGCGCGAGCGCCTCGCCGCCCTGCCCGCCTCAGTTCGCCTCATCTCGATCGGCCCGGTCACGACCCAGACGGCCCGCGAGCTGGGCCTCGCCATCGCGGCCGAGGCCGAGGCCCACACAATCCCGGGCCTAGTGGGAACCCTTCTGAAGCTCGTTAGCGTGCGATAGCAACTCTGGACGCGCCCCCCACCTGACCTCCCCGCCTGCACCGCGACAACCTACGCTACGTGGAATCGCCTGTTGGGGGGCATAGATAATGTCCAGGGAGATAATTGCAGAGTCATATGACTCTGCAATTATCTCTCTACTGCGCGGCACCGGACCGGCGCGAGGCATCTTTGCCAACCAGAGGACGCGGGCCCGCCAGTGCCATCCACCCCCTCCGTGGAACCATTCGCGGCCGGAGATGTCATCTGCCACGATGGTTGCAGAGTCATATGACTCTGCAATTATCTCTCGGCTGTGCGCCACCGGACCGGCGCGCTGGCGTCGGTGCCAACCAGGGGACGCGGACCCGCCAGGGCGATCCACTCCACCCATGGAATAGGCCAGCCGCGGGCGGAGATGGCGTCTGCGAGGATAATTGCAGAGTCATATGACTCTGCAATTATCTCTCGGCTGTGCGCCACCGGACCGGCGCGCTGGCGTCGGTGCCAACCAGGGGACGCGGACCCGCCAGGGCGATCCACTCCATCCATGGAATAGGCCAGCCGCGGGCGGAGATAGCGTCTGCCAAGATAATTGCAGAGTCATATGACTCTGCAATTATCTCTCGACTGTGCGGCACCGGACCGGCGCGAGGCATCGTTGCCAACCAGAGGACGTGGGCCCGCCAGGGCCATCCACTCCATCCATGGAATAGGCCAGCCGCGGGCGGAGATAGCGTCTGCCAAGATAATTGCAGAGTCCAGAACTCCTGACATACCCATCTGGAGAGGCCCAAATGGGCAATCGGGCTGGATTTACGGCTGCAGGCCGGCTGATAATTCGTGAAACATATTTCCAGGGGCCAGCCAACGCAAAAGGCTCGGAGAGCCAATCTCGACCGCGTAGCGATGGTCAAGACCCCCGGATGTTTCACCATGGCCCAGCACCGTGTCAGGAGTTCTGGAGTCATATGACTCTGCAATTATCTCTCGACTGTGCGGCACCGGACCGGCGCGCTGGCGTCGGTGCCAACCAGGGGACGCGGACCCGCCAGGGCGATCCACCTGCTCAGTGGAATAGGCCATTCGCGGCCGGAGATAGCGTCTGCCAAGATAATTGCAGAGTCATATGACTCTGCAATTATCTCTCGACTGTGCGGCACCGGACCGGCGCGAGGCATCGTTGCCAACCAGAGGACGCGGGCCCGCCAGGGCCATCCACTCCATCCATGGAATAGGCCAGCCGCGGGCGGAGATAGCGTCTGCCAAGATAATTGCAGAGTCATATGACTCTGCAATTATCTCTCGACTGTGGGGCGCCGGACCCGCGCGCAGCCTCGTTGCCGACCAGGGGACGCGGTTCCGCCAGGGCCATCCACTCCATCCATGGAATAGGCCAGCCGCGGGCGGAGATAGCGTCTGCCAAGATAATTGCAGAGTCATATGACTCTGCAATTATCTCTCGACTGTGCGGCGCCGGACCCGCGCGCAGCCTCGTTGCCGACCAGGGGACGCGGTTCCGCCAGGGCCATGCACCTGCTCCGTGGGATAGGTCATTCGCGGCAGGAGACGAGGTCTGCCACGATAATTGCAGAGTCATATGACTCTGCAATTATCTCTCCGACGTGCGACAGTGGACTTGCACGCGGACCCGCTGCCAGCCACCTGGCGCGGGCCGGGCCGGGCCATTCACTGTCGCGGCAAGCGCGCCACCTAGAGGCCGCAACCGGGATGTTTGTGGCTGCGTTGCGGTGCGTGCCGGCGTGAATCCGTCATCTCACCCGTTGTGCCGCACTCGCTTGAGCGGGGCCGGGGAATGTGTTAGACTGTTGCCTGTGACTCGTACTCTTCCTGTCGCCCGCCGTGGGATGGGTGGATGGGTGGATGGGTGGATGGCTGTCAGCCGATCATCCATTCATCCCCCCATCCATTCATCCCCCTTGGTTGTGCCACGGGCGCGGCGAGCGCTGGTCATCGTGAACCCGATCGCCGGGCGGGGCAAGGGGCAACGGCTGCTCAGCCCGGTGGAGGAGGGACTGCGGCTGCGGGGCATCGCGGCGGAGGCAGCAGTCACGGCGAAGCCGGGCGACGCGCGCGAGGCGGCGCGCGCCGCAGGCGGCCACGACCTCGTGGCCGTCGTGGGCGGCGATGGCACCCTGAACGAAGTCCTCAACGGGCTCGAAGCTGACCGCCCCGTGGCGCTCCTGCCGCTGGGCACGGGGAACGTGTTGGCAAAGGAGTTCCGTCTGCCGCGCAGCGTGGGCGGCTTCGCCGCGATGGTGGAGCGCGGGCGCGAGCGGCGGCTGGACCTCTGGGCGGCGAACGGGCGGCGGTTCGTCTCGATGCTCGGGGCGGGCTTCGACGCGGCGGTGGCGGCGCGGCTGGCGGCGGAGCGCTCGGGCGGCATCAGGATGTGGCGCTACGCGCGGCTGATCGCGACGACCCTGGCGCGCTACGGCGCGCCGCGCATCGAGGTTGTCACGGACGGCGCGCCCCCCGTGGAGGCCCGCGGCTTCGCGCTGGCGAGCAACGTGCGAGGCTACGGCGGCCCGTTCGCAATCACGCGCGACGCCGTGCCGGACGACGGGCTGCTGGACCTCTGCGTGCTGCCGAAGGGCGGGCTGGGGCGTTACGTCCGCGCGCTCCTGGCCTTCCTGGTCAGGTGTCCCCGGCTCAGCGGGGCCAGGTTCTTCCGAGGCCGCGGCGTTCGCCTGGCAAGCAGCGAGCGCGTGAGCTACCAGGTGGACGGTGACGCGGCTGGGGTGTTGCCCGTGACCATTGA
>VGYW01000446.1 GCA_016872875.1 Planctomycetota bacterium | reverse complement strand
CCACTGCCGTCCCTTCGGGACTGGGCTGTGTGTGCGCCCCAATCCGGCGGCTGAAGGGAGAAGAGTCGAGGACGAGGGACGAGGACGAAGGACGAGGACGATTGAAGAGAGGAGAAGAGATGCGTCTGGCAGGAACGCTGCTGCTGGCGATGTGCGCCCTGGCGCTCGCCGGCGAGAATGCAACGACCCCGAAGGAGCTCGAGGCGAAGGCGACGTTTCACTGCATCGGGCTGAAGTGGGACGTCGCGGGCGACGCGAACCGCAACGCGACGTGCAAGGTGCGCTTCCGCCGAAAAGGCACCACTGCCTGGCGCGAAGGGCTTGACCTGTTCCGCGTCGTCTTCCGCTCCGGCGACATGGAGATGAACACGGGCGAGACGCGGCGGGGCGACATCAATGCCCTCTCTGGCTCGCTCTTCCACCTCGCGCCGGGAACCGCCTACGAACTGGCTCTCTCGCTCGCCGACCCGGACGGCGGCTCGGTGGAAAAGGCCATCGAGGTGACGACCCACGCTCTCCCGCACGACCCCGAGGGCGCCCGCACCATCAAGGTGCCGCCAGGCCAGCTTCAGAAGGCCTGCGCCGAGGCACAGCCAGGCGACATCCTGCTCCTCGAGAAGGGCGACCACGGGCCGGGCTTCGCCATCGCCAAGTCGGGCACGCCCGACAAGCCCATCGTGCTCCGCGGGCCGGCCGAGGGCGAGGCCGTCATCAGAGGCAACGTCGCCGTCGGCGGCTCCTGGCTCTGGTTCGACCGCCTGACCCTCGACTGCACGAACCGCCCGGCCCCAGGCGCGAAGGCGGACACCGCGTCCTTCTTCCGCACCGGCGCCCAGGGCAAGAACGGCTTCAACGGCAACGCAAGCTCAAGCGAAATCTTCGTCACAAGGTGCCGCTTCCTCAACCACCACTACGGCTGCAACATCTACGGCCACAGGTGGTTCGTCACCGACTGCACCTTCAGCGGCGAGCACGAGTGGCACGACGACTTCCTCACCCTCGGCAAGGTGAAAGGGCACATGAGCGGCGAGGGCATCGACTTCCACCACCACCGCGGCGGCGTCGGCGTCGCCGCATTCAACAGCATCACGGGCACCGCCGACGGCATCTCGTACGGCGACAACAACATTGACGTCTACAACAACCACGTCTACGAGACCTGCGACGACCTCATCGAGCCTGACTACGGCTACCACAACTACCGCATCTGGGGCAACCTGCTCCACTCCTCCCTCGCCTGTATCTCCTTCCAGCCCTTCAACGGCGGGCCCTGGTACATCTTCCGAAACCAGGTCACGGGCGCCGGCCTCAACATCCTCAAGCTCAAGGAGGGCTACGGCCCGGTGGTGTTCGCCAACAACACGCTGGTGCAGGCCGCCCCCTACAAGCGTTTCTCGGTGCTCCTCGACGGCATCTTCGCCAACAACGCCTGGGTGAGCCTGCCCAACGCCCCGATCGGCAGCAACCGCCAAGGCGACCCCTTCAGCCTCTCGCGCCTCCGCCTGATGGACAACAACGCCTACGGTGTGGGCGACAAGCCCGTCTGGGTGCTCGAAAAGAACTACTCGCTGGCCGACCTCCGGGCCGCGGGGGTGGACAAGAACAGCCTGACATTCAAGGGCGACGACCTGTTGGCGTTCCTGCCGCAGGACCCGCGAAAGGGCACCCGCAGCAGGCTGCTCCCGAAGGAGGGCTCGCCGCTCATTGACGGCGGCGCGCTTCTTCCCGGCCTCATCGCCACCTACGCGGGCAAGGCGCCCGACATCGGCGCCCACGAGCTCGCCCTCGGCCCCAACTGGGTCGGCCCGAGGGCCTACGCCCCAAGCGGCCTGGCCTACGGCCCGCCCCCCTTCTGGGCGGTCACGCCCACCGCGAAGCTGGGCGAGTACGCCGGCCTCGGCGCCAGCGCGCCCGCGAATGCAGAAGGCGTCGCGCTCCTTCTCACCCGCCAGAACCCCACGGCCTTCCTCCTCGTGGCCTTCGAGCCGTGGCCCCCCGACAAGGCTTGGAGCCGCTTCGACGAAATCCTCAACCCGCAGGGAAAGCAGCCTGACGAACTCGTCCGCTACGGCGACAGCCTGGCCGCGCGGCTCTGCCACCAGAAGCTCGGCGGCAAGGAGGTCGCCTCGCTCGTCGCCGCCCAGTGGAGCAGCCGCGGCGTCTGGAACGTCCTGGGCGGGTGTGAAGAGAAGGACCTCGCCACGCTGCGGAGCGACTTCTTCCTCTTCGTCAGCTCGCTCCTTGAGACCATCTGGGCCTCGCCCGAGTGACCCCCCATACGATTCAGAGTGGCCCCGACCTCCGCGCCCCGCGATTCCACTTGCATCAAGGCGGCGCAATCAGGCGAACCGAGGGGAAGTAGGTCCGGTATCGAGCCGGGTCGCGCGTGATCAGAGGCATTCGCTCGATCGCCGCATGGGCGCCGATGAAGAAGTCGGGGAAGGTGGACCGGCGCTTTCCGCCCCGCTTCCTGTAGCGCAGGAAGGCCTTGCCCGCCAGGAATGCGGCCTCCCACGGGGTGGGCCGGCGCTCGAAGTCCGTCTCGGCCAGCGCCGCCTCCAACTCCTCAATCCGCTCGAATCGGATTGACACCTCGGCGTAGATCACGGGGTTGATGACGAGGATGTTCGTCTCACCATACCGCCCAAGGGCTTCGCTCGACCACTCGAACCAGGCCTCGTCCTCCGTCATCACGTCGAGGATGACATTCGAGTCCACGAGCATGCGGCTCATCTTTCCCCCCGGGTCAGCGCCATGATCTGGTCAGTCGTCATGCGGACGGTTCCCTTGCCGCGGAGCGCGGCAATCAGCCGCTGCCCGCGCTGCCCGGTCTCCACCTTGCGCACGACCACGCGGCCGCCGGAAAGGGCGAACTCCACCTCCGTGCCCGGCAGCAGGCCCGCCTCTTCGCGGACGGCCACCGGAATCGTCACCTGCCCCTTGGATGTGATCTTCATGGAAGGGTCCTTTGAATGGGATCCGTGGTATTACACTTCCTATTCTTACACCTTGTGCCCCATCTTGTCAAGTGGCCCCTTGTGTCATGACAAGAGCTACTTCGGCGCTCCGCGCCGCGCGGCTTCGCGGACTTCGGCGGGGGAGAGGGCGCGGGCGTGGAAGCGGAGGTCGGCGAGGCGGCAGGCGAGGAACTCGGGGCCGCCGAAGTGGGGGTTGCCCCCCAGGGCGAAGTCCTCGGCGGAAGATACTACGCTCTCGGGCACTTTGGCGGCGGAGCGGGCCTGGCCGTTGATGTAGAGGGTGAGCTTGGCGCCCTCCTTGACGGCGGCGACGTGAACCCACTTGCCGAGCTCGACGGGCCAGCCGTCGGTGCCGAAGAACTGGCCGGCCTCGATGCGGGCGTGGAGCTTGCCCTGGTGGACCACCAGGCGGAGCGGGTCGTCCATCCCCTTGCACCAGGCGCTGAAGACCTGGCCGTATTGGGTCTTGGGGAGGGCGGTGACGCAGAGCCAGAGGGCGACGGTGAAGTCGCGGTCGGGGAACTCGACGATGCCGTAGGTGACGCGCCCCGCCTGGCCGTCGAGCTCGATGGCGCCATTGGGCTCGCCGTCGGGGCCGGGGGCGGGCTTCCAGCCCTTCGCGTCCTTCAGGTGGCCCCAGTCGGGCTTGGGGTCGCCGCAGAGGGAGGCAATGATGATGGCGGCGTCGTCGGGCCGCTCGCCGTATTGCGCCGCAGGCAGGTCGGGCGCGGGCGGTAGCGTGGGGTCTATGATGAAGTGCTTGTGGGGCGGCAGGCTCTCGGAGTCGCCGTGGGCGGTCCCTGAGATGATCTGCCAGTAGTAGGGGACGTTAGGCTTGAGGAGCTTCGCTTCGTGCGCGCGGACGACGATGGGCGGCTTGGGGTTGTCGCCGAGGCCAAGGACAACCCGCTCCGCCGATGGCGAGTCGTAGATGCGAAGGTAGTGTTTGCGGTCGGCGAGTGCCGCGGCGGCCGGCTTGCGGAACGCGAAGCGGATGGGGCCGGGCGGCACGCGTGCGCCATCGGCCGGCAGCAAGGGCACGGGCGGAGGCGGCCGCAGGCCGGTGGCGGGGAGCCAGGAGCGATAGGGGCCGCCATTGGCTCCCGCGCTCGCGAAGTCGCAGAGCTTCAACGGCTGGCCGCCGGGGATCGGCGCCTCCAGGAGCATCCAGGGGCGGAACTTGCCTTCGCCTCTGGCCATCTGTTCGTCGTGGGCGAGGAGGATTGGGCCGCGGTAGAAGGACGCCTTGCCGTGTTGCTCCAGGTCGCCCGGCTCGTGGCGGATGCTCATGTCGAAGCGGAGCGTGATGGTGTCGCCGCTTTTCCATTCCCGCGCCAACTCGAGGTACGCGCCCGGCTTGGCGCCCAGGACGGCTTTGCCGTTGAGGGCGACCTCGGTCTTGGCCGACCAGGCGGGGATCCGAAGAAAGAGGCCGAAGTGCTGAGGTTCCGATGGCTCAATGGTGAGCTTGGTGGCGTCGAGGAGGGGATAGTCGCTCTCCTGGCGTATCGTGACCGCCGTGCCGTTGGGGAGCGCGGTCTTCACCTCCATGCGGCCGTAGAAGTTGACGGCGAGGCCGTTGGGTTGTGGGCGGGACGTCCCTGTCCCGCGAACATTCGCGGCGTCGGGAGACGCCGCGCACCACTTCATGACGGCCCACTCGCTGAGGGCGCCGAGGCCGCGGGGGCCGTTCACCGAGCAGCAGTTGAGGTGCGGGGCGTCGGGCCTGGCCTGGAAGTTGATGGCGACGTGTGAGGGGACGCGCCGGCCGTTCATCGGCGTGTCGTAGGTACACCACTCGCCCGAGGGGTGCTGCGCGCCGGCGATGGCGTTGAAGGTGGCCAGCTCGATGTCGTCGGCAATCGTCGGGTCGCCCGTCAGGCGCAGGGCGTCAATCATCACGGCCTGCCAGGCGACGACGCAACAGGTCTCGATGGGCGTGTCGGCGTAGGGGTTGCCCGTGGCCTGCTCGCCGGACGAGAAGCCGCCGGTGTTGCGCAGGTCGCAGCGGCGGATGCTCGCCCAGTGGTGGAGGAAGGCGCGGCGGAAGCGCTCGTCGCCCGTGATGAGGTAGAGCTCGGCGAGGCCCTGGACGGCGTGGAGGCTCTCCCAGCGCGGGCGTGGGGTGCGGAAGAACTCGACTCCCGCGAGGCCGGTGCGGAGGTAGTCGCCCGCGCGCTCGAAGTCCTTCACGATTTCCTCGGCCATGCGCAGGTAGCGCGGCTCCTTCGTCTTCTCGTAGAGAAGCGCGAGGCCATGGATGACCGACATGTTCATCTCGTGCGAGCCGGCGTCGAAGACGCGGCGCTTGGTATCGAGGTAGGTGCTACAAATGAGGTCGGCGATGCGGCGTGCCGCGGCGAGGGCCTTCGCCTCGCCCGTCTGCTCGTGCCAGAGCAGGAGGGCTTCGATGACATGGTAGTGGCCCCAGAGGTCCCAGTGGCCGAGGAGGCGCTCGGCCTTGGGCCAGGGACCGAGGTAGCCATCCTCGGCCTGAAGTTCGAGGAGGCGGCTAACCACGCCATCGAGTGTTGCGCGGAGGCGAGGGTCGTCAGACATTCTCATCGCCTGGACGCCCGAGATGAGGTATTTGCCGACGAACTCTCCCGCCCAGGGGACGAGGTTGGGCTTCGGCCCCTTGTCCCGGTTGGCGAACATGTCGAGGAGGCCGGGGTTGTTCTTCGGGGCGACGAGGAGCCAGCGCTCGGCGTTGGCTTTGATCCGCTCGCCGAGCACGCCTCCGAAGCGCCAGGCCGCGCCGTGGAGGCGCTCCATCTTCACCTCGCCTGGCCCGGCGGCCGCGGCGCCCGCCGCAGTGACAGCCAGGGCCAGGCACAGCGTCAAGTCGAGCCACGTGCAAGGCATCGCCAACCTCCGTCGAGTGGTTCCTCGTTCCTCCGCTCCGCTCGCATTTAGAGCGGCGACTTCGTCGCCGTACCTGTCTAGCGAGGGTGCAACCATCCCCCCTCTCCCTTGGGGAGAGGGCTGGGGTGAGGGTGCTTGGCTTGTCGCAGACGAGGCAGGAAGCACCCTCACCCGCCCGCCTCTGGCGGGCGACCTCTCCCCAGGGGAGAAGTGGGCGACCTTCCGACGCGACGCTAAACACGCACTCGTCGCCGCACTCCACAATCCGCCGCGTGACGGAACGTGAGAGTTACGGGCTACGGGGCCACGGCGCCCCGCGCGGCCAGCGCCTGATAGCGCTCGCGCAGGGAGGGCGAGCGCTCGAGGTTCTTCTGAATCTCCTCGTTGACCTGCCGTGCGGCGAGCCTCATGGCCTCCGCGGCCGGCTTCTGGCCGTTCTTGACGAGGTCGAGTTGCTTCTCGATGAAGCGGCTGGCCACGTTGCCTGTGATGAAGGGGCTGACCTCGTCGGGGATGCCATACTGCATGACGTCGCGCCAGACAGCGTTGTAGTCCTCGGCGGGGAACTTGGGGTCATGAAGGTAGAGGTCGGTGTAGCAGTAGCGCACCACCGGCGCCAGGGCGTCGGCCTGGTGGTTGATGAGTTCGTTGTAGTGGGAGCCGGCCAGGTACTTGAGGAAGGCGAGGGCCTCGGCGCGCCGCGGGCTGTTCTTGTTGACGAGGGTGGACCGGCCGTAGCCTCTGAAGGTGCGCTTTGGCCCGTGGGGGCACTCGACGGCTCCGAGGCGGAGCGCCTTGTACTTCCGCAGGGTGCAGAGCCACCAGCGTCCGCCGAGCGCCATGGCGGCCTT
>VGYW01000445.1 GCA_016872875.1 Planctomycetota bacterium | reverse complement strand
GAGAGATTCTTCGCTCCGCCCGCCGGGAGGCTGGCTCCGCTCAGAATGACATGCTACTGTAGCGTATCCCCTGTATTGACAAGTGGTTACCGCCTGTGGAGCCACCGAAACTAGCGTTGTCGTGCTAAGCGCAGAAGGACCACGTTGGCCGGTTTTCAAAGGTTTCAATGGCCGCCCCCGAAGGACTGGCAGGACTTCGAGCGCCTCTGCTGCGATCTGTGGCGCAAGATATGGGCTGACCCTGGAACAACAATGCACGGACGAAGCGGCCAGTCACAGCGGGGGGTGGACATCTACGGAAGGCCAGGCGAGGGACAGGAATGGGCTGGGATACAGTGCAAGCGCAAGAGGGCATTTCCACAAGAGCGGTTGATGGAATGCGAAATGCGAAAGGAGGTTGAAGAGGCCAAGGCATTCCAACCGCGGCTTTCACGCCTGATCATCGCGACGACCGCGCCGAGGGACGTGAAAGTACAGGAGATCGCGAGGGAAATCACCTCTGCCCATCAGTCCGAGGGTCTCTTCTCGGTTCAGGTGATGTTCTGGGGCGACATAGAAGACCAGCTGAGCCAGCATCTTGACGTTGCCCGCGCGTACTACCCTCAGTTCTCTGTGCAGACGGGAGATGCTCTCCCACGGGTATTCGTCGCGACATGGCGGCTCATGTACAAGGGGCCAGACCCAGAGGAAACAGCGACAATCGACAGCAAGGGTGGCTACTACGTCTACGATAGGCGGAAGTTCGATCTGTCAATCATCGTGCCATATGACGAGCGAACCCGCAGAATCGTGTGGCAGAAGGTCTACTCCCATCTTTGGCAGAGAGTCCCTGGCGGGACACGCCATCACGTGGAAGAG
This sequence comes from Planctomycetota bacterium, assembly GCA_016872875.1. The sequence goes on along the minus strand of VGYW01000445.1, from coordinate 5,876 downwards.
CTGTCGGTGGAGAATGAAGACCTTATCACCGGGCACAGGCAAGGGGACCCGTTGCATACCTTGCGCTACGAGCGGGTGCGATGAACCGTGTGGGGTCTTTCCACTGCAATCACTAGGCCAGCTTTGCCATGGCTCTTCCTCCTTGAGGTCGACCAGCGCGGACTCTAACTCGGCCGGGACGGTCTGTCAAAGGCGTGGCCACCTTGACACGCGGCGGGCGTCGGCGTAATCTGGCTCAGCAACAAGGCCATCCCTCTGAAAGGAGAAGCCCGATGCGACGTGCCCACGGCTGTGTGCTTGCTGGCCTGCTTGTTGCGGGCGTAGCGTCGTTCGCGGGCGAGGTGCAGCTCAACCGGCCCGAGGGGCTGGGCTACGACAGCGAGGGGCGGCTCTATGTGGCCGACAGCAATAACCACCGCATCCTCGTTTTTTCGACGGAGCTGAAGCTCGCCCAAACCATCGGCTCCGAAGGGCGGGAGCCGGGGCAATTCACCCGACCCACCGATGTGGCCTTCGATGCCCAGGGGCGAATCGTCGTGGCCGATGCGGGGAATAACCGCGTGCAGGTGCTCGACAGGGCGGGCAAGCCGCTCAAGGCCATCGGCGAGCCCAAAGGCGGCGAGGGCGACGGGCAGTTCCGCGCACCAACGAAAGTCGCCACGGACGAAAACGGCCATATCATCGTGACCGACACGGGGAACCACAGGCTCCAGGTGTTCGACCGCGAGGGGAAACACGTCTTCACGCTTGCCAACCGCACGGGGCCGATGCCCATCGAGCTCGTGAAGCCCGACAAGGAGGGCAAGAAGACGCCGAAGAACTGGGAGCGGACCGACCCCGGGCAGTTCAACGAGCCGGGCGGGGTCTTCTACGACAAGGCCCTGAAGCGGCTCTTTGTGGCGAACGGCTGGAACTGCCGGGCCGAGGTGCTCGACTACGATTCCGCCACGGGCGAGATCAAGCGCCGCCCCGAAGAGACCGGCATCGTGTGGGGCTGGTGGGTCACGAAGGGCATCACGGGCGACGCCCAGGGCCGCCTCCTCGGGTGCAACACGGGCTTCGGAAACGTCCTCATCTTCGACAACCGCGGCGGCCTGACGAACAAGAGCCAGAGCGCGATGACCCTCACCGGCGGCCTATACGGGAACATCCGCGACCTGATGGACATCGCGGTCGCGCCCAACGGGGACATTGCGCTGGCCGATGCGGGGAACAACCGCGTAGTGGTCTTCCCGCCCGACCTAAAGCTGCCCGGCAGCCCGCGCGCCGTCAAGCTCGCACGCGACGGCGCGACGCTCGCCTGGGAGACCCCCCAGCCGATCAGCCCCGCCGTCCGCCTCCGCAAGAGCGGCCACCCCGAGCGCACGCCCGGCCACGAGAAGCCCTGGGAGACCGCCGACATCATCGAGGTGCCACCACGCGGCAGGCCGGCCACTGTCCACGAGCTCGCCCTGAAGGGCCTCGAGGCCGGCACCCGCTACTACTACCGCCTCTCGTGCCCCATGATGCGCACCATCCCCGCCTCCGGCTACACCCGCGAGTTCGCCTTCGCCACACTCCCGCCCAGGGGCAAGACCGCCTGCGTCCGAATCCCAGTCAAGGTCTTGCTCCTCACCAACATCGTGAACCTTGACACGGTGAAGCCCGACACGGCGGCGCCCCCGCCCATGCCGACGGCGGAGATCAAGCTCTATCGCAAGGCATTCGCCGAATCGCAGCTCTTCTACTGGTGCAACTCCTCGATGCGGTACTGGATGGATTGCGACATCTACATTGACGAGACGCTGTGCCGGACGGGACGGGACCGCCCCGACTGCCCGGAGTTGATGAAGCTGCCGCGGGCCAACCACGACGAGTCGCTCAAGAAGCTCGTCGCCGCCGAGGGGCGCGAGAAGGAGGTCTACGCCGGCCAGGTCGTCTGCGAGGCGGTCCGCAACTGGAACGACGGGGCGAAACGTTGGGACTACGCCGGCTCGGGCGGCGGCACCTGGGGCGTCGAGTGGCCCGTCCCAGGCCGCAGCCACTTCCTCGGCGGCTCCGACGTCGCCTGGCTCATGACCCACGAATACAAACACCAGTTCGAGAGCCAGCACGGCAACAGCGGGCTCGACACGGAGGACGACCGCGACGTCTTCTGCCACTTCTCCCCCCAATACCCCGGCTGGCAGTGGTGCACGGCCTACGACCACGGCGAGCACTGGGACGGCATCGCGTGGCAGGTCCGCCGTCTCAGCGCCGCCCAGTACTTCCGCAACCTCTACGGCGAAATAGCGCTGGCCGACGACGCGGACGGCGACGGCATCCCCGACGCCGACCCCCGGCTGCCCCTCGACGAGCAGCGCTTCGGATCGAGCCCCAAGCGGGCCGACACGGATGGCGACGGCCTCGACGACATGGGCGAGGTCCTCGTCAGCCGTTGGGTCACGGCCCTCAACGCCGACATCCGCAAGCGCGTCCCAGGAAAGTGGTTCGTCCCCGACCCCACAAACCCGGATTCCGACCACGACGGCGTGCCCGACGGCAAGGACAAGTATCCCCTCTACCCCTTCAAGCCCGAAATCCGCCACGGCACGGCCAAGGTGGATGGCCGCCTCTCCGAGTGGGGTGAGACGCCCGACTACTGGCTCGACCACGAGGGGATCAAGCTCCGAGGCTGGGCACGGTGGGACAAGGAGTTCCTCTACTACGCATGGACCATCGAGGGTGCTTGGCGGCGCATCACCCTCGTTGTGGACCAGGACGCCGACGGCTTCTACGCGGGGGGCGACAACGTCTACGGCGAATTCGCCCCCGGCCCCGACGGCGTGCCGCAGAAGGCCAACGTCCGCATGCACTACTGCAACCTGGGCCGCTGGCCCTGGTTCGACGACAAGCATGAGTTCGTCAAGCCCGAGGCCTACCCCTTCGCGGCGAGCAAGAAGGGCGGCGCCGCCTACTTCGAGTTCGCCTGCCCCCGCAACGAGATGTGCGGCCTGAGCCTGAGGGCCGGCGAGGAGATGGGCATGGCACTCTACATCGGCCTGCCCGACCGCGGCGCAATCAGCCTCTTCGAGCCCTGGAACATCTTCGATTCCATCCTGGTGAAGTAGCCCGCCTCTCCGAGGCGGATGCACCCTGCGTCGAGGGCGCCCTCCCCGAGCGTGCAAGAGTAGTGGGGTGTCAAATCTATCCCTTTCACTTATCCGTCTGGAGCGTGCGCGCCGCTATGCGGGTCTTGCCGTCTTCCACCTTCTCGTAGACGCACAGCAGGCGGCCGGCGCCGTTGCCGGCCAGGGCGGGGTTGATCTCCTCGGCCGCGCTCGCCGCCACGGGCACGCCGTCCTTGTCCAGCGGCCTCCAACTGTCCAGGCGCGAGGCCAGGATATCTCCGTTGGCCATTTCCATGTTGCTCGCTCCCCCCATCTGGTAGCGCTGCCAGACCACCACGCAGCACTTGCCATCCGAGGCTAGAGCGCTGCCGCCATACGGGAACACCGAGGGGGTATTGGCGGAGCCGCCCACGTTCGCCTGGGTCTTCTTGCCGAAGCTCGTGTCGAGCCAGTTTTCCGGCGGGACGCCTCCCTTCGGCCCGTAGTTCCCGCTGGTATCCCCCGGCGCCTCCTTCTTGCCCTCGGGGGTGATCCTGGCGGCCCGCTGGATGGCGACGCTGCGATACCACCAATTGGGCAGTCCGCCGTGGTACACGATCAGCCATCCCCTATCGCTGGACAGGCCGCAGGTGGAGCAGAGGGGGTCGCCCTCTATGCTGTCGCTCCACGAGCGGGCGCTCGGGTTCCACAGGGCCTTTCCAGCCCTGTCCATGCGCAGCCAGCGCTTGCCCCGATTCATTGAGTAGATAACCAGGTGCTCGCTGCCGTTCCAGGCGATTCGGGGGCTGGCGCCATCGGTCACGGCCACGGGCTCGCCCCGGGAGCCGTCCGGGCCGACCCGCGCCGCGAAGAGCTTCGGGAAGACCTCCTCGCCCTGGAAGGCGTGCCAGACGGCCATGAAGCCCTTGTCGTCGGCGGCCACGTCCGGCATGGCCTGGGTGCGCGGGCCGGCGGCGATGGCGATGGGGTCGGCGTCGAGCACCTTCCCCTCGGGCGAAACCAGCGCCGCGAGCACGTCGCAGTCCTTGCCGTTGCGCATGTCGTGCCAGACCACCAGGAACACTCCGCCGGAGAAGGCCACCCGCGGATACTCCTGCACCCCCGTCTTGCAGGGCGCGATCTCGATGCCTTTGGGGTCGAGTGGCTTCCCGTCCAGCCCGACCCGAGCCACGTAGATGCGGGAGCTGCCTCCCTTGCCCTGCCAACCCTCCTGCCAGGCGGCCAGGAAGACACCCTTCCCGAAGCCGACGGCGGGGAAGGAGCGCATGGTCCTGCCGGGGCCATCGGCCATGAGGGCCACCTCGTCGCCCACATTGAGCGCGCCCGCCGGCGCCGCAGCGTCCTCTCCCGCCGATCCCCAGACACCCACTGCGCCCAACAACACCGCAACAGGAAGCAGGATTGCCTTCACGGCTTCGCCTCCTTCCTGTTGTGCGCCCGCCAGACTCCGGTCGTATCCGTCCACCTGATGATGTAGAGTCCGCCCCTTGAGTCCGTGCCCGCGTAGTAGTTGTATCTGTCGGAAATGAACTGCTCGCCTGGGATGCCGACGCCGTTGAGCTCGCGGGGTCCGAGCCGCAGGGGCCTGGTGTCCGGCCTCAAGGCGCCTATCACGGTCCGGACCCATCCGTCGCCGTCGAGCTTCAGCCAGCGCAGGCGCTGCGCGTCGGGGCCGTTGATCCAGATGGCCCTGTGGAACGGGTCGTAGTGGCCCCACATGCCGGAGTTGTCGGAGGCGTGGGTGAGGGCTGGGCCGTCGGCCTCTTTTCCCCGGCGTTTGTGCGGGTCGCCGCCGGCGGCAGTGATGCCGCAGACTCGGGTCAGCGTGCCGGTCGTCAGGTCGCACCTGAGAACGCGCTGGTGCCCGGGGCCATAGGTGTCGCTGATGTAGAGCGTGTCGTCGTTTTCGCCGAGGGTCAACAGGTTCTGGTGGTGGATGGAATTGAAGCTCTTGGCTTCCTCCGTGAACTTGAGCGGCACGGACGAAACCATCCCGTTTTCAATCCGCCGCAGGCCCCGGTCTTCGAGCCAGAAGATCGTCCCGCGGGAGTTGCAGACCGCGCCCCGGTACCACGACTGAAACGTCGCCTCCTTCGCCGGCCCGTCCTGCCGGCCGGCCTTGCCCGGGACGCCGGCGACCACTTCCACCCAGCTCGAGCCGTCGGGCTTCTGCACCACCTTGCGAAGGCAGTTGAGGCCGCCGAGATAGAGCGTCTTCTCCCTCGGGCTCCAGACCGGATGGCCCGCCCGGCACAGCTCCATCGGCCCCTCGAGCAGGCCCTTGTCGCCCATCAAGAGGCGAAGCGTGCCGTCGGGGGCCACCTCCACCAGCTTGGCGAACGACCCGCCGTTCAGGGCGCACATGATGTACACCGTGCCGTCGGGCGTCGCCACGCACTCGCCTGGGGTGCGGTTGGGGTGGAGCCCGCCGGCCTCGAGCGCCGGCCCCTGGTAGAGCCAGGGGCCGGCCATGGTGTTGCCCGCGAAGCGGTCCACCACCCAGTCGCCGACGCTGTCGTCGAAGATGACCAGGGGCAGGTTATCCAGGTCCGCCGCTGCTGGGGCTTGCGGCGCCGGCTTGTCCTCCGCCCTGCCATGCCCGGCCGGCCAGCATGCCACGGCGGCGGCCAAAGCGATAGGTGCCAGATCTATTTTCTTCACTTATTGACCTCTGCGAAAGTAATGTGCTCCCTGTAGCCCCCGAACGGGGGCGGGCGAGCCGTAGCCCAGGGCGACCGAAGGGAGCCCTGGGTAGGCCCCCAACCACGGGGGAGCCCCCGAATGGGG
>VGYW01000444.1 GCA_016872875.1 Planctomycetota bacterium | reverse complement strand
CGCCCCGCTTCGGGGGCTCTACGCTGGCGGGGCCTTTTCCCAGGGCTCCCTTCGGTCGCCCTGGGCTACGGCTCAAACGCCCCCATTCGGGGGCTAAACCCCAGCCCCCAGAAGATGTGGGCAAAGAGCAGGGCGAAGCCCTGGGAAGGGGGCGGTGGGTAGGCCAGCCCTGAAAGGGCGTACTATGCGGTTCCGGCCGGCACATCCTGCCCAGGGCGGGTAGTACGCCCCTACAGGGCTACATCTGGCCGCCCGCCTGTCCCAGGGCTTCGCCCTGGGCTGCTATAGTACGCTCCGTTCGGAGCTTCGGCGCCGAACAACCTCAGCAGAATTGGGGGCCATACTCGGCGGCGCCCCCTGATAGATTGTAGGACAAGGCGCGAGTCGCTTGCTTGCATGGCTCGGATGTCGTATCACGAAAGTGCCTTTGTCAGGGAGTTGAGCATGCGCAAGATGACGATGATCTACTGGCGGGGCGCGAGGTTCTGGCTCGGCAAGCTCAAGGAGCATCCCGAGATCATGACCCAGGGCCGAACGGTCCAGGAGCTCCAGGACAACCTCCGCGACGCCTACCGGCTGATGGTGCTGGATGATGTGCCGGCTGAGCACCGCGAGAAGGCGATCGCCGTATGAACTGGACTAATCGCCCACACAATACAGGCTCTCCCCCCCTCGAATGAAGATGTGCCTGCCCGCGAAGACGGGGGTGCCCGGGGCGCCGTCGGGCAATGAGTTCCTGCCCACGACCTTCGGCTCGCGGCCAGGCTCGAGGACCAGGCACGTGCCGATGTGGTTGGAGACGAACAGGTGCTTCCCCGCGAGCACGATGCTGGGGTAGATGTGGGCGGGCAGGACGTCCGGCCTGCCGCTGGCGTTCGGGATGTCGAGGTCTTTCTCCGCCACGGTCTTGCCCGTCTTCGCGTCGAGCGCGTAGAGCTTCCCTGCGTCGTTGACGGTGTAGAGCAGGCCGTCGCGGAGGACGGGGGATGAGAAGAAATCGCCCTCCAGGTCAGCGGCCCAGAGCTTCCTGGCGACGAGTTTGTCCCCCGCCTGAGCCGGGAGCTGGTGAGCCGCGGAGTCGTAGCCGACGAAGTACACGATGCCGTCGCTGACGAGGGGCGTGGCGTATTTCAGCGTGCCCAGTTCGCTCGCCAGCACCGTGCCGTCGGAGATGCGCACGGCGTAGCCTTCGGGCGTGATTGCGGCCTCGGCGTCGCCAATCTTCGCCAGGGCGGGCGTGCCGTAGGTCTCCTTCACCTCCTCGGCCTTCCAGAGGAGCTTGCCCGTCTTGGCGTCGAGGGCGAAGAGGTGGTTGAGGGTCACGAGCAACTTGTCGCCCGCCAGTACGGGCGAGGCGCTACGGGCGAACTGGAGGACCATCGGCAGGTCGTGGTGCTGAATCCACTGCCGCTTGCCGTCAACGCCGTAGCAGGCCACGACGCCGCTGGCGAAGACGGCCCACACGCGCTCGCCGTCGCTCGTCGGGGTCGCCGCCGTGTTCCCCGCATTCGACCTCACGGGCTTCTCCTCCGCGCCCGCCTCGGCGAAGCCGTTCGACGCCTTCCACAGCACCTTGCCGCTCGCGGCATCGAGGCAAAGCAACAGGTCAGGCTCCGCCGTCACGAACACCTTGCCGCCGAGCACGACGGGCGACGAATAGCTCTTGCCCACCTGTGTCTTCCACAGAATGCGCGGCTTCCCCTCCGCCCCCCACTCCAGCGGCGGCGTAGCATCGGGATACGTGGCGTTGGCCGTTCGCCAACCGCCCACCGCGGCCCAAGCGGACGCCGCGGCCAGCGCCATCAGAATCGAGAACAGCCGCTTGGCCATAGGTTCCCCTTCGCGTGGGCTACACGGACTTACACGGACAGACACGGACATTATCCACCATCGGGCCGCCGCGTCAAGGCGCGTTGTAAGCCGGCATCAAATGCGTATAATGCGCGGGGCGGGGAGACCCACTCGCCGCAGCGGAGAGCGGGCATGGCGCGACGAGTTCTGTGCTGGACCTTGCTGGCCGCGCTGGGCGCGGGTTGCGCCGCGGTGTCGCGCTACAACCCCGATGGGCCGACCATCTCATGGCGCCACGCGGCCAAGCACTACGACGAATTCGTCACCATCGAAGGCACAATCGTGCGGACGCACAACAGCGGGAAGGCCTGCTTCCTGAGCTTTCATCCGAACTGGCGGCAGACCTTCGGCGCCGTAATCTTCGCGCGGAGTTTCCCAGCCTTCCCGCCGAAGCCCGAGGACTTCTACCGCGGCAAGAAGGTGCGGCTCAAGGGCCTCATCGTCCAATACGAAGGCCGCCCCGAGATGATCCTGGACTCCCCCGACCAGATCGAGGTCCTTCCCTGAGCATTGTTCAGCACGCGTGCACGATCCCATCGGGTCACAGGCTGGAAGCCTGTGCCACCACCATATCTCGAGAGGTGGCACAGGCATCCTGCCCGTGACGCGGCTTTCAGTAAGAGAAGCTGATTCGTTTCTTCCGCGGGTTCTTGTAGCGACAAGCGTCCCGCTTGTCGAGGGGCGCGAAAGACCGCAAGCGGGACGCTTGCGGCTACATTCCAGCCGAGCCCGCGCTGTTCCGGGGCTTTCCGCAACAGGAACTACTTCGCCTTGAGCGTGTCGGGGGCCGCGGGCGGCTTGGCGGCCTTGAGGCCCGCCAGCCACGCCGCCAGGTCGTCCAGCTCCTTCGGCCCGAAGAGCCACTCGTGGCCCTTGTCGGGCACGTAGCGGATGGTGAGTGGGACGCCGGCCTCGCGCCAGGCTGTCTCGGCCTTGCGCCAGAGCTCGGCCCCGCGGTCGTTCGCGCCGACGAGGACGAAGAAGGGGGTCCGCCGCGCGGCGGGGTGCTCCGGCAGCGGCATCAGGGCGAGGCCGGCAGGAGTCGGCTGCACGGGATAGGCGGCGTCGAGGACGAGGCCGCCGAAGGCCCCCGGCCTGGCCTGCCAAAGGGCGAGCGCGGCCTGGCCCCCCGCGCTGTAGCCCATCAGCACCGGGCGGCTGGCGTCGAGGCCCGGCGTCTTCGCCACCGCGGGCAGCGTCTTCTCTGTCAGCTTGGCAATGTCGGCGGGCGACCAGAAGCGCCACTCCTTCTGGGTGAAGACCAGGAGGGCGTAGCCGAGCTTGGTGAAGCGCTCGGCCAGCGGCTCGACCACCTGGTTGGCCGAGCCGCCGGCCGGGTGGAGCCAGACGACGAGGCGGTCGGGCCGCTCCGCCGAAGCGGTCGGGCTGATGCGAAGGCGGTAGCGCAGGCCGCCCTCGGGAGTGCCCTCCACGGTCCTCACCCCCTTCACGTCCACGCCAGGCTCGTAGCTGGGCGCGTTCGCCCGCGCGACCTCCTCGGCCCTCTGGACGCAGCGTGCGAAGCGCGGCTCGCCCCGCAGGCTCGCGAGGTCATCGTCCTGACGCATGTGGCCGGGGTCGTCGAAGCCCTTGAGGGCGGCCATCTCGAGGGCGGCGAGGGCCTCCTGGGTCTTGCCGAGGCGTGCGAGCGCGCAGGCCAGGTTGTAGTGCGGGGCGGCCTCGTGGGGCGCCAGGTGGACGAGTCGGCGGCAGGCCTCCGCCGCCTTCTCGTAGCTCCGCTCCTTGAGCAGCCGCTGCATCTCCTCGTGCGCCCGCGCGGCGGGGTCAGGCTCCCCCGCGGTTGCCCACGCGAGCGCCGCCAGGCCCAACGCCACGCCCAGTCGCATCGCCATACGCATCGGCGGTCCCTTTCAGTTCCCTATCCCCCTTCCACGTGCCTCAGTATGGCATTCCGCTCACAGGCCCGCAAGCACACTTCGGCGTTTGACCGACGGGGTGTGACATGATAGATGATAGGGCATGGGGGTTCGTAGTGCGGGCTTCAGCCCGTCCCCTTGGAGACGGCCTGAAGGCCGCACTACAAACTGTGGCAGCCACAAGGAGGAGACCGTGAGGCCTGAGATCCAGCGTGTCGTCCTTGGTTCACCTGCTATTGTCGTGGGGCTATTGCTGGCCGGCTGCGGGGAGGAGCCGGGCGGCCTGACCTGGCGGGCGGACGGCGGGGCCGACGCCATCACGTTCGGGGACCGCGAGGTAATACCCCTCAGCAAGGAGCAGCTCGGCACGCTCTTCGGGCCGGGCAAGAAGCCCTTCGAGGGCAAGCGCATCGCTGTCGCCGTCCTCGCCAGCGGCCCGAAGGGCGGCATCTCCGGGCCGCTCTATCGCGTGCGCGACGCCTGGGAGGAGCTGACCGGCGCCAAGCTCGACATCGTGGAGGTGCCCATCGCCGAGCTGCTGAACAAGACGATGGCCGACCTGCGCATCGGCGGCGGACAGTTCGACGGCTTCATCCAGGCCGCCTGGTTCATGGGCGAGTACGCCACCGCAGGCTTCATCGCGCCGATTGACCAGTTCATGGCCGACAAGCGCTTCCCGCAGTGGAACCCCGACTGGATGCCGCCCGCGCTCAGGGCGCTCCACACCTGGGACGGCAAGTGGTACGGCACGCTCAACGACAGCGACGGCCAGGTGCTCTACTGGCGGAACGACATCCTCTCCGACCCCGCCTGGCAGGCGAAGTTCAAGGCCGCCACCGGCAAGGACATGCCCTTCCCCGTGAAGACCTGGCAGGACGTGCTCGACATCGCCAGGTTCTTCAATGGCAAGAACTGGGACGCGAACGACGAAGAGCCGGACACGGGCATCGTGATGCACTTCCGCGTCAACGAGCAGGGGATGTTCCACTTCATGTCACTCTCCGCCCCATTCGTCGTCCTCGGCGGCGAGCGGGTGGACCGCGGGCGGAGCAACTACTGGTTCGACCCCGACACGATGGAGCCGCTCGTCAACCAGCCGGGCCACGTGCGGGCGCTCGAAGTGCTCTACGAGCTTTCGCAGTGCGGGCCGAAGGCACAGTCGGCCTGGGACCTGGGCACGGCCTGGGACTGGTTTCTCCGCGGCAAGAGCATCTTCGTGTTCTCGTGGGGCGACGTTGGGGCGCTGGTGCAGGACCCCGCCCGCTCGAAGATCAAGGGCAAGCTCGGCGCCGCCATCCTCCCCGGCTCGACCGACGTCTACGACATGAACAAGAGGGAGTGGCTGAAGCTCGACCAGCCCAACGTCGTGGGCAACACCGTCGGCGGCTCCTGGCACGGCGTCATCTCCGCCAAATCGCCCAACCCCGAGGTCGTCTACAGCCTCTACGCGCTGATGGCCACCGAGCCGTTCAGCCTGTGGAACGCCAACCGCGGCTGGACGGGTGTTGACCCTGGCGTCAGCATCCACTTCCTCCCGCCCCAGGGCACCGCCACGCTCAAGGGCTACCTGGAGGCCGGCTGGAGCGAGAGCGACCTGAAGTTCTACCTCGACGCCTACCACGCCAACTTCTTCGCCACGACCATGCTGCCGTACCTGCGTATCAACGGCGCCGAGGAGTACTGGCGAGCACTCGACCAGAACCTCTCGGAGACGATGATCGGCCGGCTCAAGCCCAAGGAGGCCCTCGACCGCACGGCGAAGGCCTGGGACGACATCACGAGCCGCCGCGGCCGCGCCGCCCAGCTCGAACAATACCAGCGCTCGGTTGGCTACAAGAAGTGAGCAGAAGGGGATGAATGGATGATTGGATGGGTGGATGGGAGTCGGAGGAATCCGGGCATCTGACCCTTCTGGCATCCATCCATTCATCCACCCATCCATTCATCCAATGGTGATTTCCGTGCACCGCGACAGCCGCATCAAGCTCCTCTTCCTGCTGCCGGCCGTGGCGTGGGTGCTGGCGTTCACCCTCTTCCCGCTTCTCTACGGCCTGCGCCTCTCCCTCTACGGCGCCAAGGCTGGCCGCGCGGGAGAACCCGCCGAGGAGTTCGTCGGGCTGGGCAACTACCGGCGGTTCGTGGGGGAGTGCGCCAACGGGCTTCAGCGGGACTTCGCTCCCAGGAGAGAGGCCGCGGGGGAGCTCGGCTCCTCGGAGGCCTGGGACTCGCTGAAGGTGACGCTCATCTTCGTGGCCTGCGGCGTGGCGGCGCAGATGACGCTCGGGATGGCCCTCGCCGTCCTCTTCAGCCGCCCGTTGCCCTTCCGCGGCGCGATGCGGACCCTGATGACGGCGCCGCTGTTCGCCACCCCGATGGCCGCCGGACTCCTCTTCATCACGGTGTTCCAGGAGCAGGACGGCCTGGTCAACCGCCTGCTCCACCTCAAGGTGCCCTGGCTCTCAGACCCCCATTGGGCGCTCGCCTCGGTCGCCATCGTGGACGTCTGGCAGTGGACGCCGTTCTGCTTCCTCATCTTCCTGGCGGCCCTACAGGGCGTGCCCGAGGACTGCTACGAGGCGGCGCGACTCGAGACCCGCAGCGGCTGGGCCGTCTTCCGCCACATCACCCTGCCGTTCCTCAAGCCCACCATCGTCCTGGTGCTCCTGCTGCGGATCACCGACGCCTTCAAGGTCTTCGACATCCCGTACACCCTGACCAGCGGCGGCCCGGGCTCGGCGACGCAGGTCCTCACGATGTACGCCTATCGCCACGGCATGCGGTTCCGCAACTACGGCTACGCCGCGAGCGTCTCCTTCGTCCTCTTCCTCCTGGTCATGGGCCTCATCATGGTCCTCTTCAAGCGCCTGCGCGAGGCGTACCGCTAGCCCGCATTTCTCACGAAATGCGGGAAATCCCAAGAGCCAAACGCCAAGCACCAAACAATCTCCAAGCCCGGAATGCTCAATGACCAAAGCAAGCCCCCAGGGTCGCGGGCAACACCACGTAGT
>VGYW01000443.1 GCA_016872875.1 Planctomycetota bacterium | reverse complement strand
CCGCGACCCTGGGGGCTTGCTTTGGTCATTGAGCATTCCGGGCTTGGAGATTGTTTGGTGCTTGGCGTTTGGCTCTTGGGATTTCCCGCATTTCGTGAGAAATGCGGGCTAAGTGCACCGCCCCGCAGATAGCGGCACAAGACCGCGGGCAGTTCGATCTCTTGCTCCCAGAGGGAGCACAGTGGGTAGCCGGCGGCTTCAGCCGCCGGACGCGTGGCCAGAAGTAGGAAGGTCCCGAAGGGACGGCAGGTATGCGCGCCGGGCCGTCTCCCGTGGGCCACTGCCGTCCCTTCGGGACTGCGCTGTGTGTGCGCCCCCATCCGGCGGCTGAAGCCGCCGGCTACCCACTGCTGTCCCTTCGGGACTGGATTCTGTGCCCTTATCTGTGGGGCGGTGTACTAAGGGGGCCTCGGGCCGCAACCAACCCAAATGGCCAATGGCCAATTCAGAACCCGGCACCGGCCGCGTCCATGCTGTCTGACTTGGTCATTGGTCATTGGTCATTGGTCATTCGACATTGCGCCCGGCACATGCGCGCAAGAGTGACGACCGAAGTTGCGAATGAGCGGAAGGACGATTGGGCCGGCACATAAGTGTAGTTGCACACTGGACTTACGAACAATCTGTGGAAGGTGAAATATTTTTCTTGACAAGGGATGGAAGCTGTGGTATAGTGAGGGTGCGGTTGAACGGGTGGCTCTGAGCCGCCCGGCCGAAGGGTGTGCCGTCGGAGCGGCAGGCCCAACGGTCGCCTCGGCTGGCGGCCGCTGCATCCAACCTTCTTCCCGCTACAACTCGGCAGTTCGGCGGATGAGGCCGACCCCTCCTCGCGCGGCGTCAGGGTCTTGCGCGAAAAAGACACCCGCTGTCTTTTGAGCGGGGCCGCGCCAAAATGATACCCGCTGTCTTTTTCAGCGGGGGAGAGGGCGTGGGCCTCAGGAGGTGTGTAGTGAACCACAGTGCCAGGCAGTAGCGTCCCTGGGTAGAGTACCGGAACACTGGGAGGACAATGAGGAGACCGACGATGTGTGCGCTGAGAGATGTGGACGGCGAGAGCGTCGTGCCGCGCACCTGGCTGCAAGGTGGCGTGTTGGACAGGGTGGAGGCGCGCGAGGTGGAGTGGCTCTGGCCCGGTCGGGTGCCGCTGGGGAAGGTGACGCTGCTGGTGGGGGACCCCGGGCGCGGGAAGTCGCTCCTGGCGCTCGACATGGCGGCGCGGGTGACCACCGGGGCGCCCTGGCCCGACCAGCTCGAAACTCCAGACTGGAGACCCGAAACTGCTAATCCAGTGGGGCGAGTGGTGTTGCTGAGCGCGGAGGACGACGTTCGGGACACCATCCGGCCGCGGCTGGACGCCGCGGGGGGCGACCCTGGGCTGGTGGCGGTGGTGAGCGCGGTGCGGCAGGAGGAGAGCTCGGAGGACATGCCGTTCTCGCTGGGCCGGGACCTCCCGGCGCTGAGCGATCTGTTGTCGGGGCTGGGGGACGTGCGGCTGGTGGTGCTGGACCCGCTGAGCGCGTACCTGGCGGGGCTGGAGAGCGGCGGGAACGCGAGGATGCGCGGGGTGCTGGCGCCGCTGGTGGACCTGGCGGCGCGCTGGGGGGTTGCGGTGCTGGCGATCAGCCACCTCTCGAAGCGTGCGCGGGCGCTGGCTCTCCACCGCGCGCTGGGCAGCGTGGCCTACACTGCGTGCGCGCGCGCGGTGTGGGCGGTGGGGCCGGACCCGCGGCTGGCGGAGCGCACGCTCCTGCTGCCGATGAAGAACAACCTGACCGGCCCCGTGGGCGCGCTGGCCTACCGCATCGTGCCCTCCGCGCGCTCGCGGGCCGTGCCGGTCATCGCGTGGGAGAGCGCGCCCGTGAGCGTGACGGCGGACGAGGCGCTGGCGGCCACGGGCGCCCCGGCGCCGACGCGTCGGGAGCGGGCCGAGGCGTGGCTGGCGGACGCGCTGGCGGCCGGGCCGGTGCCCTGCGAGGAGGTGGGCCGTCGGGCACGCGAGGCGGGGCACTCGCTGATGACCCTGAACCGTGCGAAGCGGGACCTCGGGGTGGAGGCCAGCCGCGAGGGGTTTGGCGCGTCATGCACGTGGCGGCTCCCTGACGAGACGGCCGCGCTGGCGGGTGTGGCGCCGGGCGCCGCGGCGCCCGGTGGTGCAACGTCGCGGACCGCGCAACCCGGCCAAACTGCCGAGGCGCACTAGCGCACTCGGACGCAGCGCCGCATGGCCCGCCCGCCTGGGTGGGCCAACCTGTGGGGGCGCCTGGGAAGCCGCAGACGATGGTTGCGGAGTCATATGGCTCTGCAACCATCGTCCAACTGGCCATCCCCGAGCCACGGCGAGCCATTCCGCACGAGGGGGCCGATCGTGCGGCTGGGGGGGGGAGGAACGATAATTGCAGAGTCATATGACTCTGCAATTATCTCGCCTGGCTGCGATGGTGGGGCGGCGGCGGGCGAACGAGAATGGCAGGCAGGCCCCTGGAGGCGCCCGGATCGCCAAAGCGCCCATAGTGGGTCAAGTGACGGCGCGCGGGTGATACAGTATGGGAGAAACGGCCAGGGATGCGTGCGGATCGCCAAAACGCCCATAGTGGGTCAAACATCGGGCGCGCACAGTTGATACAGTATGATGGAAGTGCCCCGGAAGGCCCCGGATCGCCAAAACGCCCATGCCGGAGCAAGTGCCACGGAGGCGGGGTTGGTCCAGTATGGGTGGCCTAGAGAAGTGCTTCCTCGGGGGTCACGCGGCGTTGGCCGCCGGGGCGGATGGGGGCGGGCTCGATGACGGGCGCTGGCTCGCCCGCGGCGACCATCCGCCGAATCAGCCGCTCGCGCATCACGTCGGCCACCTTGCGGTGGGACTCCAGGCCGATGCGGTTGTCGAGCTCGTGGGGGTCGCTCGCCAGGTCGTAGAGAAACTCCTCCACATAACGGTCTGAGGCAGAGTCTTTCCAGCCGGTCTTGTCGGGGGCTGAGACGCTGTATTTCCAGCGGCGGGTTCGGACGCAGCGGGCGACCTGGGCTTCGCTGATCTGGACGAAGACCTCTTCGGGCCAGCCCTCTGAGGAGCCGCGGGTGAGCGGGAGGATCGAGCGGCCCTGCATGTGTGGCGGGACGGGGATGCCGGCGGCGTCGAGGAGGGTGGGCGGCATGTCCACGAGGCTGACGAGTTGGCGGATGGCCCCGCCGCCGAAGAACCCCGGCCCGCTGAGGGCCATGGGGATGCGGATCGAGCTTTCGTGGCAGGAGCGCTTGTATTCGGAGTTGCGGGTCTTGAAGTGGCAGCCGTGGTCGCTTGTGAAGAGGACGATGGTGTTCTCGGCGAGCCCGAGGCTCTTGAGTGCGTCGAGGAGGCGGCCGAACGCCTCGTCGAGGCGCTTGACGATGCCCCAGTAGCCGCCGAGGTGAGCGTGGGCCGAGCCGACCAGTGCGGCGAGGTCGGCGGGCACCCAGCGGCCGGTGTAGCGCTCGCGGTAGCCGTCGGGCGGCGGGTAGTCGTCTATCTGGTTCTGGAAGTGGGGTTCGAGGTAGGAGACGAAGAGGAAGAAGGGGTCGCGCTGGTGGGCGTCAATGTAGCGGATGGCGGCGTCGGTCTGGGCGTCCACGCGGTAACCGGGGAGGAGGACCTCGCGGCCGTCGGCGTCGTACATGAGGCAGCGGTAAGGCTCGGAGCAGTGCTCCAGCACGTCGGCGCCGAGCCAGTATTGGTAGCCGCCGCGTTCTTCGGGCGGTACGATGTTCGTGCTTGCGAGGTGCCACTTGCCGACGTAGGCGGTGTGGTAGCCGGCGTCGTTGAAGTAGTGGGCGAGGGTGCGGGCGTCGCGGCGGAGCGGGATGCCGTTGCGCCAGGTGCCGGTGGCGGTGGCATAGAGGCCGGTCTGGAGCACGGCGCGGGCGGGCGCGCACACGGGCTGGGGGGTGAAGCCGAACTGGCAGTGGGTGCCCTGGACCGCGATGCGGTCGTAGTTGGGCGTCAGCTCCAGCGGATTGCCGAAGAGCCCCGAGCCGTCCCAGCGCTGCTGGTCGGTGAAGAAGACGACGACGTTCGGCCTGTCCGAGCGGCTCTTCGCCAAGTCATTTCTCCTGCGCTATCGTGAGGGTGGCCTTGCGGACGGAGAAGGAGTCGTCGCCCGAGAAGACGAGGTGGACGGTTCGCCCGTCGGCGCTCATCCATTTCGTGGGGAGGCTGGCGCTCTCGCCCGGCCCGACGTCCCACTCTTCGGTGAAGAAGGCGGTGGTCCACGGCCCCCAGGGCTCTGGGGCATCATAGATGGCGAGGCCGCCTCTGAAGCGGGTGTCGCCGCCGGGGATGATCTGGCACCAGAGGTAGCGCTTGAGCGGCGCGCTGTAGCTGACGCCCGAGCGATAGCAGCGGCCGGGGTGCTCGAAGACGGCCTCCCGCCGGGCGATGTCCTTCGTCCAGCCGCCCTTTGCGAAGAACTCGTATGCCTCGCGGTCGGCCAGGCGGTCCCTTGGCACGCGGGCGAGGACCATGCGGTCGGAGGGCGTGTACGCGCTGTCGCCGTCGGGCGAGTAGATGTAGGCGAAGCGGTCGCGCGCCCCGGCGTAGTTCCGGCCGAAGTTGAGGAATGTGGGGCAGCCGAAGCCGGTGGTGAGCTTCCAGTCGGCCCATGTCCAGGCCCTCCCGCGGTCGCGCGACCAGGCGAGCTGGGCGTTGGCGGCGTTCCGCGCCCACATGTAGAGCGTGCCGTCCACCGCGAGCATGCCGCTGGCTTTCCTGCCGCGGGACCCGTCGCCGACTTGCTCGCCCGACTCGGAGCGAATGTTGACGCCCCTCACGTCGGGCGGGTCGCCGAGCACTCTGGCGAATCCGAGGCTGAGCTTGGTGGGGACGAATGGCTCGAAGCCGTTGCCATCGCCATAGGCCGTGTAGAGGGCGTCGTCGTCGGCCCAGGTCATGGGCCAGTTGTCGCTCCCCTTGGCGAGGCGGATGATGGTTTCCTTTGGCGCCCACTCGACGGCCTTGATGACCGGGCTGGGCGGGTAGGGCGCGCCGCGCGGTTTGGCCTGGCCTTTCACCGAGGCGACGATGGGGCCGAGGAAGGGCGCGAGCTTGGCGTAGTGCTCGGGGGTGTCCTTCCACGATTTCCCCGCGCGGGCGGCCACGATGTCGAGGCTTGGGATGACGACGATGAGGCTGTCGTAGAGGCCCCACGACCAGAAGGCGTCGCGGGGCACGTCCTTGAGCATGCCGTCGGCATTGTTCCACCAGAGGTAGCCGTAGTGGTCCGAGGCCTTGCCATAGGTGTTGGGGTCCACGGTGGGCCGGCCGCGGAGGGCGTCGGGCAGCCTGCCGCAGGGGGCAACGTAGTCCTCGGGGAGCAGTTGCTTGTCCTGCCAGCGGCCGCGGCGCAGGAAGAGGTAGCCGAAGCGGGCCATGGCGTCCACGTTGGCGTGGATGCCTGCGCCGAACTCGCGCCGCGCGATGCCGTTGATCTCCCTGGGGCGGTAGGCGTTGGGCCGCCACGTGAGGTCGGCCGGCTTGATGCCGATGGGGGTGAAGATGCGCTCGAACATCAGGGCGTTGAGGTCCTGCCTATAGGCCAGCGTGATGCACTCGGCGAGCCAGTTCGGGCCGCTGTCGCTGTAGGCCCATCGGGTGCCCGGCTCGAAGAGCATCCTGGCGGTGCCGCCGGGCTTCTCGAAGCCGGCCGTCTGCACCAGCAGGTGGCGGATGGTGATCTTGTCGAGCCAGCCGGGCTGGGCGTTGGCGTCCTTCCCCTCGCCGAGGGTGGGGTGGTAGAGGCGGGCCTTGTCGTCGAGGCTCTTGATCTTGCCGTCCTTGAGCGCGAGGCCGAGCGCCGCGGCGCCGAAGGACTTTGTGGTGGATTTCAGGTCGTAGCGGGCGCGCAGGTCGCCCCAGTGCATGACGAGGCGTCCGTGGCGGATGATCATCCCCGAGCCGTCGCCCGTGAGCGCGTAGTCGCGGGCCTGGACGAGCTTCGCGGCCTCCAGGCCGGCCTCGTCCGGCGCCGCCTTCGGCCAGTGAGGCATGGGCCACAGGGCTTCGGCGGCCGAGGCCACGGCAAGGAAGAGAAGAAGCATGGGCAGCAGTCTCATGGCCTTTCCTTCACTGCCCCCACAAGGAGCTTGAGGGCCTCGTTCTCCGCCTCGCGGCTCCTCACGGCCGCGTCGTTCCAGCTAAGGGCGATGTCGAGGCTTGGGATGACGATCATGGCCCTTGGGCCGCCGTGGCCGAAGGCGCCGAAGGCGTCGGGCGGGGCGTCGGGCCAGTGCCGCTCGCCGAGGCGGTCCACTCCGTTGGTCCACCAGAGGAAGCTGTAGGAGCCGAGGTGGTCGCACTGGTCGTCGGGCAGGTTTGCGGAGCCGAGGGTGCGTTGGTCGGCGAGCATCTGTGCGGCGCGGCCCTTCGTGCGGGGGAAGTTGCTGGAAAGGGGACTTGACACGGCCATTGTCGCGAGCTCAGCGTCGAGGAGCTGCTTGCCACTCCAGCGGCCTTTGCGGAGGTAGAGGAGGCCGAAGCGGCAGAAGTCGCGGGGCGAGACGGCGACGCGGCCTGGGCGGTCCTTCGGGCCGAAGGCCATCAGGGTCGGCTTGTCCTCGCACTGGAGCGGGTCGGCCACGAGAGGATACAAGACCTTGGGAACGTCCCAAGTTCTTGAGCCTCCCCGGGCGACGCTCTCCGCGCCGCGGGAACGCAAAGGCAAACTCGCGTCTGGGGGACCAGTCCCCCAGACCCCCTGGGATTTATCGCATTCGGCCACCG
>VGYW01000442.1 GCA_016872875.1 Planctomycetota bacterium | reverse complement strand
TCATCGTCACCCTCCTGCGGCCCCACCATCAGAACTTCGGCAAGCGGCTCGTCAAGAGCCCGAAGCTCTACTTCCTGGATACCGGGCTCCTCTGCTACCTGCTTCAGGTTCACGAGCCGCGCGAGCTGTTCCATCGCGCCGAGCGGGGAGCCGTCTTCGAGAGCTTCGTCGTCTCGGAGCTCTGCAAGAACTTCCTCCACCGGGGCGAGCCGCCGCGCCTGCACTTCTGGCGCGACGCCGCGGGGCACGAGGTGGACGTCGTCATCCAGAGGGCGGCGGAACTGGTGCCCATCGAAATCAAGTCGGCGCAGACTATAGCTCCGGATTTCTTCGACAATCTGGCCTACTGGCGCAGGGTGTCGGGGAACGACAGTGGCCCCTCCGTCCTTGTCTATGGTGGGGACCAGGCGCAGAGGCGTTCCGGAACGCTCGTCTATCCCTGGTACGTCCTCTGACGCGCCGTGTTCGAGCCCTCGTCGGGCAGAATGCCCCCTCTAAAGAGCTCTGCAAACCCTCTCCGTGGGCGCAGTAATCCCGCATAGTGTCCGCCGGCCTTGGTTGAGCCAAGCAGGAGCGCGGCTTGCTTTGCTTACATCGGTATTGTAAAATTACGTTGTATTCTTACATGACTGATGTCAGGAGGCGAGACATGCTGGAAGCCACTGTGAAGCGGCTGTTGCGGGCGCCGGAGCGGTCGTTCTTCCTCTTCGGGCCGCGGGGCGTGGGCAAGAGCACCTGGCTGCGGCAGGCCTTCGCCGACGCGGTGCTCGTTGACCTCCTCGATTCGGCGTTGTTCCTGGAGCTTTCGCGCGACCCCGCCCGCATCGAGGCGATTGCCGGGCGCCTCCCCGAAAAGGGGTGGGTGGTGCTCGACGAGATTCAGAAAGTGCCGGTGCTCCTGGACGAAGTGCACCGCCTGATGGAGGGCCGGGGCTGGCGCTTCGTGCTGTGTGGGTCTTCGGCCCGGAAGCTGCGGCGGGGCGGAGTGAACCTGCTGGCCGGGCGCGCGGTGACGCGCCACATGGAGGCATTCTGCTCCGCGGAGCTGGGGGACGCCTTCGACGCGGAACAGGCCATCGAATGGGGGACCCTGCCGCTCGTCCAGTTCGACCCGAAGAGCGCGCCCGACATCCTGAGCGCCTACGCCAACACCTACATCAAGCAGGAGATCAGGGAAGAGGGGATCGTGCGGAAGCTGCACCCGTTCCTGCGGTTCCTGGGCATCGTGGGGCAGTTGAACGGCCAGGTGGTGAACGGGGCGAACATCGCCCGCGAGGCCGGGGTGCCGCGGAGCAGCGTGGACGCGTATTTCGCGATCCTCGACGACACATTGCTCGGCCATTTCCTGCGCCCCTATCGCCCGGCCGCGAAGGTGCGGGAGCAGGGGCACCCGAAGTTCTACTGGTTCGACCCTGGCGTGGCCCGCGCCGCGGCGGGGCTGCTCTTCGACCCCGTGGACCGCCTGTGGAAGGGCACGGCGCTGGAAACGCTTATCTACCACGAGCTGCGGGTCTACAACGAGACTCAGGGGAAGCATCGCCCCATCTGCTACTACCGCACCGAGAGCGGCGGGGAGGTGGACTTCGTGGTGGAGACGCGCAAGCGGCAGGGAGCGTCGCCACCGCACGCCGTGTGCCTGGAGGTCAAGCTTGCGCCGCGCTGGGAACGCAAGTGGGAGAAGCCGATGTGGTCGCTTCAAGCCCGCCCCGAGGCCATTCGCGTGGACAGGATGATCGGCGTCTACACCGGCAAGCGCGCCTACACCTTCGATGGGCTGGACGTGCTTCCCGTCGCCGATTTCCTGCGGCGACTGCATCAGGGCGGGGTCTTCTGAGAGGTGGTTGAGAGACTGTGAGGCGGTTGGTGTCCCTCTACGCGTGCGCGGGTGCGAGGGGGCCAGACGCCAGCGGGGTGACTTCAGTGTCGAGGCGGCCAGCGAGGCGGTCCTTCTCCACCTCGATGTCATAGTGCGCTTGAAGGTTGAGCCAGAAACGGTCCGAAAGCCCGAAGTAGCGCGACAGGCGCAGGGCCGTGTCGGCGCTCACGCTCCGCTTGCCGTGCACGATCTCGTTGATGCGCCGCGGCGGCACGCTGATGTCCCTCGCGAGCCGGTACTGGCTGACGCCCATCGGCCGCAGGAACTCCTCCAGGAGCACCTCACCGGGATGAACTGGGGGAAATCGCTTGATCATGGTTGTCTCCTAGTGGTAGTCGGCAATCTGGACGTCGTAGGCGTGGCCGTCGAGCCAGCGGAAGCAGATTCGCCACTGATTGTTGATCCGGATGCTATGCTGCCCCTCGCGGTCTCCCGACAGCTTCTCCAGCCGGTTGCCCGGGGGCACGCGCAGGTCGCTCAACTGTCCGGCGGCGTCGAGCATCGCGAGTTTGCGCCACGCCGCCCGGTGCAGCGCCGCCGGCAACCGGCGCGTGAAGCAGCGGCCGAAGACCTGCCTCGTCTCCTTGTCCCGGACGCTCTTGATCATGACCCTGTTATCATAACGCGGCGCGTTATGGTTGTCAAGCTCAATCTGTAGATGAGTACAGGGTCCCCCGAATTACAAGGTCTACCCACCTTCTGCCCGGAAGCTGTCCCCGCCGGAATTAAGTAAGGTGTCCCCCGATTACACGGGTCTACAACGAGACTCAGGGGAAGCACCGCCCCATCTGCTACTACCGCACCGAGAGCGGCGGGGAGGTGGACTTCGTGGTGGAGACGCGGAAGCGGCAGGGCGCGTCACCCCCGCACGCCGTGTGCCTGGAGGTCAAGCTTGCGCCGCGCTGGGACCGCAAGTGGGAGAGCGCGATGCGCTCGCTCCATGCCCGCCCCGAGGCCATTCGCGTGGACAGGATGATCGGCGTCTACACCGGCAAGCGCGCCTACACCTTCGACGGGCTGGACGTTCTTCCCGTCGCCGATTTCCTGCGGCGACTGCATCAGGGCGGGGTCTTCTGAACGGCAGGATGAAGCCAGATGGCACCTCGTCCCGCCAAGCAGGTGAGCGGAGGGGAATAAGTGAAGAAAGAAGATTCGACACCCCTATGACGAGCAACCACCGACCAACCCCTAAGGTGCAGGTATCACCGCCGCGGACTTCAAGCGGCTCGGAACTGGAAGCGCTGCTGCCTTGCGGCTTCTAGCTATCCCGATAGCCACAGAGCGTTTCGATGCGCACCATGAGGCGCCGGTCAAGGTCCAGAACCTTCTTCATGCCCTTCCTCGCTTGAAGGATGCGGAGCTCGCTTGCAAGTCTCTGATCACCAAGCGGTCTAAGAACGCCCCGCTCATAGGCATCCGCGATTGCTTTGCGTAGGCGGACCAGCGGGATCATTCCTTCGTCTTCTTCCGCAAGTGCCTGAAGGAGTGCATCTTGCTGTGAAACAGCCCCGCTCCCGGCGGCTTCCATACATACTCTCCTCAGAGAGGAAGCTGCAATCTCATCGAACGCTGCCTCCATGTCGAACTCATCAACCAACATCTGTAGGACTTCATGGAACGCTGCCGCTTGCTTTAGAAGCGCCCTCAACGCGGGCGGCAGGGATGGCCGGTCGGCAGGGTTCCATCCTATGTCCAAGACCCATGCGAGGATCTGAGGGGGCAAGGTCCCCTCGATGTCGAACGAATCAAATTCCCTCCATAGCCGGCCTATCATGTCAGTGGGGGGACGGGGCAGGCGCTTTTCCTTCAGGATCAGACAAGGTTTGTCATGTGCCAGCATAAAGCCAAGCTCAAGCGCCACGTTGGGGTTAAACTCGCGCACGTCGATGTCCTCGAAAACGACTATGGCCTTACTGCACCCGAGCATGTACGTACAAACGTTTCCCCATAGCTCCGGGTGGTACGACCTGTCGTCGGCACGCAATGCACTCAGTCCATGTCTTTCAAGTGTTGCCCTCAGAGTACGGTCGACCAAGCTCAGAGCACCTCCGGCCGCAAAGCGCATTATGAGGAACACGTTGCTCTCATATGAAGGATGTTCCGAGAGCAGGTTCGATACGTTTGTTTCAAGGTGATCGTACCCTTTGGGGAGCGCGATCATCTAGGACCCCGAGATGCTGGGTTCACGCGCCGCTGGCGTGCGGCAGCGTGTTGTCTGGCTGTTCCTCCTCCAGTGACGCCACTACGCTTGGCCCTCTCGATAACCACCTTCACGCCGAGTTCACCTTCATAGCGATGCCGGACATTCGAATAGTAGCAGTCCTCCTCCCTAGCCATTTCCTGGATGGCAGCACGAAAGAGTCGGTCAATCCAGTCAGCCAACTTGCTAGGCAGAATGCAATGTCCTGTCACTTGTGCGCTGATGAGACGACATCTCAGGAAACGAGACGCTTCACACACCCTCTTACGGGCGGAAGCGCTCTGGCGCTTTTGGCCGCGGAGCTTCTCAACGCAAGCGGACATGAACTGGGCAGCCTCGAGAAGCGAACTCGCCATGGCCTCTCCTCTTAGGGCGAGCGCATCGTGCCGAGGACAGGAACCACTGTGCCCGTCCTCCTACACTTGGCTCGTAGCTCGCCTTTCGCGCAGCGAGTACACGAGCCGAACAGACCGGAGCATCTGCCGCAGCATGGCATGCTCTACGATCTCCCTACGCGGCGTTTACCAACCGTCAATCGACCGACAGCGTTCTTCTATCCTCAACCGCGTTGTCTTCTCCCAAAGGACCAGGTGATCACAGATCTCTGCCGCTCTAGAAGCAGCATGGCGCAGTAGATGGCCAAGGCGCTCGATACGCCCACGAGGACTCAAGCCACCCCCTGGGCCGGGTGAGGAGCTCTGGGCACCATTTTCCTCTTGATGGCCGCCGCAAGCTGGTTCGACGTCCAGCAGCACCTGCCAAGCGCTTTCGAGCTCGGACTGGATCTGGAGAAGACCTCTTGCCGCAGCCGCCAGTTCGGGAAGCAGACGGGATCTCTCGAGAAACCGTTCCGAAACACTCGTGCACTCGCTAAGACTCTCGCATTCCTGCGCCATCAACTTCTGGAAGACCCCAACCGTGTGGGGATCGTCGAGGTCAACCTCCATCGCGACCTCGGCCAAAAGCACCTCGCTCGTGTAACGGTAGCGTCCGGCTAGTGTTAGCAGATGCCGCCCTGCATCCATCGCAAGGAACAACCCCACCATCTCTACTACCTCTGTCCGCCGGCAGTACTCTGGGAGTGAGGCAGCCTGCGCAATGGCGGCAAGCGCCTTGTCAGGCTCAGGACCTCGCGCTTCGCGAAGAATGCGATTGCACTTGCGCGCTAACAACCAGGTGTTCTCCTTCGCTGCCATGTCACTGGCTAGGTCTACTGGTTGAGCGTTAACTGGACAAACGTCCCCGGGAATAAGAAACTCGCCTGTCCGCGGCAAGCGGGGGGTTTGAGACGCAACAGGAGGTTCTGGATGACCGCCGTATCCCCCGTTGTGAGGGGATGGGTTGGGGGAGCCGGTTGGCTCCCCCACGATGGTCATCCGTCGCCCCGGCCGGCTATTCCTGCCGGGTTGCACTCCAGAAAAGCTCCCCTTCCGTTTCACCGGCCGGGTGCATTATAGGCAACTCCTTTCTGATTGTCAACCGCTCTTTCCGTTGGGTGCAGAGCAGGGCTTCGCCCCGTCGTGCCTGGCAGTAGAGGTATCGGATCTTCTTTTTTCACTTGTTCCTTTTGCACCCACCTGCCTGGCTGGAGGTGGGCTCCGAAGATAAGGCCTGGGCGAACTCGGTGAACTCCTCGGGGTAGTGGGAGAGGTCGAGGCGTTGTTCTTCGGGGATGAGGCGGATGCCCCATATTGTGCCGAAGATGCGGCGCATTGCGAGTTCCCTTCTTGCCTCGCCCGCAGCCGCCAGTATAGCGCGCGCAGGGGAGTTGTCAAGCGCAAATGTGCGGGACAAGGGAATCGGAAGAAGCTCCTTCATCGCCCGCGGCATGATGGCCAGCTCAGTGGGACGACGGCTTCGCGGCTGTCGGTGACGCTGCCGGTGATCATGGTTTGGCCTCGGCGAAGGGTGCGCCGATGCGGCCGGCCGTGCGATAGCCGACCCGCATGATGAGGTCGAGGCGTTGTTCTTCGGGGATGAGGCGGATGCCCCACCGGAGGTGGAACCGCCAAGACGCCAAGGAGGACGGAAGAGGGGCAGGGGAATGGGGGCAAGGGAATCGGAAGAAGAGAGGAATCTCGAAGCGCGGTTGTTATTCCGTTGTCAGTCTTCCCGCCTCCGTCGCGGTGCGCCTGCGCTGGGTGAGGCGTTGCTGCTGCGAGGCAGGTGGAGAAGACGGGCGTTGACATTGGCGGCCACGAGCGTTAGAATGGGGGCGGGAAACGAAGATCGCCGCAGGTGCGATCCTGTTACGAGGGAATAGGACATGAGTACAGCGGTAAAGGTCCCTACAAGGCCCTGCTCGCAACGACAAGCCCGGACACCGCCACCGGCGCGAAACAGAGCGCGGTTGGCGAGGCCCATGACCGTGCGCGATCTGCTTGAGAGCGGCCTTCCCGGACTCTGGAAGGACCGGACCGACCTGGGCGACACCCTGACCTTCTGCCGCAAGCTGCGCGCGAGGGCCCAGAGCCGCCCGAGGGAATAGCCTCTAGCCCGCATTTCTCACCAGCGGCTGGTGAGAAATGCGGGAACCACCAAACCACAAGCACCAAGCGCCAAACAAGCCCCAAACTCCAATCCTCAATGGTCCAAGCGGAGACTACGTGGTGTTGCCCGCGACCCTGGGGGCTTGCTTTGGTCATTGAGCATTCCGGGCTTGGAGATTGTTTGGTGCTTGGCGTTTGGCTCTTGGGATTTCCCGCATTTCGTGAGAAATGCGGGCTAGCGA
>VGYW01000441.1 GCA_016872875.1 Planctomycetota bacterium | reverse complement strand
GGAAGCCAAGCACCCTCACCCCAGCCCTCTCCCCGAGGGAGAGGGGGAAGCCAAGCACCCTCACCCCAGCCCTCTCCCCGAGGGAGAGGGGGAAGCCAAGCACCCTCACCCCAGCCCTTTCCCCGAGGGAGAGGGGGAAGCCAAGCACCCTCACCCCAGCCCTCTCCCCGAGGGAGAGGGTATCGCCCTCCTGTCCCGCGGGGGGTGCCGGCGTGCGGCGCCCATATGGTGGCAGCATCAGGCCCGGCCAGGCTTGGCCCCGTGCAGGATGCGGGCGAGGAACTGGCGCGTGCGCTCCTGCGTCGGCGCGGTGAAGAGCTGTTCGGGTGTGCCGCTCTCGCCCCAGACCCCAGCATCCATCAAGATGACGCGGTGGGCCACGTCGCGGGCGAAGCTGAGCTCGTGGCTGACGACGACCATGGTCATCCCCTGCTTGGCCAGACGCTCCATGACTGCGACGACCTCGCCGATGAGCTCGGGGTCGAGGGCGGAGGTGGGCTCGTCGAAGAGCATTATCTTCGGCTCCATCGCCAGCGCGCGTGCGATTGCCACGCGCTGCTGCTGGCCGCCGGAGAGGCGGGAGGGGTATTCGTCGCGCTTCTCCGAGAGACCCACCCAGGCGAGGCATTCTTCGGCCTTGGCGACGGCGGCCTGGCGGCCAACGCCCTTGACGGTGACGGGCGCCTCGACGACGTTGCCGAGCGCGGTCATGTGGGGGAAGAGGTTGAAGTGCTGGAAGACCATGCCGGCGCGCTTTCGGATTTCGCGGACGCGGCGGTGGCGTTCCTTGCCGCTCGCCCCGGCGTCAATTGCGATGCCGTCCACCACGAGGCGTCCGGCCGACGGCTCCTCGAGGAGGTTGAGGCAGCGGAGGAAGGTGCTCTTGCCGCCGCCCGATGGCCCGATGATGACCACCACCTCGCCCGCCGCAACGTCGAGGTCCACCCCCCGCACCACGTGGAGGTGGTCGTAGTACTTGTGCAAGCCGCGGACCTGGATGATCGGCTCTGGCATCTGGCTATCTCCTTTCGCCCTGGGCCATGCGGGCCTCGAGGCGGCCCTGGGCACGCTGGAAGAGGATGGTCAGGAGCCAATAGAACGCCCCCGCGATGAGGAGGGTTTCGAGGCTCTTGCAGTTCTGGCGGCCCACGGTCTGCGCCCGCCACATGAGGTCGTGGACGCCCATCGCACCCACGAGGGCGGAGTCCTTGAGCATGGCGACGAACTCGTTTCCGACCGCGGGAATGACGATGCGGAATGCCTGTGGGAGGACGATGCGGCGGAGGGTTTGCGGCCGCGTCATGCCCAGGGCGTGGGCGGCCTCGGTCTGCCCCTTCCCCACGGCCTCGACGCCTGCCCGGAAGATTTCGGTCATGTACGCCCCGTAGTTGGCCCCCAGCGCGAGCACGCCGGCGACCACCGCGGGCAGGATGACGCCGAGCTGGGGCAGGGCGAAGTAGCAGATGTAAATCTGGAGGATGAGCGGCGTGCCGCGGAAGAGCGAGACGTAGAAGCTCGACACGCCGTAGGCGGTCGGGTTCTTCGAGAGGCGGCCGAGCGCGCCCGCCAGGGCCAGCAGGCTCGCAAGGGCGATGGAGAGCGCGGAGACGAGGAGCGTGAGGCCCGCCCCGCCCATGACGAAGGGGAACCACTCCGAGACGAAGGAGACGTCGAGCTCGAAGACGCGCAGCACGCCATAGAGGGCGATGAGGATGGCGAGGCAGACGGCGGCGGTGAGGAGGCCGAAGCGGGCGCGGGCATCGCGGCGGGCGGCCATGATGCGCTCGGCGAGCGGGAGCTCCGCGGCGCCCTCAGGCGCGGCGAGCGCGGAGGGCCTGGTGAGCGCCCAGGCGACCCCCCAGTGCCAGGCCGCGAGCGCCAGCAGCGGCAGGCCGAGCCAGAGCCGTTCGTCCCACGTGTACTTGGCGGTGAGGCCCTCCACAAGGGGCAGGACGCCGGCCGCCAGCGGGACGAGGAGAAAGGCCGCGAGGGTGAGCGGCCGCCGCGCCCAGGCCCTGCGCCGGCGGAGCGCGCCGAGGCAGAGCACGCCGGCGCCGCCGGTGAGGAGCATGAGCGCGGCCAGGAACGGCCCGAGCGGCCGCAGCCAGAGCACGGGCGCCCTGGGCCGCGGCGCGACCGTGGGGTCGCTCTCGAACCACTTCCGCGACAGCGCGCGCAGCGTGCCGTCCTTGTGCATCGCCCCGATGAGCTCGTCGAGCCGCGCGAGCATCCGTGCCGAAGGGCCGCGCGCCCGGTCGAGCGCGAACGCCAGCGCCTCGTAGAAGGGCGGGTCGAGCACGATCTTGAAGGGCGCGCCGTCGCGTATCTCCCGCTCGATCATCGGCTTCGCCATCAACGCGGCGTCGAGCCGCACGCCGTCGCCCAGCCGAAGCTCCTGGAGCGCGTCGCTGTCGCTGTTGTAGCCTTTGATGGCGGCCCCCTTCGGCGGGGCGTAGAAGGTGCGTCCGCCGCCGCGGATGTCCAGGTTGGCCTCGAGGTAGCGCTGGTAGGTGGCGCCCTTGCACAGCCCCACGCTCTTGGCCGCGAGGTCGGCCGGCTCGCGAATCGTCGTGTTGTCCCGATGGGCCACAAAGGAAGCCGAGCAGAAGTAGTAGGGGATGGTGAACCAGAGGACCTTCTCGCGCTCCGCGGTGGGGGCCATGGAGCCGATGCTGAGGTCGAAGCGGCGTGCCCACCGCCCGCCCACGATGGCCTCCCAGTCGGGGGTGGCGAAGCTGACCTTGACTCCCAGGCGGCGGGCGACCTCGCGGGCCACGTCCACGTCGAAGCCGTCCAACTCTCCGCCCTTGCCGATGAAGCTCTGCGGATAGTAGTTGGCGTCCACCGCCACCACCAGCTTCCCGGCCGCCAGCACCTCGTCCAGCATGTCCCTGGCCTCTTCCGCGAGCGCGCCAGAGCGGCAGGGCATGCCCGCCAGGAACGCAGCCACGCCCAGTGCCACGATAGCTCGGCTCATGTCGGTCTCCTCTTCAATTGTCCTCGTCCCTCGTCCTCGTCCTCGTCCTCGACTCCTCTCCCCCCACGGAGGGAAGATCGAGGACGAGGACGAGGACGATGGCAATCATGCCTTCAGGCGCACGAGGGCCTTGACGGCCTTGCGGGAGCGAATCGCCTGGAAGGCCTCCGCGATGTGATCGAGCTCGAAAGGATGGGCGAGGTCGAGCCAAAGCGTCGGGTCGAGCTTCCCCGCCTGATAGAGCGCAACCACCTGGTCGTGGGCCTCGGCCTCATCGAGGTAGTCGCGGTAGACGGCGAAGGAGCCGCGGGCGGCGTCGGGGTTCAGCGTCGCCTTGCCGTAGTCGTCAATGCCGTAGATGCCGATGGTTCCGCCGCGCTTGAGGAGCGCGAGGGCCAGGTTGGCCAGCCCCACCTTGCCCACGGCGTCAATCGCGATGTCGAAGCCATCGGGGCAGAGCTTCGCCGCGGCCTCCTTCGCGCCTGCCGCCTTGTAGTCGAGGAAGTGGGTCGCCCCGGCCTTGTGTGCGACGGCCTCGCGGACGGGCGAGCCGATCATCACTCGGAGGGCGCAGCCCTCGACTTCGCTCGGGCCAGGGCCGGCGTTGGCGGCGTGGGCGATGTAGGCCAGCGCGTTCCCGCCTGAGCCGATCACCAGCACGCTCTTTGTGGGCGGCGTGTCCCCACGCCGCGTGTCTTCGCGGGACGGGGACGTCCCGCCCACAATCTGCTCGCGGGACGGGGACGTCCCGCCCACAGTGGGGGAGCTGATGCCGATGCGGTTCGAATAGCTCAGCGTCTCGCGCCAGGTGATGAACATCGTGGCGGCCGCGGGGTCGGTGCCTGGCGGGAGGGGGCGCTGAACGCGGCAGCCGCCCCAGACCGAGGCGGGCAAGCCGTCCTCCTGCGCCGCCCGGAAGTCCGTGGCGACGCCCAGCTCGGCGAAGCCGCCCCAGGTGACGCTGTAGCCTGGCACGGCGGGCGTGCCCACGCGGGCGATGAGGTCGCCCTTCTTCAGGTAGCGCACCTTCGGCCCAAGCTCAACCACCCGCCCCACGCTCTCGTGGCCGGGCACGGTGGGATAGGGCGAGATCCAGGGGAACGTGCCATCGAGAATGTGCGAATCCGTGCCCGAGCACGTCGCCCCGTAGAGCAGCTCGCACAGGGCCTGATACTCGCCGGCCTCAGGCTCAGGAATGTCTCTCACGACGAGTCGGTTCGGCCCTTCCACCACTGCGGCCTTCACGCGGTTCTCCTTCCTCACAGGTGTGCTGGCTGACCCCATATCAAAGCACGCGACGGGAGACTGGTCAACCGTTGACAAGGGGCCGCACTCCTGATAACGTAGCCGGCGTGTTCGGGCGGCTAAGGCTGGCACCCGTTTGTAGTGCGGCCTTCAGGCCGTCCCTTGGGGGGACGGGCTGAAGCCCGCACTACGAACCTCAGAGGGAGACTCAAGCGATGCCAGTGAGAGACTATGGCGAGGAGGAGTTGCGATACCTGAGGCGGGTCTTCAGGTCTGGCCGGCTCTCCGTGCTGGCGGGCGGGAAGGTGCAGGGGCGGTTCGAGCGCGCCTTCGCACGGGCGCACGGCGTGCGGTTCGGCGTGGCGATGAACAGCGCCATGTCCGTCCTCCACGCCTCGGTCGCAGTCGCCGGCGTGGGGCCGGGCGACGAGGTGCTCTGCGACCCCGTGTGCGTGTTCGGCGCGATGGCCGCCATGTACCAACGCGGCAAGCCGGTGTTTGTGGACTGCCAGCCCGCGACCTTCAACATGGACCCCGCCCAGATTGAGGACAAGATCACTGGCCGAACGAAGGCGCTCATCGTGACCCACGTGGGCGGGCTGCCGGCCGAGATGGAGCGCATCGTGCCCATCGCGCGGAAGCACGGGCTGCTGGTGATCGAGGACTGCGCCCACGCCCTGTTCGCGGCGTATCGGGGGAAGCGGGCGGGGGCGTGGGGCGACATCGGCTCGTTCAGCTTCCAGGCCTCCAAGCAGCTCTCGCTCGGCGACGGCGGGATGGCGGTCACGGACAGCGAGCGTCTCGCCGCGGCCCTGGGCCTCCACGCCGGCGCGCCCACCTTCCACTCCATAGCCTACGGCCTCCACCACAACTTCCGGATGAACGAGCCGACCGCGGCCATCGGCCTCGCCCAGTTGCCCAAGGCGCGCAGGGCCTGCCGCGAGCTCATCGAGATCGGGCGGTTGTGGGACGCCGCCATCGCGGGCTGCCCGTGGCTGGTCCCGCAGCGCGCGCCGCAGGGCGCGCAGAGCACTTACCACCTGTGGGTGGCCACGTTCGAGGGCGAACGCTTTGGAATCTCCCGCAGGCGCTTCCGCGAAGCCCTGCGAGAGCACAGCGCACCGTTCAGCGTCGGCTACACCAACCGCGCGGCCTATCAGCACCCGGTCTTCGGCCAGGTGTTTCCCAAAGGCGCTTACCCGAAGGGCCTCTGCCCCAATGCGGAGCACATGGTTCCGCGGATGGTGCTGGGCTACACGATGGCCCCCTGGCAGAAGGCGCTCCGCGCCGCCGAGGCGCTCCGGGGCGCGATCGACGAGTTGAGCTGAACCATGTCATCCCCTCCTCCCCTCTCGCTCGGGGAGAGGGTGGGGTGAGGGCGCCTCTCCTCCCCCTCTCCCTCGGGGAGAGGGCCGGGGTGAGGGTGCTTTGGGCCTATCCTGGCGTCAAAAGGCACCCTCACCCGCCCGCCAAGGGCGGGCGACCTCTCCCCAGGGGAGAGGTTAGGGCCTTCGCGCGCGAGGGCAGACAAGGTCAAGCGTGGGAGTGAGCAAGGAGCAACGCAGGCTCATGGCATCTCTGTCAGTCTGCTACGCCTTCGACCCCATCTTGCGTAGGGTCGAACTGGCCGAAGGGCGGAACTACTGGTTCGCCTACGTGGAGGAGATCCTGTCGCGCCTGGGGGTGTGCGCGCAGGCCCTGCCGCTCGCGGCGTGTGGCGAGCCGAGCGCCCTTCGGCAGGCCGGGGTGCTCTTCCTGGGCGATCTTTCCGCCTCGGCGCTCCCGCGCAGGGCCGGGCGGGCGCTGGCCGAGTGGGTGGCCACGGGCGGCGTCCTCATCGCCTTCGCCACCGAGGGCCTCGACGAACTCTTCGGCGTCGAAGGCGACCGCTGCGTTCCTCAGGCCAGAGGGCCTTTCTCGATCAACGGCTACTTCAAGCTTGGCCGCTCTTCGGTGGCCGAGGACTGCCGTGCGGAGGCCGCCCCTGAGCAGCGGCTGGTGATCATCTCGCCTATCCGCTTGGTTTGGACGCCGCGCAGCGAGCGGCTGGCCCGGCTCTACCTGTGCGATGAGGCGGAGCCGGACCTCGGGAGCCGCGCCCGTGGGACGGCCTACGCCGCCATCACGCACCGCGCCGTGGGACGCGGCCACGCCTTCTACTTCGCCTTCAACGTCGCGCAGACCATGTGGGCGCTCCACCAGGGCCGCCCGGTGGACGCCGACTACGACGGGGACGGCTACCATCGCGCCTCCGACGCCTGCGTCCTGGGCCAGAACAGCCTCGAGGTGCCCTACGCCGACGCGCTGCACTTCCTGCTGGCCAACATGATCGGGCGGCGCCCCGTCCCGATGGTCCACCAGGTGGCGCCGCGCGACGGGCGCGTCGCCCCCGCGCTCCTCTGCTTCGGCGGCGACGACGAGGGCGAGGCCGGCAACCCCGTGGCCGCCAGCGACTTCATGGCCGCACGCCGCCTCCCCTACCACATCAACGCCATGCCCCTCAACGGCCGCTTCGCGCTCTCACGGGATGAGAAGGCGCACATCGAGGCCAACGGCCACGAGGTGGCGCTCCACTACAACTTCATTGACGGCTTCCCCCACCCCTG
>VGYW01000440.1 GCA_016872875.1 Planctomycetota bacterium | reverse complement strand
TGGGGCGCGGTGATCCCACGGCTTACGCCGTGGGCTACCCTCTGACGCCCCTGACGGGGCTGGCAGCGCCCGTCCTCGGAGATGTGGGCAAAGATCAGCCCACGGCCAGAGGGGCGCGGATGAAGCTCGGGCAGACCGCGGCCGGGCGTCATCTGCAGGTCATCTATGTGCCAGACGAGGACCCCGATAGCGTGTTTGTGATCACAGCCTACGAACTCCACGGCAAGGCGAAGGCGGCGTTCCGCCGACGACAACGGAGGAAGGGCCGATGAGCAAGCAGAAGTTCCCCCCGGGCTGGGACGAGAAGCGGGTACGCGAAGTGATCGCTCACTACGAGGGCCAGTCGGAGGACGAGCAGTTCGCTGAGATCGAGGCGGCGATGGAGCAGCAGGACATCACGATGATGGCCGTTCCAAACGACCTCGCCCCCGAAGTCCGCGCCCTCATCGCCCGCAGGCGCAGCGCCTGAGCAGTCGGGCCTACCCTCGCCTCGAGGCTCTCCGTTCAGGCAAAATGATTCGGCCTGACCCGGCTCCCCGCCTCCGAATCCCCGGTCCTCTCTTAGCACTACAACGCTAGTTTCACTCCGCTCGAAGGAGCGAAGTGCTTCTCAGCACAGGAGATAAGCCACAATAGCGTGTCATTCTGAGTGGAGCCTGCCTCCCGGCGGGCGGAGCGAAGAATCTCTCTTCGGGTCGAGCCCTCTGCGGACGGCCAGCTTCGGTGCCCGGAGGCAAGCCAAGAGAGATTCTTCGAATTCGCCCTTGATTCCCCTCCTCCGCCGGCATATCATCAAGCATGGCCCCGGGCTGGCCCTCTTGCAGACCAGAGGCTTCGGAGGCCGCCGTGACAAGACTCGCAGCGCCGGCCGCCCTGTCCTTGGCCCTCGCCGCGCTCGCGCAGGCGGGCGAGGAGGCGCCCCTCGACGCTCTTGTGGCCCTGCTCGGCCAGCACTGGACCGTCAGGGTCGGAATGCCCGAGGTTCAAGAGGCGGTGGGGAGGCTCGGCGAGGCGAAGCACGCCGCGGTGGACCGGCTCGTCACTGAGTTCAACCGCGCGGAGCAGACCTTCGCGTTCCGCCATCGCGCCGTCCTTGCCTTGCAGGCTATCGCCTCGCCCAAAGCCCAGCAGGCCCTTCTCGACATCGCGCTGGGGAAACTGCCGGTGGACACCCAGCCGTCCCTCAAGGCCTGGGCCTCTCAGGCCTACCTTGCCGGCCTGAAGGACAAGGCGGAGGCGCGGAAGCTCCTCGCCTCGGACGTTGACGGGGTCCTCAACAACGCCCTCCTCGCGCTCAAGGGCCAGGCGGTGGACGCGGAGCTTCTCGCGCGGATCCGGGAGCTCCTCAAGTCGGAGGTCCTTGCGATCCGCCTCGCCGCGGCGGCCGTGCTGCGCGACGACCCGGGCGAGGGTCTCGCCGCCGCCAAGGTCGCCGCCATCTTGGACGTTATCCGCAACGTGCCGAAGAGAGCCGAAGGCGATAAGGTCTGGTGGCCGGGCAACTTCACCCTCGCCGAGGGCGAGTACCACGGCTACATTCAGGCCCTCGCCGAGATGCGCGGGGCCGACACGCCGCTGAACGAGATCACGCCGAAGCTCTCGGGCCCCCCGCGCGCCTGCGCCGTCCTTGCCCGGGCCCACCGCGGCGACCGCACGGCCCGGGCCGGCATCCTCCGGCTCGCGGTTGACCCCGAGGCGGGCCGGATGCGGGAGTGGGCGGTCCGCGCCCTTGCCCGCATTGGCGAGGCGGGGGACCGCAAGCTCCTGGAGACGATTGCAGCGACGGATCCCCTGTCACGCGAGCGCGGCGGCTGCATGGCTCCGATGAACCAGGAGAGGTTCTTCCCCGTCCGCGACGCCGCCCGTGAAGCCCTCAAGGCCTTGACGCCCGGGCCGCCGGCCCCCTGACTAGTCCCCGCTATTCTCGTTGCAAGCTCCCGCTTGGCACGCGTCTAGCCTGGGGAGAGCTGCCCTCCCTCTCCCTCGGGGAGAGGGGTGAGGGTGCATGTGTCGCCGCCAGCCATACGGAAGGCACCCTCACCCCGGCCCTCCCCCCAAGGGGGAGGGGGAAAGCCCCTCCCGCTAGACACGTACCCTGCTTGGGAGTGCATCGTGCGGGGCTCCGGCCCCGATCTGCTCGCCCCCAGGCAGGGCGTGGAAACGAGCGTATGGGGGCGCGAGGAGCGTAGCCGCAAGCGTCGCGCTTGCGGGGTCCCGCGGCCTTTCGCCAAGCGGGACCCTTGCCGCTACGGGGAAGGCCAGCTCAGCTTTCCTTGAGCAATCGTGCGGCCAGAGCGGCCATGTCGCGGGCGATGATGGCGGCGGCCTTGGCGCCGAGGCCAGGCGATGCCTCGGTGCGCGGGTCCTTGCCGTAGACGTTGAAGGGCTTCACGGCGAGGTCGCGGCTGAGCTGCGTGAGGTCCACGAGGCCCGGCTCGAAGTGCCACAGGAGCGAGGTCTCCCACATCGCGGCGTGGTCGCTGGTCAAGTTGATTTCCTTGCCGAAATCCATGTCGCAGGTGCCGTGGACCTTCATCGTGCCGTCGTATGCGGCGGCGACGTCGCGCATCATCTGGATTTGCTCGCGGGGGGTGTGGCCGGTGGTGAGGATGGCGACCTTGAAGCCGGTGCGCTCGAGGCCGCGAAGCGTGGCGTGGAGGAGGGTGCGCTGCACGTCGGGCTGGCCGATGAACGTGCAGTCGTGCCGGTAGCGGGCGGGGTCGGCGCTGCACACGCCGGGGATGTTGTAGTAGATTGGCGGGTAGACGATTCCGCCGCCGACGCGGGCCGCCTCGCAGCACAGGGCGTGCATCTTCAGCGAATCGTTGCCCAGGGCCAGGTGCTCGCCGTGCCATTCGAGCGAGCCGACGGGCACGTAGAGCACGGGGCAGGCAGTGATCCGCGCCTCGAACTCGTGGGGCAGAAGACGCTCGTACTGCACCTTCTCCTGCATGGCTGTCTCCTCTGCGTCATGATCGGGCCGCCGCATTGCACCGGGTCAGTTGCTCGAGGGTGCCTGAGGTTCGTCATCCTCCAGGACATCGAAGAGTTCGATAGGAGGCTTGGGTTGGGCAGTTAGGGTTTCGGCGGAGAAGCGGGTCAGCGCATCGATAATGGCCTCATGCGCGTCCTCGTCACCGATCTTGACCTTCCAGCCTCGGCCGGGTTCGAAGGCGATCGCGCCAGTCAGCTCCGAGTTGACGGATTGCTGGATGGCGGTCATGAACTGCTTGAAGAGGTCTCGCATGTGTTTTGCCGAAGCCTTGTTGTCCCAGTGTCCGTACATCCCGAACATCGCGTCGTTGAGGACCGCTCCGTGCTCGAAGATTCTCTCGGTCGGTGGGAAGGCGCGCCCTATGGCGGCGACGACGCTCGCATGCATCCGCCGGAAGAGCACCGCCCGGCAAAAGGCCGTCTCTTCCGCCGATCCCTGCGCATCCGGGTCGTAAGGAATGAAGTACAGCGGTCGTGGGTCATCACCTGGCTCCAGCGCGATGAACTTGAACGCGCCGGGCTGGACGCCGAGAAAGGCCGCCAACTCGGAATCAATGACAACACTGACTTCCGTCTCCGAACTCCGCAGGCCCAAGGTGGAGAGAGGCCCGGCCGGCAGGCCTCTGGCGTGCATCTCTTCCGCCACCCTCGCCAGGGTCCCCATCATCCCTGCGCATGCCGAATCGGGGAGTTCGTAGCTGAGCAAGGCAGCCTTGACTTGCTCGGCAAAGACTTCACTCGCCCGCGGCCCCGCCGCGATCATGAGGGCTCGGGCTTGCTCGACGCTCTTGGACGGGCCGGGGCCAAATGAAGATGCCTTGCACTCGACGAGGAGGAACTTGAGGTCCCGCTCACGGCTGAGCACTACGTCCGGTCTTGCGCCTTCCTGGATCGGGATACCAGCGTTCTGCGCGGCCAGCCGGACGTCGAGTGGCACAAGCAGCATTGGGGCAATCGCATGAACAGCGAAGCGCCGCATGTGTAGCAGAGGGTGGATGCCCAGGGGGCTGACACCAAACTCCCGGAACACCTTCTCATCGGGCAACGGTTGGGCGAGCCAGAGCAGCGCGTTCACCTGGAAGAGGGGATCCCTGACCAATTCCTCAGCCTTCGGGTTCATATGGCACCCCTTCGGCGGATTGCTCAACCACCGCCTCGTAGGTCCTGTCCCCAATGAAGGTCCTGGCACCGGGATCAAGGTACCGCTGGATGTTTGTCACAAGGCGGTGGACGGTGTTCCCACATGTCCCGTTGGGTACGATGGCGATGCAGCCCTTTGCGGAGAACTCGAGGAACAGGGGTTGCCATAGGTGCCTGTCAGCGCCGTACACATGCACTTTGGTCGGCCCGAGCCGAATAGGCTGGCCCCAGAGGCGGAACTTGCTGCCCCTCTTCCGCTCGAATGTCGCACTAACCCAGTAGTCGAACACCTCCGGTCGCAATGGCTCCCTGAAGCGAATGACTACAGGGGCGCCCACAATGCGGCGGAACGCGCCTGGCGCGCTGACCGACTCCCTGATCGAGTACCAGGTTTGCTCCTCTGTGGACTTCAGTAGACGTTCGTAGATCCGAACCACGAAGAGCACGTGGCTTCTGTGGTCTCGGAAGCTCTCGCTTCTGTTGGTGACCTGTCCGTCGTCGAAGAAATCGTGGCCGCCTCGCCCGACGGGGGACGGGAATCGCAACTGGCTGATGGCGTAGAAGGGGGAATAGAGCTCTTGCAGATTCCGCAGCCGATGGTCAATCTCGCTTATGCGGTCCACGAGCGTCACCCTCGTATCACGTCGCTCCACTATCTCCCTCTCGTCATCGTCAGCCGGGGGCGTGGGTGCCTCCTCCTCTTCCTCTTGCTCCTCAGGAACTTGCCCCTCGATGTCGAAGATGCTCTCGTGGGTGAACACCAGCCGGGTGAAACGATGCTGTCGGCTGAGACGACGCATGATGCCCCAAAGCACGCCAAAGGTGAGCCCGCTCAGCCAAACGTGGTCGAGTTCCGGGCTGGGCCGAACGAACTGCGTGACCCATGTCCTCAGCGGGGCGGACTTCACCGTGCTGTAGAGGGCCAGAATCCGGGGACGCAACCGCTCCACGATGCCCATCTCCTGGCCGGACCCGTCGGCAGCGAGGAAGAGCCCCTCCTCGATCTGGCTAACACTGACGTGCCGCCTGGCCAGGATGTCTTTGAGCGCGGCGTCAGTGCATGACCGAACTCCGTTGAGCAGTTCCAGCAGGAAGGTCTTCACAAGCGGCCGCTTCAGCTTCCGCTCATCAAGCTCCTCCATCTGGTCGCTGACGTAGCCATCAAATCGCCTCACCATGTCATGCCGGCCGTGTATCGTCCCAAGCGCGGGTTCCACCATGTTCCGTGTCCTCCTCCTCGCGGCCCAGCTTCCCGGTGTCACCCTCGGGGCACCACCAACTCCCCTCTTTTATTCTACATGGCTCGGTGGCACAAGTCGAGTCGTCCCCCCGAGCCAATGATCAGGGTGCGCTCAACCGAACTCGGGTTGCACCTCGACCCAGCCGCCGTCGGCCTCGAGGGCGGAGCGGTACATGGCGTCGAGGATGGCCTGGGAGCGGCGGCCCTCCCGGCCGTCGCTGGTGAGCGGGGCGCCCGCGCGGAGGTGGGCGGCGAAGTTGTCCACGTTGCTCAGCCACTCGCTCTCGGCGCGGGCGGGGGCCTTGTTGCCCCAGGCGTTGTCGAGGAACCAACGCTCCATCGGGCGGTCGAAGGGGCCGCCCGAGGCCTGAATCACCGCGCCCTGCGTGCCGTGCAGCTCGAAACGGAAGTACCAGGTCGGGTGGGGATAGGACGACGTGGCGTAGAGGGTAAGGACCATCCCGGGGCGGAAAAAGACACCCGCTGTCTTTTGTGCGAAGCACCCGGAGGGCCGTTCCGGCAAAAGACAGCGGGTGTCTTTTTCCGCATACTCCCAAGTGGCGATGCCCAGGTCCTCGGCCTCGATGTCGTGGTCTTGGGTCCAGATGTTGCAGCGGACGCGCTTCGGGATGCCGAGGATGAAGGCCAGCTCGTCGAGGTGGTGGATGTTCTGGTTCGAGAGCACGCCGCCGCCGTCCCAGCGGCGGGTGCCGCGCCAGCCGCCGTTGGAGCGGAAGTAGTCCATCGTGCGGAGGATTCTGAGCGAGGCGTCGGCGCCGAGGAGGCGTCCGAGGCAGCCGCTGGCGACGCCCGCCTTGAGCGAGAGGGGGCCAGGCTCGACGCGGCGGCTGAAGTCCACGGCGAGGGTCAGGCCCTTTTCCTCGGCGAGGCGGACCATCGCGTCGCAGGCGGCGAGGCTGGCCTCCATGGGCTTAGTGACCATGACGTGCTTGCCGGCCTCGAGGGCCTGGAGGGCGACGGCGGCGTGGTTGCCGGTCTCGGTGAGGACGAAGACGGCCTCGACCTCCTTGTGGTCGAGCCAGCGGCGGACGTCGGTCTCGAAGGGGACGCCGCAGACCTCGGCGGTGCGCTGCGCGCGCTCCTCGACGA
Source organism: Planctomycetota bacterium (assembly GCA_016872875.1). The sequence continues at coordinate 351 of VGYW01000440.1, read as the reverse complement.
TGTCGCACACGCCGATGAGCTTCGCCCCCGGGGTGTCCTGGACCATCTTGGAGCGGCTGTGGCCCATGCCGAGGCCGACGACGACGAAGCGGACGGGGTCGCTGGCCCAGGGTCGGACGACGGCCGCCTTCTTCTTCGCCGTGTCGAAGAGGCCGCCGGGGGCGGCAGTGGGCCAGGCCTTCTGGATGGCCTCGACGACGCGGCGGGACATCTCCGTGTTGGGCACGCTGCGGTCGGGGTTGTGGGTCTCGGCGCTCACTGGGCCGCGGAGGCCGGCGTTGTCGGCGGTCTGGAGCACCTTGTCGTAGGGGATGGGTTCGCCGATTCCCGCGACCGCGCCGTGGGCCTTGA
>VGYW01000439.1 GCA_016872875.1 Planctomycetota bacterium | reverse complement strand
CGTTCCAGGCTACGTTGGGCCGAGTCTTCCACGTCGGACTCCATATAACATAAGCGTATACACTTATATCACATACGGCCAAAGAAGAAAAGCGGAAACTGGTCCGTAGGAGATTACACGCACCCTCCACGGATGCTCCTTCCAGTTGCTCATAGGTGTTCCTCCTTGTCATGTTCCGGTATCTCGACTTCGTAAACCTGGCTGTGCCCCGTACGGTCGGAGGTGAAGACCACGAACCGGCCGTCAGGGGAAAACGACGGGTGCGGGTGCGTGTGCTGGGGGGCATAGACCTTCCACTTGCCCTGCCTGTAATCCTCGTCGTCATAGGGGCAGTGGTCGGTGTTCCAATGTCTTCCCTCGCAGGATGCTTCGGGAAAGCATAGCGGCGTCGGCGCGCCGACGCCGTCGAGGGGGCAGAATAGTTGCAGCCCGATATCGGGGAACGTTGTGTCGGAGCACATGAGCGTGCCACGGCGGTTGATGCTCGGGTGCCAGGCGTTGAACGCGCAGACCGGCCGCACGGCGCCCGTGTCGATGCCGATGCCGATACACCCTCGCGGCCAGTTGGCGGTGATGATCTCGCGAGGAGGGCCGGGGTTCCACGTCTCGTGCACGATCCACTCGAACTGCCCCGGCTTGTCCAGCGGCTTGCGGTCATAGACAAGCCGGTTGCCCGTGCCGTCGCGGTTGATAACCCAGATGCGCTGCTTGTACGATCCGGCGTAGCGCAGGAGCGTGTTGTCGGACGGGTGGAACTCCGGATGGCCGATGGTATCGGCTTCGAGAATGGCTTCGTGCGCCCCGGTCGTGGTGTCGATGAGGATAAAACGGAACTTCGCGCCCACCTTCACCGGCATGGCCCAGTAGCGGTCGTCATGGCTGACCGTCGTCGTCCCCATGGCGGCGCCGACCATGCCGGACTCGCGGCCGGCGAGCGGCCCGAACTCAACCAGGCGGTCAACCGTTCCATCAACACACGACACGCGACACGCCGCGCTCCCCGCCGCGTAGTGGACGAAGCGGCCGTCGTGCGACGGATGCACCGACCATTCAGCGATGTCCGGCTGGTCGGTGAGTTGCTGCAATTCGCCCGTGGCGCGTATCTCGCACCAGATCTCCGGCCGACCGGTCCGGTGCGAGACGAAGAACAACCGCGTCATCGCGTCGTCCATGCACGGCATGTAGTAGAAGGGGTGATGGTGGAGCGATGGATGGTCCGTCACCTTTCGTACCCGCGCGCCGGTGCGCTGGTCGGTGAAGCCGCGGGATTCGGGAGGATGGATGCGGTCTCGACTCATGATGCGGACCTCCGTGGCGCCCTCTATTCGCCGACCTTGGTGTCCCCGCTCTTCCAGCGGGCGGTGCGGCCCGCGGCCACGCGGTCGTACATGGCTTGGAAGGTCGGCTCGCGCTCCTCGGTCACAATCGTGTTGAGGCACAGGTACACCAGCGGTGCAGCCCCGGCCTCGGTCGTATGCGACGCCTGCCACGGCACGAAGACCACGTCGCCGACGGTCACCGGCCGGGTCTCCTCGTCCACCGTCACCTCGCCGCCGCCATCGAGCACGAAGAAGGTCTGCTCCTTCGCGTCGTGCCGGTGCGGCGGGCCGTCCTGGCCCGGATGCCAGGTGTTCAGCCCCACCTCGGTGCGGGCCGTGCGCGAGCGGTCAATGAAGACCGTGATCTCGTTCAGCCCCGCCACATCCAGCCGCTCGCCCTCATCGTATCGCCGGTGAATCATCTCGCCCTGCCTCTCTCCGTCGTTTCGTACAGCTTCCCATGCTGGCGCGGGCCGGCTTCCCATTCGGCGTCAATGCTCAAACAGAACAGCCAGCGGCGGTCTAGGCGTGCCGTCGCGCTCGAACAGGCAGCCGTATTCCCATTGCGCCCAGGCCACATCATAACGCGCAAAGAGCTTGAGCGCATCGCGGAACCAGTTGAGCTGCGATTCCGGCGGCGCGGGGTCCCAGCACCCGAATTCGGTGCAGTAGATCGGTGCGCCGGTGCGGCGAGCGAACCGCGCCACGGGCTCAAAACAGCGCTCCATGCGGGCATAGCCCAGCGCCTCGCCGGAAAAGAGCATGAGTTGTTCTCACCACGCCGGATCGCGCAGTTCCGCCTGGCGGGGCGTCAGGTCGGGAAGCACGCTCGGGTATTCGACGGTCAGGTCAATCGTCTTGAGCCACTCGCACCAGGGGGCCTTCTGGTGAGTGAAGATGAACGGCTCGTACCAGTGTACGGCATAGGCCACGCGCCGGTCGCGGAAGTCGCGGAGGTCGGCAAAGGTCGAGCGAACGTTCCAGGAGTTTGACCCGATCACGACCCAGCGGTGCGGATCAACCTCTCGAATGGCGGCCAGGGCCTGCGCAGCGACGTCGTTCCAGAGCGCGTTGTCGGCGGCCGTCGGCTCGTTCAGCAGCTCGAAGACGAGGCGGTCATGGGGCGCGCTCCTGAACCGCTCCGCCAACTGCCGCCACAGCCCGGCAAAGCGGCGCTGAAGCCCGGCATCCGCCCAGAGGCGGTTGCTCTCGGGGGTGAAGAACGACATGCCGGCGCACTTGTGCAGGTCGAGGGTCACGCCCAGGCCTTCCGCCCAGGCCCACTCGACGGCCTGCTCCACCCAGTCCATGCCGGCCTCGCGCAGACGATACGGGGCATCCGGCTCCTCGATCAGCTCGTAGTCCACCGGCAGGCGCATATGGTCGGCCCCGGCGGCAGCCAGCCGCGCGATGTGCTGACGCCGGTAGAAGCCGGCCAGGTGCTGTTCATCAAGGATATTCGCCTGGGAGAGCCAGCAACCCATGTTGCTGCCCCGGCGGAACGGGAAGGAGTCTGTTCTGTTGGGCATCAGGGGTCCTCCACTTGACGGTCATTTGAGGTTCAACGCTGCCCGCGGCGGCGCCGGGGGCATGGCCGCCCATTCCCACTCGGCGATCTTCACCTCGTGCTTGCCGGCCGAGACGCCGAAGGCGACGGCGAGCTGCGGGGCCGCCGTGCCCTTGTAGACCGAGTGCTCGTCGGCGAACCCGGCGCACCAGCGCACGCCGTCCATCCAGTAGCCCGGCCGCACGATCTTCTCTGGCCAAGTGGTGACGATGGTGCGGACGCCGCCGTCCACCGTGCCGGTGATGCCCTCGGGCGTGAAAGTGAGATCGAAGGGCCCCACGCCACGGACGCCCACGTTGCCGTGGTTCAGCTTCACGTACACCGGCGCGGGCGCGACGAAGCGGACCTTCCCGCCCTCGGCCGTGACCTGCGGCTCGGCCGCAGCCGGGCCGTTGACCGTCTTGCCCTTGAAGCGGAGCTTGCTGCCGCGCAGCAGCACCAGTTCCGGCTCGCCCGTCTTGGGCACGCACAACGCCCCGACGGTTCCGGCAAACTCAATGCCCTCACCTTTGAACTCCAAGGGCGTGGCCGAGAGGAAGACGTAGTCCGTGCCTTCGCCGGTGACGACCTTGGTCACGCCGGGCGCGAGCTGGGCCGCGGTCGGGGCGGCTTCGCCGGCACCGCGCGGGAAGAGCACCCAGGCTACTTCCTGCCCCGGCGCGCTCTGCAGGCGCAAGGCCACATGCTGTTCCTTCTTTCCGTCCATGTAGTAAAAGGTTTTATCGGCGCTCACCGGATAGCCGGGATTATGGCCCGACTTGGCGATCGCCTCCCACTTAGTCGGGTCATCCTCCTTCTTGCCACTCCATGCCTTGGACCAACGAATCGGGTTGCCGTCCGCCCCGACCCAGTCGCGGCTGACGATCTCGCCGGCCGCAAGGTCACGGATCAACCGGGTGTAGGCTCCGTACGCCAGGGGCAGGTCGTTCTCGGCGAGCTCGAAAGCCGGCTTCTCGCGGTCGGTGAAGATCATGTCGAGCTTGGTAGGCCATTCGGTGTCGAGCGATACTTTCGCGCCTTCGATTCTGACATTGCTCTTGCGACCGAGCAGGTCGAGGAAGAACCAGGATGCGGCCCTGCCCACGCCGTTCGCGCTGCCGCGGATGACGAAGTAGTTCGCGCCCTTGGGATTCGGGCTCTTGAGGAAGACGACCTGGCGGTCCCAGGTGAAGGCGCCGTCGGTCGTGCCGGCCGCCTCGGCCCGCAACCGCGGGCTGCCCCAGCCGGGCTTGGCGCCGGGGGTGAAGTACCAGTCCGGATAGCCGGTGGAGTGCCAGGCGTAGTCGACACTGTCGCCGAACCGGGCGTCGAGGATGTTGCTGTCGGACCAGTCATGCGGCATGTCATTCTCGGGCGAGCCGAAGCGCATGAAGTTCTTGTCCGGGAACGACCGGTCCTTGGGGCCGCCGTACTGGTAGGGCTGGGGCGGCAGCAGCACCGCGCCTTTGCTGTAGAGCATCATGTTGCCCTGGTCCTGGCCCCAGTGGCTCCAGTGGTAACCGCTGCGCAGGTAGAGGCAGGTCTCGTCCGGTCCCTGGTCGGCGCGGAAGATCACCCCGAAGCCGGGATAAATGCGGCTGGTGAGCTTCGGCGCCTTCGCTGGAATTCCGGGCCGGGCCATTGCGGGAATGGTGATGCCGTCGGCGCCGGTGCCCATCATGCGGCCGTTGGCATCCCACGCCCAGCGCAGGTTGGCGGCAAACTCGGGGTCGCAATCGGCGAAGTTGCCCATGGCCTGGATGAAGTGCGGCGACTGGCCGGCCGGGGAATTGGCCATGCCGGGGATGATGCGGCTCCCATAGCGCGGATCGAACGGCGAGAGCAGATTGAGGAAATAGTCGAAGTCCTGGCGGTTGTACTGCCAGATGCGGTCGGCGGCCGTGACCTTGTCGGCCAGCGCGCCCATCGAGCCGCGATTGATCTTGGTGTAGGCGTGCATGTGGTAGCTGGCGCCGTACTCGAACCAGGCGCCTTCGGGGGCCATGAAGGTGCCCTGCTTGTAGGCGAGGAAGGAGCCCATGTACTCGGCCCAGGCCTTGTGCATGGGGTGGTCCGGGATCAGCGCGGCCAGGTTGCTGCGGTCACTGAGGCGCGCAACGCCCATGTTCGGGTTGCCGTGGTGCGAGCCGTCGCCGGCGCTGGTGACGTCCGGTTCGGCCAGCAGGTAGCACAGCAGCGCCAGCCGGCTGCGGATCGCGGCGCGGTGGTCGGCCGGCAGGTCGGGCCAGGACAGCACGCTCTCGGCGTGACCGAGCGGCCCGCCCCACATGCCGAGGGCATGATGGTGCGGCACCGAGAGCGCCACGGCGTGGAACCGAATCGCGTTATCCAATTGCTTGATTACCTCGGGGATCTCCCGCTGCGCCACGGCGGGATCCCCGGTGAAGAGGTAGTAGTACTTCAGACCGGGGGCCTGGTTCTTCTGGTCGTCGTACGTGGCCAGGGGGAACGCAGGATCGGCCTTGACCGCCGCGCGGTACTTCTCGACCCCTTCGGGCGTGGTGAAGACGCGCGGGTATTTGACGCCGCCGTCCTTCCACTCGAGGACGAAATCCTTGTAGCGGTCGAGGCCGACGGTGCCGTAGAGGTTGCGCACCGAATAACCCAGGCACTGGCTGCCGACATTCCCCTCGGGCTTGACGATCATCGCCGGATGGGCGAGCACCAGGCCCCAGACGCGGCGGCCGTAGGTGGCCGGCAACGACGGATCGTGCTCGTGACAGGAGAAGGGGGACACGTCGGACGCGGGTTCGTTCTGCCAGGAGATGGGTGCCACGTCCATCGGGAACAGCACACGCACCTGGCCGCTCTTCACGAAGACCGGCACGCTGTTGGGGCGGCGCCAGGCACCCTTGTGCAGTGGCGCGACCATGGCCAGCGCGTACCCATCGGGACTGGCCTTGCGCTCCTCGGCATTCTGGATGCCGTAATAGGAGACGTACTTGCCGCCCCAGCACGAGTCATGGTGGATCGCACGCACCGGCGCGTTCTCCCCGCCGCCGGGGAAATCACTGCCCACGCCGGGGCCGGAGGCGACGGTCTTCTCCTCCTTGTCCAGCGTCGGGTATTGGACCGGGTAGAAGCCCTGGCCCGCGACGCTCATATGCTCGGCCTCGTCGGCGTTCCAACCCTTGGAGAGGTCGAGCTGCCAGAACTCGGCGTTCTTCGCCGCGCCCAGGTCGTAAGCTTCGGTCACCTGCGCGTGCGGCGCGCGGTCGGTGACGCGGATCGTCGCCTCGTACCAGCCGCCCTCGGCGTAGTCGAGGCGATAGCGGGTCTCAACGTACACCGGCCCGTTGGCCGTCTGCGTGACGGCGAACTTCTTCACTGGCCGCTTGAGCAGGAGCCTGCCTTCGCCCTTCCATGCACCGCCCAAACCGCGGAACGCCAGGATCGGCGCCGGCAGCGTGTCCGCCGCGACCGGCTTGTCGAACGACTTCTCATGAACCGCCGGCACCTTCACGGCCAGTTGTTGGTTGGCGAGGGCCAGCGCATCTCCCTCCTTGCCTGCGGAGACCGCGGGCTGGGCCGGCGCGCCTTGACCGTCGTTGCCCACGGCGTAGCTAGCCGTGCCGGTGGGTGCGACCGATGCGACGAATGAGAGAGTAGCCTTGCCCTTTTCGCCCGGCGTCACCTGTACCGGCACCGGCTTACCGTCGGCATCCAGAACGCGGAGGCTCTTGCCGCCGTCCTTGGGCGCGGCGATCGTGTAACTGACCAGGTCCGGCGCGAAGCCGCGGCCGGTCCAGTCCTTGATCGTGATGGTCTGCGGCTCGGTCGCCGGCAGCGGGGCCGCCGCGGACAGGCCAACCAGCAGCGCGGCGAGCGCCAGAATGGTTGTCCTACGGTTTTCCGTGGTCTTCTTCATCGTGTTCTCCTTGTTCATAGGCTTGAGATTGCTTTGTATTCCAGGCTCGGGGCTATCTCTCCTCCACGACGACGCGGAAGCCGATCCTGCCGACATCCTTCGCGTTCGGGCGA
>VGYW01000438.1 GCA_016872875.1 Planctomycetota bacterium | reverse complement strand
CAGGAGGCCGAGTTGAGCTTCGTGCCGGCGACGGGCGTTTTGGCTGAGGCGTTGGTGCGGAAGGGGTCGTTGGCCCGGAAGTAGTCGCGGACGGCGGCGCACCAGGCGAGGGCCTGGGCCTGGTTGGCGAGCCAGCCGCTCGTGCCGTCAATCTCGCAGATGGCCACGAAGCCGGCGATGGCGCGGCTGTAGCCCCAGCGGGCGATCAGGTAGCGGTAGAAGCTCCTCTGGTAGCGCCACTGCGCCGTGCCGTTCGTGTTGAAGAAGTCCGCCGCGGTGCATACCGTGCTGTAGGCGTTGTTGTCCCACCAGCCCGTGCCCCAGGGATGGCCGGCGCCGCGGAGCTGGCCGTGGGACCAGATGGTGGGGAGGAGGCAAACGCCTGCGGCCTCGGCGCGCTCCACCACGCCATCCAGGTAGGTGCAGGCGGCCTGGTTGTAGTTGCCGATGCCGCCCTCGATGTTCTCGATGGGCGCGCGGCGCTCCCGCTCAGGCCCCCAGCTAGGCTTGTCCCAGGGCGCGGCAAGCCAGAAGCTCAACAGGTTCTCCCCCTTCGCCGCCATGCTCGCCAGCGACGGCTGCTCGACCCCATCGGGGCCGTCCTGCCAGCCGGTGTTGTGGCCCACCCCGAACACCACCTGTCCCTCGCTGAAGCGCAGGCACTTCCCGTCTATCCGCGCCCAGCCGGGATACCCAGACGCGACGCACTCGAACGTGCCGGTCGCGGTGTTCGACGTGCCGGAGGGGTCCGTGGCAGTGACGGCATAGTTCCAGGTGCCCGTCTGGTTGGGCGCGAAGCGGACGAGCCAGTTGGCCCCATCGTAGAAGCCCTTGAGGTTCCATGCCGCGCTGGATGGGCTGGTGAACGTGGCCGAGAGGTCGAGTCCGCCGTAGGCGGGGTCGGGCTCGTACGGCTGCGTCGCCGCCACGTTGGACATGGCTACGGCGAGCTCGACCTTGGCGTACTTCGCCACGCTCGCGGGGCTGGCCGTCACTCCCTCAATCGTGATCGTCTCAGCGCTGGCCCTCGCGCCAAGCCAGACCACGGCCAGTGCGAACACGGCAACCCAGCTAAGTCCCCTCTTGCGCATCATCCCGGCTCCTCCTTGTGTCAAGTGCAAGATCCGCCTTGTGGGGATTGTACACGAGCGGTATGGCGAAGTCAAGAATTTTTCTGCGCCGGCCCTTGCATGAGGCCGCGCGGTCTGCTACAATCCCACTCGCCCCTCCCCGGGAAACACTCCCCGCAGAAGCGAGCCGTCTGTTGCGCGCCCTGGTAGCACTCCTCTTGCCCCACCGCTGGAAGGGCCAATTGGCCGAGGCGGAGCGCCTCCTGGCGTCCGATGGGCCGTCGCCCGGGGGCATGGGCGCCAAGCTCGACGCCTGGCTCGCCTCGCCCGCCTGGGAGGTGCGGAACGCCGCGGTCAAGCTCATCGCCAGCCTCCGCAATTCGGAGCGCTACGCGCGCCTCCTGGCCATCCTCTGCGACCGGGCAGAGGCGGGCATCGTGCGGCGCAACGCGGCCGAGGCGATCGCGCGCCTGGGCCTCAGCACGCCGCCGGCACGCGCCGCGCTCCTGCGGGCGCTCGCCGACCCCTACTGGGAGGTTCGCGTGGAGGCGGCCGCCGCCCTCGCCGCGCTCTTCCCGCCCGCCGAGGACGTCGAGCTGGCGCTCCTCCAGCTCCTCTATGGGCAACCGGGACGCTCCGCGCGGCGCGTCCGCGAGGCCAACTTCGAGGTCCGAATGGCCGCCGCCCACGCCCTCGGCCACCTGGGCACCTCGCGCCGCGCCTTCGACGCGCTCCTGGCGCTCGCCGAGGACGACTCGTGGCTCGTCCGCAGCCAGGCCGCCGTCGCCATCGCTCACTTCGCTGCGAGCCATCCCGACCTCTTCGCCGAAGCACGCGACCGTATCGGCGCCATTGACCGCCTCTCCGAAGGCTGCGTCTCCTACTTCGTCCACCGCGAGGTCCTCGACTCCGTCCTCCGCGCGGTCGGGGAAGGGCCTCAGGCCCTCTCCCCCGAGCGCCTGCGCCCCCTCTATCTCAACCCCAAGGCCGGGTGGAACCGGGTCAGGCGGTAGAGCCGTTTTCGGTTCGCCAATCTGTAATCTGTAATCTGGGATTTGGGATTCCATGCTTTACCTCCTCAGGCACCTCGAGTCGGCTTTCGGGCCATTCCGGCTGTTCGGCTACTGGAGCTTCCGCTCGATGGGCGCGGTGGTGACGGCTCTGGCGGTGAGCCTGCTCCTCGGGCCGCTCATCATCCGCCTGCTGCGCCGCCACGGCGCGCGCGACCAGGGGCGCACGTTCGGCGGACTCAACGTCGCCAGCAAGGAAGGCACCCCCACGATGGGCGGCCTCCTCATGCTCGCCAGCCTCTTCGCCGCCGCCCTCCTCTGGTGCAACCTCGCCAACCAGCAGGTGCGCATCGTGCTCGCCGCCGCGCTCTACTTCGGCTCGATCGGCGCGTGGGACGACATCCTGAAGATCCGCCACCACTCCAACGAGCGCGGCCTGCCGCGCCACTGGAAGTACGCCGCGCAGATCGCCTTCGGCCTCGTCGTCTGCGTGCTCTTCCTCACCGCCCCGTCGTCCCCCTACGACCCGCGGGTCGCCCGCACCCTCGTCGTGCCCCTGGTGCCCCAGGGCATCCACCTCGGCTGGGGCTACGCCCTCTTCGTCATCGTCTTCGTCGTCCTGTCGTCCAACTCCGTCAACCTCACCGACGGCCTCGACGGGCTGGCGGTGGTGCCGGGCATGTCCGTGGCCGCCGTGCTCGGGGTGTTCGCGGTGTTCGTGGGCGACGAGGCCCTCTTCGCCGCCCTCAAGCTCGGCTTCAACTTCCTGCCCGGGTGCAGCGAGCTCGTCGTCTTCTGCGCCGCGCTCCTGGGCGCGGGGGCGGGGTTCCTGTGGTTCAACTGCCACCCCGCCAGCGTGTTCATGGGCGACACCGGCTCGCTCGCCCTCGGCGGCATCCTGGGCACCCTCGCGCTCCTCGTCAAGCAGGAGCTCGTCTTCTTCATCGCGGGGGGCATCTTCGTCGTCGAGGCGGGCTCGAGCTTCATCCAGGACTACATCGGCCTGAAGCTCCTGGGGCGCCGCATCTTCTTCCGTGCCCCCTACCACCACAGCCTCATGCACCAGGGCTACAGCGAGACCAAGGTCGTCACCCGCTTCTGGATCCTCTCCGCCATCTTCGCAGTCATGGCACTCGCCACCCTCAAGCTCCGATAGCCACGACCCCGACCCGCCCCGCTGCGCCAGGCGCCCCCAAACGGAAGACCGGGTTCCTACGACCTGAGCCCAGACAGCCCAGGTTGCTCCATCGAGGTTCCCCTGTGGAGAAGGCCTCGTCGCGCTTTCGCGCGAAAGCGCGACAGTGCTTCCGCACTTGTTCAAGTACGGAACTACCCCATCGTCGCTCAACGGCCTTCGAGAAGCGCGCCAAGGGCCGCCGTGTGCGCCGGGTAGCTCGGCCGGGGTCCCACTGCGGAGGGGGATTATCGCGCTTTCGCGCGAAAGGCGGTCATCGCGCAGAAGCTGCGGCAGGCCGGCCTGCGGATCAGCAAGCGGAGCGTGGACCGCATCTACGCTGACTTCGGCCTTCAAGAAAGAACTCTACCGGTGCCGGCCCGACCGGGCGCCGGCGGCTGTTGAGACGTTCCGGACCAAGAAGCAGGTGCGCTCGGTGCCGGCGGACCCGGCGGCCATCGGGCGCGGCGTGCGCCAACTGCTGGCCGACAAGGTGTCGGGGAACCTCCTGGGCCTTTGGCTCAAGCGAGTGCGGCTCGGGTTCAGTTCGCTGGCGGCCTCCTTGCGGGGAAGACATCCACCTGCCGCTGCCCGTGCTCGATCATCCCCCGCCACGGCTGTTACCTCAAGCGCGAGGGAGGACGGTCATCCCGGCAGCGGCTTGCCCTTGGTCTCGGGCGCGAACCAGATGAGGACGAGGCCCAGGGCGTAGATGAGGGTGATCGTGGCCCCCGCCCGCGCGTAGTTACCGCCGAAGAAGGCCACGAGCTGGCCCATCTGGAGCGCGCCTGCCGCGGCCAGGATCCGCCCGAAGTTGAAGCTCAAGCCCTGCCCTGTCGCCCGCACCCGCGTGGGGAACAGCTCCGGCAGGTAGAGCGGCGCCCAGCCGTAGAACGCCGCGGTCACCAGCCCCGCCAGCCCCGAGGTCACCAGGAACACCACGTCGTACGTGCGGAGCACTCTGAAGAGAAAGGCGCAGACGCCGAGCGAAAGGAGGCAGAGGATGAAGTAGGCGGGCCTTCGCCCGACCTGTCCGCCGAGGACTGGGGCGAAGAGGCACCCGAGGATTGCGCCGATGGAAACCGCCACCTGCACCGCCGACTTCGCCGCCGGCATCTTGCCGCCGGTCAACTGGTCCACCCACACCGTCAGCCACCCGCTCACCGCGCCCCACGTGCCGATGAGGGCGATTGATGCGAAGGCGATGGCCAGGAGGGTGCGCTTGCGCAGGCCGCGGCCAAACACTTCGTGGAGCGGCTTCGCCACCCCGTGGCTGACCGAGGCACGCCAGCGCTGCGACTCCGGCACGCAGAGGGCCACGTAGGCGGCCAGGAGGGCCGGCGTCGCCCCCACCGCCAGCATCCAGCGCCACGACTCGCGCGTGGGAGGCATCCATACACCAAGGAGCGCAATAAGCAGGAAACCGACGTTTGCCGACGCGCCGATCACCCCGGCCATGAGCGGCCGCAGCCGCTCGGGCCAGCACTCCACCACGAGGGCCACGCCGAGCGTCCACTGCCCGCCCATGCCCAGCGACGCGACGAAGCGCAGCACCGCGATCTGCGGGGGCGCGGCGGCGAAGTACTTGGCCCCCGTGAAGAGCGAGAAGGTGAGGATTGCGAGCACCATCGCGCGCACCCGCCCGATGCGGTCGCCCAGCCACCCGAACACCATCCCGCCCGTGGCCGCACCCAGGAGGAAGCAGGCGATCACCGTGCCGTTCCACGAGCTCACCAGGTCCTCGGTCTTCCTCCGCAGCAGTGCCTGGGCATCCTCGCCGTCGCCTCCCTTTCCTTCGGCCTCCAGGGCGGCGCGCACCCCGGGCTCCACCAGGCTCTGGAGCGCGGGCCGCGCCACGATGGGGAAAAGCCCCTGCTCCACTCCGCAGAACATCCAGCCCAGGAACGCCGCCACAAGAGCGGGCCAGTGGCCGTGGCTATTGACCTTGCTCTCTATCACGCGTCCTCCTTGTCCGCCCTGTCATCCCCGCCTCCCAGCGTCACGTGCCGCGTGCCTCGACCCGCGTGCCAAGAGCGGAGCAGCCGGCTGGCTTCTTTCTTGGGCACGCGGCACGCGGGACGAGGCACGCATCAGGTCTCCTTCATTGCTTCGCGGATCGCCTTCACATGCTTCGGGAGGGCGGTCAGCGGATCCTCCTTCGCCTCGTATTCGATGGAGAGGTAGCCGCGATAGCCGGCCCCGCGCAGGATTTTCACGATGCGCGGGAAGTCGGCCGGCTGCGCCTTTTGGCCCGCCGCACTCATCTCCACCTTGACGTGCGTGGTGATGGCGTAGGGGGCGATGGCGGCGATCTCGGCGTAGGGGTCGGCCGAGTGGAAGTTCCCCGTGTCCAGGTTCGCCCCGAACCAGGGGCTCTTCACGTCGCGGAGGATTTTCAGCGTGCCCTGGGCCGTGGCGGTCGGGCCGCCGTGGTTCTCGAGGGCCAGGAACACGCCGTGCTCGCCGGCGTAGGCGCAGCACTCCTCGATGGTCGCCACGAGCACCTTGTGGGCATCGTCGTCGCTCTGGTCCTTCTGCTTGCCCCCCGCGAAGATGCGGATGACGGGCGCCCCCAGGGCCTCGGAGTGGTCTACCCACTTCTTCGCGTTCTCGATCTGCTTGTCGCGCGCCGGGCCGGGCGGCAGGCAGAAGTTGTTGCCCACGGCGGTGCCCGCAACGTCGAGGCCGAGTGCGAACGCCCTGGCCCTCAGTCGGCGGAGGAAGGCGGGCGTCGTGTCCCTGAAATAATACGAGGTCAGCTCCACCCCGTCGAAGTCCAGCTCCGCCGCCTTCTCGAGGAAGCCCTCGAGCGTCATGGGCTCCTCCTTGCGGGTGAGGAGGCCGCGGTAGCTGTAGGCGCAGACGCCGAGCTTGAGCCTCGGCGGCCCCTTGCGGGCGATGGGCTCGATGGCCCGCGCGCTGCCGGCCACGCCCGCAAGCCCAGCCGCCCCCACACAGGCGCCGCCCAGGAACTCACGCCGCGAAGCACGCTCGTCCATGACGCACTCCTCCGAAGGCCCTCGCCGGCAGCCATGCAAACATGAAATCGCCTGCCGATCAACCGCGACTGGGCTTCGGCACCGCTCCCAACGCCCGCGAGGGCAAAGAGAGCGGGGAGACTCCGGCCAGAGGGGACATGGCCACGGCAGGCAAGAGTGAGGCATCAAAGCACCAACTCCCTCCCCGCTCGCGGGGCGGCCTTCGGCAAGGCTCAGGCCAGGCTCCGGCCCCGCCCCCCACAGGCTTGCCGATGCTGAGGCACACCGGTGCGCGGCATTCACTTCTGGCCGATGCAGTAGAGGAACCTCTCGCCGCGGATGTAGATGCGGGAGCCGTCGAAGACCGGCGGGCCGTTGGCGAGGAGCTCCTGGGGCGCCCATGGCCAGAAGCGGTCAACCACGGTCTCGATGCGGTTGACGGCCACGGGCTTGTGGGCTGGCCCCTGCTCGAGGACGACGCACATTCCCTGGTTGTCCTGGACGTAGATGTGCTTTCCGCCGAGGGCGGCGCTGCCACCCACGCCGATGGCGTTGTAGGTGTGGAGCTCGTCGAAGCCGAGGTCCTGGGCGTAGTGGGTCTTGCCCGACGCGATGTCGGCGACGTAGAAGAAGCCGTACTG
>VGYW01000437.1 GCA_016872875.1 Planctomycetota bacterium | reverse complement strand
CACCCCGAACGAGGTCCGCAACCTCGTTGACACGCCGAACGACACGCTCGAGCGCCTCGACCTCGAGAAGCTGCACACCCAGGTGAAGACCGTGGCGGCGATCATCGCCAAGGCGGGGCGCGACATCCAGTTCTTCACCGACAGCAAGCTGCGCCTCGAAAACCGCATCCGCTTCACCCAGGGCAACGCCACCTGGTTCGACCGCGCGCTGAACCCCAACATCCCCAAGGCTGCGCTCGGCGGCGCCGTGGTGACCCTGCGGCACATCTTCGCCGACCCCACCAACGCGGGCGTCCGCACCCTCTACACCGCCTACGCCCAGGACAAGAACCCCAGCGGCGGGGACTACCGCGAGGGCTTCTACATTGACCCCGTGACCCTCAACTCGCGCCGCGTGACCATCAACGTCTGGTCGAAGGAAATCGGCGAGCTCAAAGACGCCACGGCGGAAATCCAGACGCGGCGCTGGCTGATCACGCGCAAGCTCAAGCGCGCAGCAGAGGGCCGCCATGCTACGGCCACGATCCAGGTCGCCGAACGCTTCGTCTTCGGCGAGACCCCGCCAGGAAGGCCTGCGATGGAACTGCCGACCCCCTCGGGGGAGAAGCTCCGCGGCACCTGGCAGCCAGCCCCCGGCGAGATCGGCAAGCGCAGCGGCCCTATCGTCCCCGCCTCCGAGGACGACCCCAACTCCCTCCCGCCCGAGGGCCACGCTCACATCCAGGTCGGCAACGCCCACTACAGGGGGCCGATCGTCGTCCCGCCCGAACGCTTCGAGCTGGACGTTGACCTCGACCCACCCGGCTGGGTCGGGCGCGCCCTGGGCACGAGCGGCGCGCGCGAGGTTCAGCGGGACGAGGACGCCCCGGACATACGCGACGACCTCCGCGTCATCCGCTCCCTCGTCCTCCGCGGCGCCACCGGCTCATACGAGGCGCGCGACGTCAACGTCGCCTTCGGCCAGTTCGAAGGCCAGTTCTTCTTCCCCTTCATCCAATACTGGCGCTGGGGCGGCATGCAGCTCCTCGCCTACAAGATGGCCGACGACGGCTCGATCATCTACGCCCAGGACGAAGGGCCGCAAGGGAAAGAAACCTACCCCAACGACGTCCAGTTCGGCGGCGGCTCCCAGTGCGTCCTCTTCAGATGCAAGCCGCTCACCATCCTGGAAATCGTGGACTCCCGCTACCTGACGGTTCTGGACATGCTGGGGCTTCTGGGGACCGACAACTCGGTTCCGCAGCAATGGGGGGCGCGCTACGTGCCCGGCCAGAGCCGCGCCGAGAACATCATCACCAGCGCCGCCGTCGTCTTCGGCAAGCACGACCCCACGGCCGGCGAGGAGCAGCGCCTCAAGGTCCACATGGGCACCGGCCTCTACGGCATCAAGCTCCTCCTGACCAACGCCGAGCTGGAACGCGGCGGAAGGGCGGTCACGCGGCCGCCCGACGACGCCTTCGCCGACCTGGGCGTGACCCTCAACGAGGCCCGCGGCACGGGCTACCCCGCCACAGGCGGCCTCCTCCTCTACCCGACCTATCGCGTGGCGTGGGACATGTGGGTGCTCAACGAGCACCGCCTGCGCGAACTCGAACGCTACGGCATCAGCAACCTGATGCTCGCCAACTTCCCGCAGCGCGACCGCCCGCCGCGCCTCGGCGGCAAGCCCGGCCTCCACGACGAGGCCCGCCTCGCCCTCATCCAGGCCGACAAGGCGCTCCGCAATCTCGACTACTCCCGCTTCATGACCCAATCGCGCCAGGCCTGGGGCTACGAGGCAAAAGCCTACCCTGAGGTCGCTAGCCAGGCCAACGACACCGTCCAGGGCGTCGTCTTCTACTTCATCCTCCTCATCCCCTTCGCCTTCTTCATGGAGCGGTTGCTGATCGGGGCGGCCGACATCCGCAAGCGAATCGCCGGCTTCTCCGCCATCTTCCTCGTGGTCTTCATGGCGCTCCGCTACGTCCACCCCGCCTTCAAGCTCTCGAGCAGCCCCTACATCATCCTGCTCGCCTTCGTCATCCTGGCGATGGGCGTCGTCGTCCTCTTCATCGTGGTGGGGAAGTTCAACGAGCAGATACGCAAGATGAAGCAGGCGGCGACCGGCATCCAGCAGGCCGACGTCGGCCGCCTCTCCGCCACCTACGCCGCCGTCATGCTCGGCATCTCCAACCTCCGCAAGCGCCGCGTCCGCACCACCCTCACCGCCGTCACCCTCACCCTCCTCACCTTCACCGTCCTATCCTTCACCTCCATCCAGTCGTCCATCCAGATCTTCGAGCTCTCGCGCCCCAACGCCCCCAGCTACGAGGGCGTGCTGGTGCGCGACCGCAACTGGCGCGGGCTCCAGGAGATCGTGCTCGACTACCTGCGGAGCGAGTTCGGCGCCGCGGCCACCATCGCGCCGCGCGCCTGGCTCCTCTCGAAGACCAGGGGCGAGAAGGAGTACTTCGAGTTCACCGCCGCCGGCGGCCGCAGCAACGTCAACGGCATCGTCGGCCTCACGCCCCAGGAGGTCTACGTCAACCCCAAGGGCGGGCCGCAGTCCTTTCTCCTCCCAGGCAGCCGCTGGTTCCGCGAGGGCGACCGCCACGTGTGCATCCTGCCCGACGACGTGGCGGCTCGCGTGGGCATCAAGCCCGAAGCCATCAAGGACAAGTCCGACCCCGACAAGCCGCGCATCCTCATGCTCGGGCACGAGTTCACCGTCGTCGGCCTCCTGAACTCCGAGAGCTTCAACAAGTATAAGGACCTCGACGACGAGAAGCTGACGCCGGTGGACACGCAGCAGGAGGGCGCGAAGATGGTGGTGGAGGAGAACCCCGACGAGGCGGCCAAGGCGCCCATCCAGGCCTTCACCCACATCGAGGCATCCAACGCCATGCTCGTGCCCTACGGCCTCGCGCGCGACATCGGCGGCATGCTCCACTCCATCGCACTCTCCACCTTCCGCGAGCCGCCCGCCGGCAAGGGCGCCGAAGCCGTCCAGACCAAGCCGTTCGACGAGTTCTGCCAGGACATCCGCCGCTTCATGCAGCGCGTCGCCCTCAACCTCTTCATCGCCCAGGGCAGCGGCGAGGACGCTCGCGTCCGCGTCTGGAGCTCGCTCCAGACCACCTCGTTCGGCGGCGTGGGCAACCTCTTCGTCCCCATCCTCATCGCCGCACTCATCGTGCTCAACACCATGATGGGCGCGGTCTACGAGCGGTTCCGCGAAATCTACATCTACAGCTCGGTCGGCCTCGCGCCCACCCACGTCGCCGCGCTCTTCTTCGCAGAGTCCATCGTCTACGCCACCGTGGGCGCAGTCGCGGGCTACCTCCTCGGCCAGCTCGTGGCCAGCGTGGTGTTCCACCTGGGCCTCCTCGGCGCTATCACCCTCAACTACTCGTCCACCTCCACGATCTACTCCAGCCTCGTGGTCATCATCACCGTGCTCCTCTCGACCCTTTACCCCGCGAAGAAGGCATCGGACATGGCGGTGCCCGACGTTACCCGCCGCTGGGAGTTCCCGCCCCCCGAGGGCGACCGCTGGCAGTTCGACTTCCCCTTCACAGTCGGCGGCGCCGAAATCCTCGGCATGTACTCATACCTCGCACGCTTCCTACAGTCCTACGGCGAGACCTCCATCGGCGCCTTCTACACCGAGGACGTCCAACTGCGCAAGGGCGAGCCGGGCAGCGGCGCCGACTACGTCATCTCCGCCCGCTGCTGGCTCGCTCCCTACGACCTCGGCATCAGCCAGGAGGTCCGCTTCGAGGCCGTCCCCACCGGCGAGTTCAACATCTACCGCATCGTCGTCCGCATCCTGCGCGTCAGCGGCGACACCCTCTCCTGGCAGCGCATGAACCGCGGCTTCCTCAACGTGCTGCGCAAGCAGTTCCTCGTCTGGCGCACCGTCCCCGGCGGCACCAAGGCCGACTACGCCGAGGAGGGCAGGCGGATCGTGGGGGAGCCGGCGCCGGCCATTGCATAGGGCCGATCGGGCGGATCCGTCGGATCAGTCGGATCAGTCGGATCAGTCGGATCGGTCGGATCAGCATCAGTTAGGGGCAACGCCCTTGCCTGACGACACGGCAGCCCAGGAAAAGTTCGAGATCGTCGCCGCCGACACCCCGTTCCAGTGGGGCTTCAGTTGGAACATCGTGGTCGCGGCGCTCTTCGTGGGCTTCGTGATGATGCCGGGGGCCATCTACCTCGGCCTCATCACCGGCACCACCGCCGGCGGCACGGCAGCCGACTGGGTGACGATCATCCTCTTCATCGAGATCGCCAAGCGCTCCTTCGTGCGCCTCCGCACCCAGGAGATCATCATCATGTACTGGATCGCGTCCGGCCTCGCCACCATGGGGCCGCTCCAGGGGCTCATCTGGAGCCAGTACCTCGTCCAGTGCCCGATGTCCGACGGCATTCACCAGGCGTTCCCCACCTGGGCGGTGCCGCCGCGCGGCAGCTCGGCGCTCCTCGAACGCACCTTTCTCGACAGCGTGTGGCTCAAGCCCCTCCTTCTCGCGCTCGCCACCTACCTCATCTACAACGTCAACCGCCTGAGCCTCGGCTACGTGCTGTTCCGCTGGACCTCGGACATGGAGCGGCTCCCCTTTCCCCTCGCACCCGTCCACGCGGGCGCCGCCACCGCCCTGGCCGAGACCTCCTCGAAGCGCGAGGGCTGGCGCTGGCGCGTCTTCTCCATCGGAAGCATCATCGGCATCCTCTTCGGCCTCGTTTACATCGGCGTGCCCGTCCTCACCAGCATGATCTTCACCAGGACCGTCCAGATCATCCCGATCCCCTGGCTCGACCTGACGCCGTACACGGGTAGCATCCTGCCGGCCACGCCCGTGGCGATCACGCTCGACCTCGTGGCCGTCATCGTCGGCTTCGTCCTCCCCTTCTGGCTCATCGTGGGCATGTTCATCAGTTGGGCGGTGATGACCTTCTTCGGCACCCGCCTGCTCTACAACTACGGCGTGCTGTACAACTGGAACGAGGGCATGTCCTACGTCCCCACCCAGATCAGCAACCAGTTCGACCTCTGGATCAGCTTCTCGATTGGCGCGTCGCTGGTCATCCTCTACCTGGGCATCGGCGGCACGATACGCGCGCTGCTGCGGCAGCGCCGCGAGCGCCTCGCCCGCGAGAGGCGTGGCGAGGCGCCCGAGGCGGCCCTGCCCGAGGGCCGCGGCGACCTCCCCATCTGGAAGCCGCTTGCCGTCTGGGCCTCCACTCAGCTCGTCTTCGTCGCCCTCTGCAAAATCCTGGTCCCCGAGTTCCCCTGGTGGATTCCCGCCATCTTCGGCTTCGTCTTCTCCCCCATGCAGTCCTACATCAACGCCCGCATGGTCGGCATCACGGGCGGCTCGGGCAGCGTCTCCTTCCCCTACCTCCGCGAGGCCTCCTTCTACGGCGCGCAGCTCCTCACCGGCAAGGCGCTCGGCGTCCCCATCTGGTTCGCCCCCATGCCCCTCCAGGACTACGGCGAGGCAGCCGGCATGTTCAAGCAGCTCGAGCTCACCCGCACGAAGTTCCGCAGCGTCGTCTACTCCAGCCTCCTCGCCTTCGTCGTCGTATGGGTGTGCAGCTTCATCTACTGGTCGTGGATATGGAACCTCGACGTCATCCCGTCGAGCACCTATCCCTTCGTGCAGAAGATGTGGCCGCTGAACGCCACGATCAGTTGCATGTGGATGCGCACCACCCTGCCCGGCGGGGAGGGCCTGGCCAACATCCAGCGGATTCTCCACGTCGAGTACATCGGGGCCGGCTTCGCCGTCGCAAGCGCGCTCGTCGCCGTCTTCAGCCTCTTCGGCATCCCCATGATCGTCTTCTACGGCATGCTGACCGGCATCGGCCAGGGCGCGTTCATGGCCATCCCCGAGTTCGTCGGCGCCATGCTCGGCCGCTACTACTTCAGGAAGCGGTTCGGCGACCTCAAGTGGCGCGCCTACGCCCCCATCCTCATGGCCGGCTACGTCTGCGGCGTCGGCCTCATCGGCATCACCACCGTCGCCCTCAAGCTCATAGACTCCGCCGTCCGCCGCACCATCTTCTAGCCACAGCGGAGGCCCGCTCATGCGCTCGCTTGCCCTTCTCGCTCCCCTGGCGCTCGCGGCACCCTGCCTCGCCGCCGAGCCCACCGTTGCCGCATTCGTCGCCAGGCTCAAGTCGCCCGACGCCAGCTACGACGACTGGCCGCCGATCATCGAGGCGGGCAAGGCCGCCATCCCCGAGCTCAAGAAGCTCCTGGCCGACCCGAACGAAGAGGCCCGCGCCGCGGCCGCCGTGCTCCTCTACAGGCTCGGCGAGGCGAGCGCGCTCGACGCCCTCGACCCGCTCCTGGAGGCCAGGAACGCCGCGGCCCGCAAGGAGGCCGCCGACGCCCTCGCCGCCTTCACCGGCGGGCCGGCAGGGGAGGGGAGCGCCCTTCCCGCCTGGCGCGCCTGGTGGAAGGCCAACCGCCAGAAGGCCCTCGAAGCCACGCCCCTGAGCTCCCTGTGCGGCAGGGTCGCAGCACTCGACGCCAAGACCAACATGGTGGCCACCAGCCTCTCATCGCGCCACGGCGCGCGGCGCGGCATGCGAGTCAACGTCCGGCGCGGCGACGCCTTCGTCTGCCTCCTCGACCTCCTCTTCGCCAATCCGAAAGGCTCCGCTGCAAGCATCGTCGCCCAGAGCTCACGCACCGAGCCGAAGCCAGGCGACGCCTGCTTCTGGGCCAAGCCCCAAGGAGAGTGACTTGTCCCGCACCAACCAGGGGCACCTCCCGGTCATCAAGGTCACGGGCGACAACCTCCCCCAGGCCTGGGAGCGCGCCATGCTCGCGCTCTGGGACCAGGGCGTGGACATCCGCACCGAGTACGACCGCCGCGACAAGGC
>VGYW01000436.1 GCA_016872875.1 Planctomycetota bacterium | reverse complement strand
CGCCCGGCGGCTCAAGCGAGCCGAGCCTCTTCAGCCGCTCGAGGATGACGGGCACCCAGAAGGCGAAGGCGGCCGCAGGCACGAGTTGCCAGAGGAGCCATCGGGCCACGAGCTTTCGCCCGGCGTCGCGCCAGAGGACCAGGAGCGCCACGAGCTGGGCCGCCGCCGCGAACGCCGTGTAGTAGAAGGTGTAGAGCGCCGCCGTGTTGGCCGCCGCCAGCCCGAGCCACAGCGGAAAGCGCCAGCGCGCCTTGCCGACCAGCAGCAACGCCAGGAGATACCACGAAAGCGTGACGAAGAACCCCGCGAGCGCGTAGTGCCTGACCTCCTGGGCGAAGTAGACCTGGTAGGCAGAGGCGGCGAGGACGACGGTGGCGGCGATTGCGGCGCCCTGCGGCAACAGCAGCCTCGCCATGAGGCAGAAGGCCACGAGCGTGGCCACGCTCACGGTTGCGGAGAAGGCTCTCGCCCGGGCACCGTCGTACGAGCGCTGGCTCCAGGCCCGCAGGGCCAGGTAGTAGAGGGGCGGGTGCGCGTCGTGATCCTTCACGCCGCGGAAGACCTCAACGAACGAGGCATCCACGGTGTCCATCGTGGCGGCCTCGTCGAGCCAGAGGCTCTTGCGCCCTATGGCGTGGAAGCGCAGGAGCGCCCCGAGGCCCACGATGGCCACGAAGATGGCGATGGTCAGGAGCTTGCGACGCATCATCCTCCTTCAGGGCTGTTTGCCGTCCGGCGGCGCGCCGCCGGGCTTCTGGGGGTGCCGCTTGCGCCAGAGGCCGAGGGCATCGGCGAACTGGTCAACAAGCTGCGAGACCTGCGGCACCGCAATCACCTGGAACTCAGGCTTGGCCGCCGTGCCGCGCACGTTCACCTGCACGAGCTGCTCGCGGACGAGGCTCAGTGGGATGTCAACGAGGGGCCAGAGGCCCCTCGACTCGGGCTTGGGGCTGGCCAGGGCGAGGTTGAGGGTGCCGTCGAAGCCGACGGTGCCCTGCCCCGCCAGCACACGGTTCTCGCCCTCGAGGTGGAGCTCCTTGAACACGATCTGCTCCTTCGTCAGGCCGAACTTCGCCTCGGCGCGGGTGATCGAGCGCTCGAGGGGCGAGCGAAGGTTCAGTGCGTTGAACAGCGATGCGGCGAGAGGCAACTGGCCCAGCTCGCCTTGCTCCACGCGCGCCTGGCCGTCCCCGATCAGGCCCTTCTCCCCCTTGTAGCGGCCTGGCGGGAACTGCACGTCGAGGTGGAGCTTGCCCGTGGCCGGGCTGTCGGAGCCGACGGCCTCCGTGGCGAGAACTTCCTTGAGCTCGACATTGCTGAGGGAGAGCCAACTGCTGAAGGCCCCGTCGCCGCCGAGCTCGAGGTCAATCTTGCCGCTCAGCGTGCCGCCGTGGAAGCCGGCCGCCAGGTTGCTCAGGACGAGCCGCGACTTTGGCGGCTCCTTCTCCCCGGCCTTTGTGGGCGGGGCCTCCGTGCCCCGCGTGTAAGCAAGCGAGCCCTTGATCTCAGTGAGGGTGAAGCCCCGGACCACCGCCTTCCGCAGGTCGAGCCCCCCCTCGATGTTCTGCGTGCCGTCGGGGTGGACGGCCGCCTTGTCCATGCGGACGCTTCCGCTCACCTGCTCGAAGGCGTAGCTGTGGCGGAACGAGGCATCGCGCAGGCGCACCAGCCCGAAGCAGTTCGTGGCGCCATCCGGCTTCCCTGAGCCGGCGAACGTCATCTCGATGTCGGCGGCGCCCTTGAGCTCCATCGCCTCAAGGGCCTTGCGCACCTCCGCGGGGAAAGCGGCGAGGAGCTCAGGCACGATGTGCGCGTTCTGCACGGCCACCTGCACGCGGCCTGTGCCCGTGCCTTTCTTGGCGATGCGACCGCTCAGGCGCACCTGCTCGGCAATCGCGCACCCGCCCACAACGTCCGTGAGGTCGGTCACGCCGTCGGCGTACTCCAGGCGCCCGCGCAGGGCCGTGAGGCGGACCGGGAGGTCGCGCCACGTGGCCTCGACGCCCCGCAGGGTGCTGTCGAGCCTGAAGCTCTGCCATTCGCCCTTCTGGACGTTGACCACCCCGGCCACAGTCGCGGCCGCCTTCCCTGACGGTCGGAAGCTGTCCCAGGTCTCCTGCCACTCGGGGGGAAGCGCGCGCCGCAGCTCGTCGTCCAGGTCAAGCTCGTCGGCCGTCACGTCCAGATGGAGCACGTTGCCCTCAGGCCCTGCGGCGACCTTGCCGCCGAGCTGGACCGCCTTGCCGCGCACCTTGCCCTGGAGGTTGCTGATCGTGGCGGTCCCATCCTGGTGAAAGGTCACTTTCCCGCGCGTCACGTCGCTCACGGGCAGGGGCAGCCGCCGATAGCAGAAGGAGCCGTCGGTCGGCTCGACCGTGACCTTCTGGCTCGGCTGGTCGGGCTTCTGGGGGTTGCCGGTGAACTGGAACTCGACGACGGCTTCGCCCGCGGGCCGCACCTCGTCCCAGACCTTCTGCCAGGAGGCTGGGATGGCCCTGCGGACCTCCTCGTCGAGCTGAAGCCCGGCGGCGCGGAGGGTGAAGCTCAGGCCGCCAACGCCACCGGGAGCGCAATGCCCGGCCACGGCGTCCACCGCGGCGGTCCCTATCCGGCCCTTCATCCCGGTGAAGGTCGTGCTGCCGGTCTCGTCCACCGTGAAGCGGCCCATGAGGCTCGTGATGCGGAGCGGGAAGAGCTTGTGCTGCACCGAGCAGTCCTGCACGCAGGCGACCTCGCTGGAGCGGCGGGCGGCGCCCGTGGCCGGGTCGGTCGCCAGCCGCCAGGTGAAGCTCACCTTGCCGCGCGGGTCGAGGTCGTCGTAGACTCCCGCCCACTCCTTCGGGAGGTAGGCTTTGACGGCGGGGCTGAGCTCGACCTCTGGCGCCACCACCGTGAGGTCGAGGCAGGGGCCTTTCTCGCCGGGCCGCACGGTGCCCAGGAAGTTCAGCGGGATGGCGCCGAGGCGGCCCTTGAGCTCGCGGAACGACACCGTGCCCGCCTCGTCCACCAGGATGTCGCCGCGAACGTCGGTTATCCGATGTGCGAAGTCCTTGTGCTGGAACGACGCCCCCTCGGGGCGGATGACGAGGCGGTACTGGAACTTGTCCTTGCTGCCGTCCGGGCTGGTGACGGAGCAGAGGACGGCCGCGGTGCCCTCGGGGCGGAGCTCCTCGTAGGTCTTCTTCCAGCCGGGGCTGAGGGCCTTGTAGAGCACGTCGTCGAACGGGACATCGGATGCCTCGATGGTGAGGTCAGGGACCCCGGCGTCAGTGACCTGTCCGCGAATCTGGACGCGTGCGCGGCCCTGGCGTCCCCGCAGGCCCTCGAGATAGGAGACGCCGTTCTCCCAGCGAATGGAGCCGAAGACGTCGGTGAGGGGGTAGGGGAAGGCCTTGTAGGTGGCGCGGACGTCGCGCACGTCGCTGCGGACGCTGGCCTCGAAGCGCTTGTCGGCGCGCCAGAAGGTGGACTGATGGTCCACGTTGATGATGCCCCCCTCGATGCCGAGGCGGTCCCAGAGGCCCTTGAAGTTCGGCTTGTCCATCTTGGCGTTCGGCGGCGCCGCCTCGTACACCTCGCGGTCGAGCGGCCGGTCGCGCGCCACGAGGTGCGCCTCGATCTTCTCCTTGGTCGTCCGGCCCGACAGCGTGACCGTGGCGCGCCCGGCGCGGCCAGCGATGTCCTGGTAGTAGATGTTCGTGCCGTCGAAGACCACCTTGCCGCGGATGTCGGTGACGCGGACCGGGAAGCGCTCCCAGGCGGCGGAGCAGTCGCGCAGGTCCACCACGGCCCGCACGGTGAAAGCCGGCGCCTCGGCCCACGCCACGCTCGACTCCACCGTCAGGTCCGCCATCCCCTTGAGGGCGTAACTGTCCAGCACTTTCGTGTAGTTGCGGTATTGCTCGGGCACGGCCTCGCGGAGGCGCTCGTCAATCGGGATTCTGCTCGCGGTGGCCTTCGCGTCCGCCCGGCAGCCGCCGAGGTCGAGGGCGCCCTCGAGGATGCAGCGTCCCCATAGCGCGCTCTTGGCCTCCCCCTCGAAGTCGTAGCCGCTCGTGAAGCGCCGCTGCTCGGTGAGCTGGAGGTTCACGTCGCTCAGCTCGCGCTCCGGGCTGTCGGGGAAAAGCACGCCTTTGCCGATCACGATGCGGCCGCCGCGGATGATGACGCGCGCGAGCGCGGCGCGGGCCTCCGCGGGCTTCCGCTGCCGCATCTCTGCGAGATCGGCCGCCGTGATGCTCGCCTCCGGCGCGTCGAGCACGAGGTCGTCCACCGACACCTTCCCCCGCAGCAGCGCGAGGAAGCCGAGGTCAACCGCCAACGCCTTCGTGCGGAACAGCTCACCCCCGCCACGCTCCGCCGGACGGTGGATGCAAAGGTCCCGCAGCCGGAACCCCGCGGGGAACTCGTAGGCCGCCTCCCCGACCTCCACCTCGCCCCCGAACTGCCGCTGAAGGAGGAGCCGCGTGCGCGCCCGGAACTGCTCGGGCGAGAGCAGGAGCCGCCCGATCAGCGCGGCGTGGAACGCCACGCACCCCAGCATGGCCAGCACCACCAGCCAGCGGCGTCCCACCCGATAGCGCTGATACCTGCGAATCATCAGCCGGCTCCGGCCAACTCAATCCAAAGGCAAAAGGCAAAAGGCTCAAGGCAAAAATCAGAAATCAGAAATCAGAGATTCGGCTCACCGCGGCCACACCCGCAGCTTGAGCAGGATCCAGACGGCCTTCAGGCCGTCGGTCCAGCGGATTTTCTTGCCCTCGGCCATCGAGCGCGGGGCGTAGCGGATGGGCACCTCGACGATGCGCTCGCCGCGCCTGCACACGAGGGCCGTGGCCTCGGGACAGAAGCCGAACCCGTCCTCGCGCAGCGGCAGGCTCTTCAGGAGCGCGGTGTCGAAGAGCTTGTAACAGGTCGGCTCGTCCGTGATTCGCCGCCAGTAGAGCAGGCTGGCCGCCAGGCTCACGAGGCGGCCGCCCCAGTAGTAGCGGCGGTAGGAGCGCGGCTGGCGCGCGAGGATGCGCGAGCCGTAGACCACCCGCGCGCGCTGCTCCCGCGCCGCGGCCAGGAGCCGCAGGAAGTCCTCAGGCTCGTACTCCAGGTCGGCGTCCTGGATGATCGTGTAGGCGCCCCGCGCCCGCGCGAGCCCCGTGCGGATGGCCGCCCCCTTGCCCCGGTTTCTCTCGTGGACCACAAGCTCCACTTCCGGGTGCGCCTTCACGAAACCCTCGATTGCCGCCCGCGAGCCGTCGCGCGAGCCGTCATCCACAACCACCACCTGCTTGCTCAACGGCACCGCCGCCACCCGCTCCAGGAGGCGAGTCACCGTCGCCTCCTCGTTGTACACCGGCACGATCACGGTCAGTTCCGGCTCTGCCACCGCGCGCCCAGCTCCACAGGGTGTTCAGGCCGTGCGCCGCAATGGCCACCAGGAGGGGCATGAGCACCTCGCGGTAGCGCACGGAGCCCACGAAGGCCATGTGCACAAGGCAATGATACACCACGGGCAACAGGAGAATCAAGGCGGCGTCGGCGCGCCGCCACTCCCGCGCGAAGCCCACGATGGCGAGGAGCATCACGAGGCTGTACGGCACGCCGAGCGCGAGGCAGGGGAGCGTGCCGCGGAACTGCTCGAGGTTCGGCACCACGTTCCAGAAGCGTCCCAGCTTGATCGCCGCGAGCGCCAGGGCGCGGCCCGGGTGCTCGCTGGCGTAGCGGAGCGCCGCACGCTGCCAGTGCCGGTGCTGCTCGTGCTCGCTCAGCCCCTCCGTCCCGAAGCTCCAGTTGATGCGGTCCATCATCGGGCCGCCGTCGGCGTGGGGATTCAGCCCCTCATAGAGCGATGGGCCGACCCGCAGGGTGGTGAGGACCAGGTGGCCGTCGCTCGCCGCCCAGTTGCGCGCGACCCAGGGCGCCATCGAGAGCGCGAAGGCGCCCACCAACGCCCCCGCGCACGCCGCCGCCCGCCGATCGAGCCGCGAGAGGGCCACCCACGCGGCAGCCGTCAGCGGCGCCACCGCGAGAAACGAGCCGCGCGTGAGCGTGGCAAGCCCGAACGCCAGGCCCGCAGCCGCCGACCACTTGATGTCCACGCTGCGATAGGCTTTCGCCAGCAGCCACGCGCCCAGCACAAGAAAGAACGCGAACAGGGTCTCCGAGAGAACGAGGAGCGGCATGACGACGAAGAAAGGGTACAGCGCCGTGATGGCGGCGGCAATCGCCGCCGCGGCGCGGCCGTAGACCTCGCGCGCCAGGAGCCACACGAGTGCGATGGCCGCCGCGCCCACCAGGGCATCGGCGACGCGGGCGGCCAGGAGTTGTTCGCCGAAGAGGGCCTGCACGACTGCCAGGAACACGGGATAGCCAGGCATCCTGCCGATGCGGCTCGCGCGGTCGAGCATCATCCCCTGGCCCTGGCGGATGTTGGCCGCCATGCGCGTGTACTCGTCGGTGTCGGGAAAGAGCGGCCGCTTCGCCCACTCGGAGATCGGCCTGCCGGAGACCGTCAGCGAGCCCGCCACGTGCGGGAGCGCGACCGCGCCCAATCGCGCCGCAAGCCCCACCGCCAGGCACGCGCCAAGCCATAGCCACGCGGCACGGGGTGCATTTTTGATTTCTGATTTTTGATTTTTGATTTCGCCGTCCACGGGCATGGACCCCGCAATGTACAGTCGCCTACTCACAGGAGTCTAAAATCGGAGATCGAAAATCAGAAATCGGGAATCTTCTGCCTGCGCTCCCACACCTCCTCGGCCTCCGGGCGTCGAAGATAGATGATCTCGACCTCGTGCAGGCCCTGGCGTTGCCCGGCATTGTAGCGCTCGGCGGCCAGGCGCGCCAGCGCCGCCGCGCGCGGGCGCCACTGGGCAGGCTCCGCAAGGGCCGCTCCCGCGCGCGCCAGCAGCTCGCCGT
>VGYW01000435.1 GCA_016872875.1 Planctomycetota bacterium | reverse complement strand
CCCAGGGGGTCTGGGGGACTGGTCCCCCAGAGGCGAGTTTGCCTTTGCGTTCCCGCGGCGCGGAGAGCGTCGCCCGGGGAGGCTCAAGAACTTGGGACGTTCCCAGTTTCTTCACCTCGATGGCCACGATGCGGCCAGGGTCAGAGGCCAGGACCGCTCGGGGAGCACTGCCACACGCTTCACGGCGCAAGAGCACCAGGTCGGGCGTTATCAGCGGCCCCGGCGCTCTCAAGCACTCCACGCCCGCGGGAAGTCGGTGCGAGAGAATCCCGTGCACGTATTCGTCGAAGGGGTCATCCTGCGTGTTCCGCTTCTCCCGGAGACCGAATGCCCTGGGCCGTCCGGCCTCATCAAAGAACGCGTCCCGGAGGATAAGGAACGCTTCGACCGTCAGGTCGGTCTGCGAACGCGGTGCGACCTCCGGCATGTTTGACCCCCATTCAGCACGGACCCAGGTTGCAGCACATGCCTCTTCTGGCTCTCTTGTAGCCGCCGCCTTACGGCAGGGGGAGCAGGAGCGGCTCGGCGGCGGGGGCGCCGAGGGGCTTGTAGCGGAGGCGCAGCTCTTTGGGATAGACCTCGACCATGACGTAGCCCTTGCGGTGTTCCTTCAGGGTGAAGCCGGGGGCGGACTCGAGCTTGCGGTCGCCGTTCCAGAGGGCGGAGGGGAAGACGATTTCCTGGACGCCGCCTCTGTCGCTCCAGCCGCGCAGGCCGCAGTGGAAGTGGCCGGTGAGGAAGGCGATGATGGGGCTGCCGCCCTTCGCCACGAGCAGGGCTTCGAACTCCTTCTCGCCCTTGCGGACCCACCAGCCGACGTCGGGGTGCTTGTTGGGGTGGGCGGCGACGTGTGCGACGAGGAAGACGCGGAGCTTCTTCGCCGCCGCATCGTCCACCTGCGCGGCGAGCCACTTGAGCTGTTCGGGCGTCACCACGCCGTCGTGGCTGCCCGCCTCCGAGTCGTTGAAGAGCACGAAGCGGAAGCCCTTCGCGTCAACCACGTAATCCGTATCGGGGCGGATGTGCCGCTTGAAGAACTCCACGGGGTCGTGGTTGCCGGGAATGGCGTAGAAGGGCTTCTCGAGGCCCTTGGCGAGCTTGAGCCATTCGGGGTAGAGCGGCTCGTTCTTCGCCCCGGTGTCCACCAGGTCGCCGAGGAAGAGCGTGAGCTCGGCGTTCGAGGCATTGATCTCTTCCACGATCTGCGCGAGGCCCTTGGCCGGCCCGTCGCCCCCCTTGCCCAGGTGCGTGTCGGAGACGACCGCGAACTCCAGGAGCGGCTTCCCCGGCGCGTCCCCGCCGGACACAAGACCGCCCATGAGCGCCACAGCAGCCAGGACCGTCCGCAACATCTTCAAGGGTTGGCTCCTCTCTTCAAGAACAGGGCAAGCTGCCTCATCGCGTCGCGCTTGTCGGTCAGCCCCAGTTTCGCCTGGTTCACGGCCTCGCGGAGGAAGACAATGGACTTGTCGTAGACCTCGCGGTTGACGGGGTAGGGGTGTCCATCCTTGCCGCCGTGGGCGAAGCTGTAGGAAGCGGGGTCGCGGCGGCTCGCGGGGGCATTATACAGCAATTCGCTGATGAGGGCGAGGCTGCGGACGGTCTTCGGCCCCACGCCGGGGAGGCCGAGGAGGCGCTCGAAGTCGCGCGGCTGCCGCTCGTAGGTGGTCAGGAGCACCTTGTGGAGGTGGTCGGGATTGATGTCGCGGACCAGGAGCTCGTGGCGGCGAGGGAGCGTGAGGGTTTGGAGCGATGCGACCTCGGCGAGGAGCTTGTCGGGATGGAGCCTTGCCGCCTCCGCCGACGAATCCCGCGCCTGGCCGCTCTCGCGGGCCACCATGTTCAGCACCGTGCCCGTCGCCTCCGCCGCAATCGCCGCGTGCGGCTCGCACACGAAGTCGAATGCTCTCTGCCCGGTTCGTAGTGCGGCCTTCAGGCCGTCTTCTCGCCCGAACACCTCCCCCACCTCCGCCAGCCAGTGGTAGCGCCGGGCGTAGCCCGTTGCATCGTTCATCCCCTGCTGCACCACGGCCCAGCGTCCGCCCCGCGTGAAGAGGAAGCAGTGCTGGTAGATCTGGTAGCCGTCCTGGAGCGCCGCGGAGTCCACCTTTGCCGACATCCGTGATGCGTAGACCAGCGGCGAGGCGTCGAGGCCCGTCGCCAGGCAGGCCTCCTCGATCTCCTGCGGCGTCTTGCGCGAGCGGCCACCCTTGCCCCCCGCAACGAACAGCCCCGCCTCGCGGGCGAACGGCCTTGTCCCCTCCTTCAGTGCCCCGCACACCGTCGTCGTCACCCCGCTGGAGTGCCAATCGAAGCCCAGCACGCACCCGAACGCCTGGAACCACGCGGGGTCGGAGAGCCGGGCGAGGAGTTCCTCCGGCCCGAACTCCTGGCAGACCGCCTCGGCGATGGCCCCCGCCATCTTCACCATCCGTGCAAACAGCCACCTCGGCGCCCTCCCCCCGTGCAACGGCAGATTGGCGAAGCCTCGCTTCATGTTTCACTCGGAGCCCGAGCTCGCTGCCCAAGGGGCGACCTCCCTACACAAATGACCCCCGTCGCAACGCTTCTTCGGGATTGTACCACGCGGCGTCAACGAAGGCTTGGATGGCTTCAACGAAGCGCCAGACGACGTCCGGGTCAATCTGGTACTCGCGGTGCTGGCGTTCGACCTCCTCGATGACGCTCCGCTTCTCGAAGGGGAGGCGGCGGGCGTGGCGGAGGAGGAAGACGTTGTCTATGTCGGTGATGCGGCAGTCCTCGGGTTCCATATCGAGGTACTCGACGAGGACGAAGTACCTTGAAACGGGGCAGCCTTGCTTGAAGCGGGTCGCTGTGCCTGCCGCCTCCTGGAACATGGTCTTGTCGAGGTTCACTTTGCACTCAGCCGCCAAGACGGCGAGTACGAGGGAACCCTGCGCCGTCACGTCGGGCTGAAACTCGGGGCTTGCGGAGAACTTGTAGTGGATCTCGGTCCCAACTACGAAGTCCTGGTCCTTGGTCTTCAGGACGATTTCGGGGCGCTGGCCCAGGTCCCTGAAGGCTCTTGGACGGAA
Source organism: Planctomycetota bacterium (assembly GCA_016872875.1). The sequence continues at coordinate 3,877 of VGYW01000435.1, read as the reverse complement.
GGAGAGGGACATGAAGGCGTTGTGCGGCCCGGCCACCAAACGGGCGTCCCCGAGTCCACGTATGATGTCGGGATGCACGAGACGAATCAGGAACTCTTCCAGGATCGAGTTGTCGAGCTTGAGTTGGCCCTTCTGGCGCCGAAGGAAGTCGGAGCCTCGCTTCATCACAAGCTCCACCTCGAAGGCGTCCTTGTACCCGTTCAGCAGCTTGACCATCTCGATGACGCGGGGCTTGCCTTGTCCTGAGACCGCATCGAGATCGGCAGCCCACTTCTGATAAAGGCGCTTGGCCTCATTCAATAGGCGAACATCCTTTCGGCACTTCGGGTTCTCAATCGCGGCAGCCAGCTTGTCGAGGTGTGGCGTAGCGGCCATGTGGTCTCCTCAGCTTCCCCGGCTCGCCTTGAAGATGGGTGACGCTTGGGCGAGTGGGGCCTCCTCGATAGCTACTAGCAGGTCCCTGCGGACATCCCCATCCACGCTTGGAAGCGCCTCCTCTAGGACGGATTGCGCGAGGCAACGGGCGAAGTCGTGTAAGCGGCTCGGCGTGCGCTCCGTGGAAGGGACAAGGTGAAGGATGTCCTCGTAAATCGTCTCACCAAATCTCGTCTTGAACTTCCTTTCCTGGCGGAGGCCAAGGCCTAGGCCGGCTGCCCCGGATGCCAGAGCCGCAATGATGCGCCCGTTCCTGAAGCTCACGCCTCGCACGGTCGACTCCCTGCCGACAACGACGATAATCCTTCCCTTGTCGCACAGGACTCGCCGCATTTCCCAGAGCGCTTGGAGCATATCAACAGCGTACTCGGCTACGGTGAGGAAGCGATTCCCCCGGTTCTTGCGGTTGGAGCCAAACTCCGACCTGGCGACCTCCAGGAGGTCCCATCCCATGATCTCCATCGCAGGGCGGTAGTTCTGATGGTAGTTGAACACGTTGATGTATGGGGGCGATGTGATCACCAGGCCCACGCTTGCCGGTTCGAGGGGCAGGGATCGAGCGTCGCAATGGGACACCCTGCAAGGGTTGGGGCTGTAGGGTAGACCAAGGACGATCTCTGAATGGGACCCGAGGCACGCCAAGAACGTGCCCGTGTCTCTTGAACCACTGACATCCATGAATCGCATGATGGTGTTGGCAATGATGTCCCGGATCAGGGGGTCGCGAGCAGCGTCCGCCAACATGGCCTTGAACGAGTTCTCAATGCCCCTGTTGCCGTGCGGCATTGACCCGAACAAGCCCCCCGCGTAGTGAACTGGGAGGTGCTTTTCAATCACTGCCCTTGAGGCCCGGATCCAGGCGCGCCGCTGCGCCTCGGGCATGTTCACGAAATGAACGGTCCGGCACATCACCACTGCGGCCGGGTTTATCTCGCTGCCGAAACAGGGGAGGCCTTTCCGAGCCGCCTCAAAGAGGGTGGTTCCACTCCCGGCGAACGGGTCCGCCACTGTGCCTTCACTGGTAGCGAATTCTGAAAGAAGCAGTTCGACGAGCTCTGGGGAGAACTGGCCACGCCAGGGGAAAAGACTCGTCCGGTAGCGGTTCACAAGATCAAGGCGCTCTTGCGGGATTGTCGCATGGTCCACATCCGTGTGGTCAAACTCAGCGAGGAAATCCCCCGCTTGGGACTCACTCGGGTCGCCAAACAGAAGGCTTGCCTTCGTTACCGCCATAGCCGTTGGTCCGCTCCAGCCGCCGTGCTCCTCCTTTACGCCCCCATATTACGACTAGGGGAGGTCATTCGCAAGCCCTATTTCGCGGCCGCTCCCAGCTTCTCGACCATCTCCGCCACCCTGCGGCGGTGGGCGAGGAGGGGCTGGGGGTCTTTGGAGTAGGTGCGGTCGTCCTTGATCACGTCGTCAGGGACCTGGGCGAGCTTTTCGGCTTCGGGGAGGAGGGCGGCGGCCTTGCCAGATGCCTTGGCACGGGCAATGAGGCCGTCGAGGAGGCCGAATAGCTCGTAATCCTCGATCCCCTCGCGGAGCATTTCCCAGCGAATCGAGTTGACGGGGCCTTCGAGGCGCTTCGCCTTGTCGGCCTTGGGGTCGCGGTTGGGGGGGTAGAGGAAGCGGCCGTCGCCATTGCCCCAGTAACCGATCTTGCCGGGGGTGAAGTCGTAGCCCGAGCAGTAGCTCATCGGGTCGGCCCAGGGGTTCTGGAGGTCGGGCGGCGGGAAGGCGGCAGGGCTGGTCCAATAGTTGCTCGTCCAGACCAGTTGGCCGGTGACGCCCCACTTTCGGCTAAGCCAGGCCCACACGCGGAGGTCCACGGCCGGGTGGTCAATGAAGAGGCCGATGTAGGGGGCATGCGGGCCGCAGCAGAGATACCACCAGAAGCGCTCGCCCGCCTTGCGCCGCTCGGCGATGGCCTCGGGCTTCACGGCGCTCACCACGGGGCACCAGAGGTCCACGTGGCCGTAGAGGGGCGGTTCGGGCTGCTCGGTGAGCATGCGGGTGAGGCCGGGCGCCGCGCGCTTGAGGAGCTTCATGCCGTCAATCACGAAGTCGTAGTCGCGCGGCTCCGGCTCGTCAAACCAGTACATGTACGCCTTGTCGAGCCAGCCTTTGGCTTTGAGGTGCTCAACAATCTGGCTGCCCTGGCTGGCCATGAGCTTCTCGTATTCGGGCGAGCCCTGGACGAAGCCGCCGATGCGGCCTGGGTGGCGGGAGAAGAACGTTCCGCCGGCCATGCCCTTGAGGCCGATCAGGACGGCGTTGAAGCCCCCCTCGCCGAGCCACTTCTCGCACTCGCGGTCGAAGGCCGCGAAGTCAATCGTCGCCTTCAGCTCGCCCGCGCCCTGCTCGAAGCCGCCGTCGGTGATGAGGTTCGGGCCGAGCACAGTGACGTGTTCCACCGCCATTGCTCCCCGTTCGTCCTTGTCGCCGGTCGGCAGCCGCATGTGTTCGAGCTTGGCGAAGCGGATGTCGTCGAACCAGGCGGTACCTGTCGCTTCACCCTGTTCGCTCCAAGGTACGGGGCGCAGCGCGAGGCGAACTGTCTTTGTCCTGGGGTTGAACTGCGTGCCTTTAGGGGGTGGTACCACGAAGCCACTGGTATCCCACCTACCAGTTCCAGTGCAAAGGAAATCCATGTTGTTCCCTGGGAGCCACTGCCCCGCGGCGTCGTACTGCTGGAGGGTGACGAGGTACTGCTGATTGGGTTTTGCGGTTTTCGCCCACCACCGCAAGTAATACGTCTTCGTGATGTCAACGGGGATGGGCTTAGCGTAGAAGGCGACGACGCTAGACTTAGGGTCGTTGTCGTCCACGCGGAGGCACTGCTTGCCCTCCTTCGGGTCCTTGGTGTCAATCGTGCCGCCGTCCCAGGGGCCGGTGGAGAACTCGACCTTGAACGGGTCGAGCGGGGCGGGAGTGTAGGGGGCGATGCGGTGGGCGGCGAAGTTGGCGAGATAGAGGTCAAGGACCTTCCGCAGTTCAGCCTCGGTCTCCAGGTTGTGGTAGCGGCGGATGTTGCCCGTGTCGAGGCCGAAGCCGGTCTGGAGGCGGGTCGTCTTGGGCAGTGCGAAGTCGTAGACGCGGAGCTTGAGGGGGACCCATGCCTTCCACCCTTCGCCACTCAGTTCGATGTTTCCGATGTAGTCGCCGGCCGGCTGATCGGGCGGGACATACACGGTAAACCAGAGCGGATGGTTGCGACCCGCCGCGAGGGTGCAGCCCTGCTCGAAGGGAGGCAGAGGGTCAGGCCACCAGCCACGACAGCCCGCCCCATCTGTCGGTCGCTGGACGTTGAGGTACTCCACACGCTCTACGCGGATGTGCCGGCCATCGAACGGCGGCCCAGGCTTGATAGGCCGCCGTGTCGGGTGGTCCCCCACCAGGCTAGTGCATTGAATGCGGACATTCCGCAGGTCCTTCTTGGGGC
>VGYW01000434.1 GCA_016872875.1 Planctomycetota bacterium | reverse complement strand
CCCGAAGGGGGCGTTTCACGCCCATTGAATCGCCCCGCTTCGGGGGCTCTACGCTGGCGGGGCCTCTTCCCAGGGCTCCCTTCGGTCGCCCTGGGCTACGGCTCAAACGCCCCCATTCGGGGGCTAAACCCCAGCCCCCAGAAGATGTGGGCAAAGATCAGGGCTTCGCCCTGGGCTGTTATAGTACGCCCCTGTCGGGGCTCCGCAGTAGTTCACCAGAACTGGGGGCCAGACACGACCGCCCACCCCCACTTGACGCCAGATGCCCCCTTCGGTAGCATGGCGTGATAATGCCACTTTGCGGAGACCGCTGAATGCCAAAGACCATGACCCAGAAGATCATCGGCGAGCACGCCGGGCGCGACGTTGTGCCGGGCGAGTTCGTGGTGGCCGCCGTTGACTGGGCCTATGTGCAGGACGGCACCGGGCCGCTGACGGTGCGGCAGGTGGAGAAGTTCGGGGTCGAGCAGCTCCCCAGGCCGGAACGGTGCATCATTTTCATTGACCACGCGGCGCCCAGCCCGCGCCGCGAGCTGTCCAATGACCATATCACCCTCCGCCAGTTTGCGGCGAAGACCGGGGCGGTGCTCTCCGAAATCGGCAGCGGCGTGTGCCACGTCCTGGCGACGGAGGACTACATCAGCCCTGGGGAGTTGGCGGTGGGCGCCGACTCGCACTCATGCACCGGCGGCGCCCTCGGCGCCTTCACCACGGGCATGGGCTCCACCGACGTCGCCGTGGCTTTCGCCTTCGCCAAGACCTGGCTCCGCGTGCCTGAGACCTGGAAGGTGATCGTCCGGGGCAAGTTCCCGAAGGGCGTCTACTCGAAGGACTTCATGCTCCACCTCATCGGCACCATCGGCGCCGAGGGGGCCAACTACAAGAGCCTGGAGTTCACGGGCGAGACCGTGGCGGCGATGACGATGGAGGACCGCCTGACCATCGCCAACATCGTGGTCGAGTGCGGCGCCAAGGCCGGGCTCTTCCCGTCCGACGACACGACCCGCGCGTTCCTTGAGGCGCGTGGGCGGGGCAGCAGGTATCGCCCCCTGGCCGCCAACCCCGACGCCGCCTATGAGCGGACGCTGGAGTTCGACGTGAGCTCTCTTGAGCCGACCATCGCCTGCCCCCATCAGCCCGACAACACGAAGACGATTGGCGAGCTCGGCGACGTGGCGGTCAACCAGGTGCTCATCGGCACGTGTACCAACGGGCGGCTGGTGGACCTCCACATCGCGGCCGGCATCCTCAAGGGGCGCAAGGTCAAGCCCGGCGTGCGGCTCCTCGTGACCCCCGGCTCCCGCAGGATACTCCGTGAGGCGGTGGCCGACGGCACTGTGGCGACGCTCCTCGATGCCGGCGCGGTCATCACCGCCCCAGGCTGCGGCGCCTGCGTGGGAGTCCACGACGGCATCCCCGGCGACGGCGAGGCCGTCCTCTCCACCCAGAACCGCAACTTCGAGGGCCGCATGGGCAACCCCAAGGCGTTCATCTACCTCGCCTCGCCGGCGGTTGCCGCGGCTACTGCGATTGAGGGGAGGATCGCTGACCCGAGGGAATACCTGTGACCAGCCGCGAGCCGCGAGCGACGAGCTTCGAGCTTGAGGACAGCCGGGTCGGAAGCTCGTGGCTCGCGGCTCGTGGCTCGTAGCTTCTCCTGGAGGCCCAATGCCATCAATAAAGGGCAGAGCCTGGAAGTTCGGCGACGGCATCAGCACCGACCACATCGCCCCCGGGCGGCTGTTCCACCTGAGGTCGAACCTGCCCGAGCTGGCGAAACACGTCCTTGAGGACGCGCGGGCCGACTTCGCGGGCAAGGTGGCGCAGGGCGACTTCGTGGTCGCGGGGAGCAACTTCGGCCAGGGCTCAAGCCGCGAGCACGCCCCGACCATCATCAAGCTCGCGGGCGTCGGCGCAGTCCTCGCAAAGAGCTTCGCACGCATCTTCTTCCGCAACGGCATCAACATCGGCCTGCCGCTCATCCAGTGCGACACCGACGGCATCGCCGAGGGCGACGAGCTGGAGCTCGACCTCGCCGCGGGCGAGGTCCGCGACCTCACCACGGGCATCACCCTGCGCTTCATCCCACTGCCGCCCGTCATGCAGCGCATCCTCGAAGAAGGCGGCCTCGTCGCCCACATCCAGAAGCACGGCGACCTTGAGATCTGACACCTGCCCATCCCCCCTCTCCCTCGGGGAGAGGGCAGGGGTGAGGGTGCTTTCCCCCTCTCCCTCGGGGAGAGGGCAGGGGTGAGGGTGCCTTCCCCCTCTCCCTCGGGGAGAGGGCAGGGGTGAGGGTGCTTTCCCCCTCTCCCTCGGGGAGAGGGCAGGGGTGAGGGTGCTGGGAGTTCGGACATGCCCACAGGCCTCTTCATCGTCCTCGAAGGCATAGACGGCTCGGGCACGACCACCCAGTCGCGCCTCCTCGCCGAGTGGCTCGAATCGCTCGGGCACAGTGTAACACTCACCGCCGAGCCGACCGGCGGCCCAGTGGGAACGCTCATCCGCCAGATTCTCCAGGGAGCCGTCCCCGAGGCGGACGAGACGACGATGGCGCTCCTCTTCGCCGCGGACCGCGCGTGGCACGTCAGCGGCACCGTCGTGCCAGCGCTTGACGCGGGCCGCATCGTCGTCTCCGACCGCCACTACCTGAGTTCCGTGGCCTACCAGAGCACGGGCGTGGATATGGCCTGGGTGGAGTCCCTCAACTCCCGCTTCCCTCGCCCCGACCTCACGGTGTTCCTCGACATTGCCCCGTCCGCCGCCCTCGAGCGCAAGCTGCGGGGCGGCAACGCCGCGGAACGCTACGAGCGGGTCGGCACGCTCGAGCGCGTGCGGGCCAACTACCTCGTGGCCATCGAGCACGCCAGGGCCGCCGGCGAGCGGGTCGAAAGCCTCGACGCCGCCCTGCCCATCGAGGCCGTCCAGGCCGCCCTTCGCTCCCTCCTTGCCCCGCTTCTGCCCGCGTAACCCGCACGTCGTAGGGCGGGCGGAGGCGGGCCAAGGGGCCTCCAGGAAGGGAGCCAGCGGGGTTCCGTCGCCCCACTTCGGAGGCTAGGCCACCCATAGTGGGTCAACGTGCGTGCGCAGTTGACCCAGTATGGGGAAAACCGCCATAGACGCGTCCGGATCGCCAAAGCGCTCATAGTGGGTCAAACATCAGGCGCGCACTTGACCCACTATGGGAGAAACGGCCCCGGAAGCGTCCGGATCGCCGAAACACCCATACTGGGTCACGTTTGGGCTTGACCCAGTATGGCGGGACCGCCCCGGAAGCGTCCGGATCGCCAAAGCGCCCATAGTCGATCAAGTGTCAGGGGCGCAGGGTTGATCCAGTATGGCGGGGCGGCATGAGTCCGCCTCGGAGAGGCGGGCCACCAGCGCTTGCTTTCGGCGGCGGAACGCGCATACTGGGGGCAATGGGCCGGGAGGGGTCGGGGCGAACAAGGAGAGCAGACAGTGCACAAGGACACACCGTCGCGTCGCGAGTGGCTGGCGCGGGCAGGGACAGGCGTGGCCGCGCTCGGAGTGGTGCCGAGGGGCGTGCTCGGCGGGGAGGGGCGCAAGGCGCCGAGCGACGTGCTGACCCGCGCGACCATCGGCATCGGCGGAGCGCTCGCGGGCACCGTCCGCCCCAACCAGCCGGGCAAGCCGCCCTTCATGCTCGCGGTGTGCGATGTGAATGAGGGGCGGTTGCAGAGCGCGCTCAACAGGGCTGGCTCCCCGTGCGAGGGCTACGTGGACTTCCGCCGGGTGCTGGACCGCAAGGAGATTGACGTGGTCTACATCGGCACGCCGCCGCACTGGCACGCGCTCATCTCGATCATGGCGATGCAGTCGGGGAAGGACGTGTTGTGCGAGAAGCCGATGACGCGGTTCATCGCGGAGGGCCGCGCGGTGGCGAACACGGCCCGCCGCTACCGCCGTCTCTTCCAGATCGGCACCTACGGCCGCTTCGGCGTGGGGAGCAACGACCGCACTTACAAGATCATGGCCAGCGGGGTGATCAAGGACAACGGCCCAGTCCTCCGTATCGGCCGCCCGTCCCACGACTGGAAGGTGAAGATGTGGAGCGGGCGCACGCACCTGGAGCCGCAGCCGGTGCCGAAGGGGCTCCACTACGACATGTGGCTCGGCCCGTCCCCGTTCAAGCCGTATCATCCGCATCGGGCGGGGGGCAGTTTCCGCGGCTACTGGGACTACGATGGCGGCGGCCTGGCCGACATGGGCGAGCACTACCTCGACGGCCCGCAGTGCCGCTACGCGAAGGACTACACCAGCCCCGTCGAGATCGAGGCGTCGGCTCCTCAGCCCCAGCACCACGACGCCGTGCAACTGTGGGGCTGGGTGAGCCTGAAGTACGCCGACGGCACGACGTTCGTCTTCGAGAGCGGGGAGTGGGGCGGCCCGTGTCCCATCGAGAACCGCGGCCTGCCCGCCCTCACGCCCGAGCAGGAGAAGGTGGTGGCCGCGGTGCCCGACACGCCGCGGAAGTACGGCGCCGGCGAGGGCAGCTTCGAGGAGGCCGTGCGGCTGCGCGTCGAGTGCGCGGGGAACGCCGACGTGTCGCAGCGCTGCGCCACGCTGCTGCACCTCGCCAACATCGCCATTCGCCTGGGCCGCAAGCTCCGCTACGACCCCGCCAAGGAGCAGTTCGTGGGCGACGAGGAGGCGAATCGCCTGGTCAACGTGCCCATGCGGGCGCCGTGGCGTTTGCCTGTGTGAGTGTGTGAGGAGGGGTGGTAGCGGCCCAATTCGTCGAAGGAATCGAGTGAATCGATTCAATCGAATCAATCGATTCGGTCGAATCCAACAGAGAAGAGGAGAGCTGGCATGTTCATTCGCGCGAGCAAGGGGGTGTTGTGGGTTTTGGCATTGGCCTTTTGTGGCACAGCGGCCCACGCCGCCGAGCCGCCCCAGGGCATGGCGGCGCTCATCCAGAAGCTGCCCGCCGACAAGCCCGAGGAGGCACAGGCCGTCCTCCAGGAAATCCTCAAGGGCGCGCCCGACAGCATCGTCGAGCTGACCAAGATGCTCAAAGAGCCAGGGAAGGAGGACGACAGCAAGGCGCGCTTCGCACTCCACGGCCTGGCCACGTGGGTGCAGCGGGCGGACGCCGAGGCCGAACGGAAGCTCTTCGCCGACACGCTGGTCAAGCAACTGGAGACCGGCCTGCCCCCACAGGTCAAGGCATTCCTCATGATGCAGCTTCAGCTCGCGGGTGGGACAGAGAGCACCCCTGCCCTCGGCAAGTTCCTCCTCGATAGGGAGCTGTGTGAGTATGCGGTGCAGGCGATGCTGGCGATCAAGGACAAGGCGGCCATCGCCATACTCCAGGAGGCGTTGCCGAAGGCCGCCGGGCCGTGCCGCGTGACCATCATCCAGGCCCTCGGCGTCCTGCGGGCCGCCAAGGGCCAGGCGGCCGTGGCCAAGGCCCTGAGCGATGAGGACCGCGATACACGCCTCGTGGCGGCGTTCGCCCTGGCGAACTCCGCCGACCCCGCTGCCGTTGATCCGCTGCTCAAGGGCGCGGAGGCCGAGGCCGCCTACGAGCGAAGCCAGATGACCGAGGCCGCGGTCCTCCTCGCCCGCAGGCTGGGCGAGGCGGGCGAGAAGGCGGCGGGCACCAAGCTCGCACGCCAGTTGATGAAGTCGCGCACGGCCGACGTACACGTCCGCTGCGCCGCGCTCCAGGCCCTCGCCGCCGCCGCGGGCGAGGAGGCGATGGACGAGGTGGTGGCCGCGATGAGCGGCGACAACTTGGACATGCGTGCTGCCGCCCTCGCCGCGGCCATCGCCATGCCCGGCGAGAAGGCCACCCAGCGCTGGGTCGCCCAGCTCAAAGGCGCGAACCCCGCGGGCAAGGTGGCCATCCTCGACCTGTTGGCGAAGCGGAGCGACACGGCGGCGCTTCCCGCGGTGCTCGAGGCGATGGGCGACGCGGACGACGCGGTGCGCCTCGCGGCCATCCGCGCCGCGGCGACCGCGGGCACCGAGGCCGCCGTGGCGCCCCTCGTGGCGAAGCTCGCCGCCCAGAGCGCCCCAGAGCGCTCCGCAGCACAATCGAGCCTCCTCTTGATTCCCGGCGAGGCAACCACGTCGGCCATCGTGAAGGCCCTCGACGCCGCGGCCGCCGACGCCAAGGCCCCGCTCCTCGATGTCCTGGCCGGCCGCAAGGGGCGCGACCACCTGAAGACCATCCTCGGCTACACGGCGGACGCGAACCCGAAGGTGGCGGCAGCCGCCGTCGGCGCGCTCGGCAAGCTGGCGGACGAGAGCGACCTGCCGACCCTCGGCAAGCTGCTCCTGGAGGCGAAGGACGACGCGGTGCGCACCGCCGCCGAGCGCGCCCTGGCCTCCGCCACATCGCGCCTGGCCGACAAGGAGAAGGCCGCGGCCACCGTCGTCGCCGCACTCAAGGACACCCAGGGCGCCACCCGCGCCGCACTCCTCCGCGTCCTCGGCGGCATCGGCACGCAGGGCGCCTATCAAGCCCTGCGCGGCTCCGTCGCCGACGCCGATGATGCCGTGAAGGACGCCGCTGTCCGCGCCCTGGCCGACTGGCGCGACGACAGCCCCGCCGCCGACCTGCTCCAGGTGGCCAAGACCGCCGACAAGCCGGCCCACCACGTCCTCGCCCTCCGCGGCTACATCCGCATGATCGCGCTCCGCAAGGAGCGCTCCGCCGCCGAACGCCTCAGGATGTGCCAGGACGCCTTGGCCGCGGCCAAGCGCGACGAGGAGCGGCGGGCGGCGCTGGCAACGGTTGCCGACATCCCGACCCCCGATGCCCTGAGAATGGCCGAGGGCTGTCTGGCCAGCCCCGCCCTCAAGAACGAGGCGGCCGCAGCCGTCATCCGCATCGCCAAGGCCACGGGCGGCGGCGACCCCGAGGGGGCGAAGCAGGCCATCGCCAAGGCCGCCGCCGCGACCGACAACCCGGAGGTCCAGAAGCAGGCCAAGGACGCCGCCGCCTTCCTCGACCGCAACCAGGGCTTCATC
>VGYW01000433.1 GCA_016872875.1 Planctomycetota bacterium | reverse complement strand
GGCCTCGCGCCTCCCCAGCGCCATCTCGCGCTCCCCCTCGCTGAAGAGGCCCCGCCCAACGCGGATCAGGTCGCCGATGACGTTCTCGTTCTGGAACGCGCCCGTCTCCCCGGCCTCCAGGCCGCCGAGCCACAGGCCCGCCACAACCGCACACATCCGTGAGTACCGCAGCAAAGGCAGCCTCCTTTGGCCCGCCGAGCGAATCGAGCTCTCACGATAGTATACCGTGCCAGCCGAACTGAATCAAGGCAGGGAGCGAGCCTCGGCGTCCGCGCTTCCTTGACTTGCCGCGCGGGGAATGCTATAATCCGCGGTGGAATGGCCGAGCGAAGCGAGGCGTTGCGCCCGGCGGGAGCCGCATCCTGGACAGCTATGAGCTTCACATTCAGGGCGACTTCGCCGCCGCGCACCGCCTGCGCGAGTACGACGGCAACTGCGAGCGGCTCCACGGCCATAACTGGAAGGTGGAGGTGTATCTCCGCGGCCGCGAGCTGGACCGCCTGGGGCTCCTGATCGACTTCCGCGAGGCCCGCCGACTCCTGCGCGAGGCCATCGAGCCGTTCGACCATCAGTGCCTGAACGACCTCGCGGCGTTCCGCGACACGAACCCGACGACGGAGACCATCGCCCGGCTGGTCTACGAGGCCATTGCGGCGCGCCTGCCGCTGGCCTGCCCGGACGCGGCCCAGCGCGGGCTCGCCGTGGCCAGAGTCGTGGCGTGGGAGTCGGAGGGGTGCGGAGCCAGCTATTCTAAGGAGGATTTTTGATTTTTGATTTTCGATTTTTGATTGTCGAGATCAGAAATTGAAAATCGAAAATCGAAAATCGAAAATGGACGTGATACTCCAGGTCGCCCTGGACTTTCTCAATCTGAGCCAGGCGCTGCGGGTTGCGCGCGAGGCGGTGGCCGGCGGGGCCGACTGGCTCGAGGCCGGCACCCCGCTCATCAAGAGCGAGGGCCTCGACGCCGTGCGCCAGCTCAGGGCCGAGTTCCCCAACCTGCCCATCGTGGCCGACCTCAAGACGATGGACGCCGGCCGCGTGGAGATCGAGGCCGCGGCCAAGGCCGGGGCATCCGTCGCCGCCATCCTCGGCGTCGCATCCGACTCCACTATCCAAGAGTGCATCAAGGCGGGCCAGAACTACGGCGTGCAGGTGGCGGTGGACCTGTTGAACTGCCCGAACCCCGCCGAGCGCGCGCGGCAGGTGGAAAAGTGGGGCGCCGCCATCGTGGGACTCCACACCCCGATTGACGAGCAGATGCGCGGGGCCGGGGCCTTCGACGAACTCCGCCGCGTCGCCGCCGCCGTCGCCATCCCCGTCGCCGCCGCAGGCGGCATCAACTCAGAGACCGTCGTCCAGGCCATCGAGGCCGGGGCGAGCATCGTCATCGTGGGCGGAGCCATCGCCAAGTCGGCCGACGCACGCGCCGCCACCGCCGCCATCAAGAGCGCGATGAAGACCGGCAAGCCGGTCAGGAGCGAGCTCTACCACCGGGCGGGACCCGAGGGCGTCCGCCAGATACTCGAAAAGGTCTCCACGGCGAACGTCTCCGACGGGAACCACCGCCTGCCGGCGATTGTCGGCCTGCGGCCGGTGTGGCCGGGCGCGCGCCTCGTCGGCCCGGCCCTCACCGTCCGCACGGCGCCAGGCGACTGGGCGAAGCCTGTGGAGGCGATAGACAAGGCGGAGCCGGGCCAGGTCATTGTGGTTGACGCCGGCGGGCGGCCGCCCGCCGTCTGGGGCGAGCTGGCCACGGAGAGCTGCGTGCGCAAGAAGCTGGCCGGCATCGCGGTGGACGGCGCGGTGCGCGACACGGCGAACATCGCCGAGCTGCGCTTCCCCTGCTTCGCGCGCTGCATCTCGCCGGCCGCGGGCGAGCCCAAGGGCTACGGCGAAATCGGCCCAACGATTCACATCGAGGGCATCGAGATCAACACGGGCGATTGGATCGTTGGGGACAGCGACGGTTTGATCGTCATCCCGCGCCCGCAGGCGGCCGAGATGGCGAACCGGGCGATGGACTGCCTGGAACGCGAGAACCGCATCCGCGGCGAGATTCGGGCCGAGCACACCACCCTGGCCCAGGTGCTGGAGCTTCTCCGCTGGGAGAAGCGATAAGGAGCCGACTGAATGAGCCAGATCGCGTGCCAATGCGGCAAGAAGGTGGCGACGATACACGTCACCGAGATCGTCAACGGCGAGAAGCGGGAGCTGCACCTCTGCGAGGAGTGCGCGAAGAAGAAGAAGCTGATCTTCCCGGCCGCCAACGCAGTGATTGACCTCAACGAGGTCCTCAGCGGCATCATCCAGGCCGCCGGCGAGACCGAGAGCGACGAGCTCCAGAAGACCACCTGCCCCGACTGCGGCATCAGCTTCGGCGAGTTCAGGTCCGGCGGCCGCTTCGGCTGCCCGAACGACTACGAGGCCTTCCGCAAGGGGGTGGACCCGCTGCTCGAGCGCATCCACGGCACGACGCAGCACCGAGGGAAGCAGGCGAGCGCGAGGGCGGCGGCGGGCCAGGACGGCCGCCTGGCCCAGCTCCGCGCCGAGCTGCGCAAGGCCGTGGCCGACGAGGCCTACGAGCGCGCCGCGCGCATCCGCGACCAGATATACGCCCTGAAGAAGGAAAAAGGCAATGCGCCTGTCTGAGCTGGTCCACCAACCCGGCGAGTGGCTGCGCGGCACGGGCGCCGACAGCGACATCGTGATCAGCACCCGCATCCGCCTGGCGCGCAACGTGGCCGACTACCCCTTCGTCACCCGCCTCAAGCCGGACCAGCAGGCCGAGCTCGCCCAGCGCCTCTGCGAGTGCGTGGTGGACGAGGCCGTGGTGCCCCAGTGCCACTACTTCGACCTCACCGTGGCGAGCGAGATCGAGCGCCGCCTCCTCGTCGAGCGACACCTCATCTCCAAGGAGCACGAGGACGCCCAGGGGCCGCGCGGCGTCGCCATCCAGGGCTCCGAGGCGGTCAGCATCATGATCAACGAGGAGGACCACCTCCGCATCCAGGTGCTCCACTCCGGCTTCGAGCTGGCCGACACCTGGCGCACCACCAACGCCCTCGACAGCGCGATCGGCGAGCGGGTGCCCTACGCCTACAGCGAACGCCTCGGCTTCCTCACCGCCTGCCCCACGAACGTCGGCACCGGCATGCGCGCCTCCGTCATGCTGCACCTCCCGGCCCTCGAGCTCGCCAAGCAGATCGAAAAGGTCTTCCACGCCGTCGCCAAGATCAACCTCATCGTCCGCGGCCTCTACGGCGAGGGCACCCAGGCCTCCGGCAACTTCTTCCAAATCTCAAACCAGGTCACCCTCGGAAAGGCCGAGGAAGAGGTCCTCCAGGAAATCCAGGGCATCATCCCCGAAATCGTGGAGAACGAGCGCCGGGCGCGACACTTCATCCTCGGGCACAACCGCCAGCAGCTCGAGGACCGCGTGTGGCGGGCCTACGGCATGCTCCTCCACGCCCGAACCATCTCGTCGAGCGAGACCATCGCGCTCCTCTCAAACCTCCGCCTCGGCGTCCACCTCGGCATCATCGGCCAGCTCGACATCCCGGCGGTCAACCAGCTCTTCGTCCAGACCCTCCCTGCCCACCTCCAGGTGCTCGAGGGCCGCGAGCTGGACCCCCAGACCCGCGACGTCGCGCGGGCCACCTTCATCCGCAGGTGCCTGGCCCAGGCCAGGCACGCAGGAGACTCCTAGATGTTCGACCGTTTCACGGAACGCGCCCGCAAGGTGATGAGCTTCGCTCGCCTCGAGGCGCAGCGCTTCCACCACGACTACGTGGGCACAGAGCACATCCTCCTCGCGCTCGTCAAGGAGGGCACCGGCGTCGCCTCCGTCGTCCTCAAGAAGATGGGCGTCGAGCTCAAGGAAATCCGCGCCGAGATCGAAAAGGTCGTCGAGCGCGGCCCTGAGCCCGTCCCGCCCAACCAGCAGCTCCCCTACACCCCGCGCGCCAAGCGCGTCCTCGAGCTCGCCCTCGAGGAGGCCCGCAGCCTGAGCCACCACTACATCGGCACCGAGCACCTCCTCCTCGGCCTCCTGCGCGAGCAGGAGGGCATCGCCGCACAGGTGCTCGTCAACCTCGGCCTAAAGCTCGAAGAGGTCCGCGAGGAAATCCACAACTTCCTCGGCTCCGAGCTCCAGCCCGCCGGCGGCCCAGACGCCGCGCGCCCCGGCGGCACCAAGAAGGGCAAGAGCGACACGCCTGCCCTCGACTCCTTCGGCCGCGACCTCACCGAGCTGGCACGCGAGGGGAAGCTCGACCCCGTCATCGGCCGCCAGCGCGAGATCACACGCCTGACCCAAATCCTCTCGCGCCGCACCAAGAACAACCCCGTCCTCCTCGGCGAGGCCGGCGTCGGAAAGACCGCCATCGTCGAAGGCTTCGCCGCCGCCCTCGCCTCAGGAAGCGTCCCAGAGACCCTCCGCGACCGCCGCATCGTCATCCTCGACCTCGCCCTCATGGTCGCAGGCACTAAGTACCGCGGCCAGTTCGAAGAGCGCATCAAGGCCGTCATGAACGAAGTCCGAAAGTCCAAGAACGTCATCCTCTTCATTGACGAGCTCCACACCCTCGTCGGCGCCGGCGGCGCCGAGGGCGCCATTGACGCCTCGAACGTCCTCAAGCCCGCCCTCTCGCGCGGCGAAATGCAGTGCATCGGCGCCACCACCCTCGACGAATACCGCAAGTACGTCGAGAAGGACGGCGCGCTCGAACGCCGCTTCCAGACCATCATGGTGGACCCCCCCAGCAAGGATGAGGCGCTCGAGATCCTCAAGGGGCTCCGCGACCGCTACGAGGCACACCACCGCGTCCGCTTCACCGACCCAGCCCTCGCCCTCGCCGTCGAGCTCTCGAGCCGCTACATCACCGGGCGCTACCTGCCCGACAAGGCGATTGACGTTATGGACGAGGCGGGCGCGCGCGTCCGCATGGCCGCCACCACCAAGCCGCCGAACCTCAAGGAGCTCGAGGGCGAGATCGAACGCCTCAACGAGGAGAAGGAGAGCGCGGTGGGGAGCCAGGACTTCGAGCGCGCCGCCGCACTCCGCGACAAGGCCCAGAAGCTCCGCGCCCGCTGCCAGGCCACGCTCCGCGAGTGGCGCGACAAGGCCCAGGAAGCCGAAGGCTCCGTCACCGAGGACACCATCGCCGAAGTCGTCTCCTCCATGACCGGAGTCCCACTCACCCGCCTGGAGAGCGAGGAGACCAAGCGCCTCCTCCGCATGGAGGCCGAAATCCACAAGAAAGTCGTCAGCCAGGACGAGGCGATCCACGCCATCGCCAAAGCCGTCCGCCGCTCACGCTCCGGCCTCAAAGACCCCCGAAGACCCATCGGCTCATTCATATTCCTCGGACCGACCGGCGTCGGCAAGACCCTTCTCGCACGCGCACTCGCCGAGTTCATGTTCGGCGAGGAGGACGCCCTCATCCAGATCGACATGTCCGAATACATGGAAAAGCACAACGTCTCGCGCCTCATCGGCGCGCCCCCCGGCTACGTCGGCTACGAGGAGGGCGGCCAGCTAACCGAGAAAATCCGCCGGCGCCCCTACGCCGTCGTCCTCCTCGACGAGATCGAAAAGGCCCACCCCGACGTCTTCAACATGCTCCTTCAGATCATGGAAGAGGGCCGGCTGACCGACAGCTTCGGCCGCCACGTGGACTTCAAGAACGTCATCCTGATCATGACCTCCAACATCGGCGCCGAGATGATCAAGAGCCAGGGCGCGCTCGGCTTCGTCAAGCCCACCGGCGACGAGACCTACCAGGACATGAAGCGCCGCCTCATGGCCAGCGTCGAGCGCCACTTCCGCCCGGAGTTCCTCAACCGCCTCGACGACATCATCGTCCTGCGCCACCTCACCAAGGACGACCTCCAGCAGATCGTCGAGATCGAGTTCTCCCGCGTCGCCAAGCGGCTCACCCAGCGCGGCATCAACGTCGAGCTATCCCCCGAGGCCAAGGAGTTCCTCATCGAGAAGGGCTACAGCCCCGAGTTCGGCGCGCGCCCCCTCAAGCGCGCCATCGAGAACCACATCGAGGACCCCCTCGCCGAGGAACTCCTCCGCTCAGGCTTCAAGGACGGCACCCGCATCACCATCCGCGTCCGCGACGAACACCTCTACTTCGACGCCCACGAGCCCACGTCCCCGGGCGAAGCCCCCCAACCCGTCCCAGCCCCCGCCGCAACCCCCTGACCGCAATGCCTCAGTCACGCAGGGCGCTCCTCTCCCTCTCCCAGTCCCAGAGGGAGAGGGTAGCCGGGGCCAGAGACGACAGTGGGCAGGTGGCAGACAACGCGGAGCGGGTGGGCGCCGGGGCGCGGCAAACCAACGCAACTGCGCGCCGTCCCATACCGCGGCACGGAAGATGGTTACGGAGTTGAACAACTCCGTAACCGTGGTCCGCCATCCCGGGCTGCCCGATCGGCCTCATGCCCGTGCGGAGCGGGTGGGCGCCGGGGCGCGGCAATCCGCGTGAGCGCCTGTGGGGACGGGCGATGTTCTGACATTCTACAGAATGTCGGAATGATGCTTGGCCGGGTAGGTGACAGGCGCACATCCTTTGGCGAAATCCGGGTGAGCGCGTATCGGCATGGGCAGGGCGGCGTGAACAGTCGTCCAAGGTGTAGTGGGGCGGTGGGTGCGGCGCTCGGATAGCGTAGCACTCGACTCGCCATGTGCCGGCCAATGAGGGCCACTCCCTGAGGGGAGCGAGTGGCCCTCTTGCATGCTCAAGGAGCGCGCAGCTCCCTAAGTGTCTGCGAATTGGGGACTTAGGGAGAGCGGCCCAGCCCCGCGCGAGAGTGCCACTTCTTGTGGGGGGCGAGTGGCACTCTTGCACGCCTCGCGGCGATGGTGCTCTCGCTCCTCGACACGCTGAAGCACTAGCCCGCATTTCTCACGAAATGCGGGAAATCCCAAGAGCCAAACGCCAAGCACCAAACAATCTCCAAGCCCGGAATGCTCAATGACCAAAGCAAGCCCCCAGGGTCGCGGGCAACACCACGTAGT
>VGYW01000432.1 GCA_016872875.1 Planctomycetota bacterium | reverse complement strand
TTACTCCGTACTCTAGTTATATTACTAGATACCACATTCCACAATGAGAGTCAAGTGCAACTTGCACAAGTCGAGCCATGCTGCTATGTTATGGCGAAGCACTCAAAGACAGGCAGAACCAAACCGCCAAACTCCAGGACCTCTCCCCAAGGGAGAGGTCAGGAAGGCACCCTCACCCGCCCGCCTCTGGCGGGCGACCTCTCCCCAAGGGAGAGGTCAGGAAGGCACCCTCACCCGCCCGCCTCTGGCGGGCGACCTCTCCCCAAGGGAGAGGGGGCAGGTGTTCCCTCTCCACGGGGTATTCGCACCCGGCGGTGCGGGGCCTTGGCCCGCCGACACGGCCACGAATGCTGGCCGGTTGCGGCCAGAGGCGGGATCGGGTAGACTGTCTGCGGGACAGGACGCTGCCCGTGGCGAACCGGAGGGCGTGTGGCATGGCCGAGAGCGTGGTGGTGGTCATCCCGGCGCTCAACGAGGAGGCGACCGTTGGGGATGTGGTGCGCGCGGTGCCGCGCGAGTTGCCGGGCGCCACGGTGAGCCACGTGGTGGTGGTGGACGACGGGTCGTCGGACAGGACGGCTCAGGTGGCCGCCGAGGCGGGGGCCGTGGTGGTGCGGCACCCGCGTAACCTCGGCTCCGGCGCCGCCTTCGCCACGGGGCGATTCAAGGCGGTGGAACTGGGCGCCGACATCATCTGCCACATAGACGCCGACGGACAGTTCGACCCCGCCGACATCCCGAAGCTCCTGGAGCCGCTCCTGAAGGGGGAGGCGGACTTCGCCACCTGCTCCCGCTTCGCCCGCAAGGACCTCGAGCCCCAGATGCCGCGCGTGAAGAAGTGGGGCAACAGGATGGTTACGCGGCTGGTGAACTGGGCGGCGGGGACGCGGTTCACGGACGCCTCGTGCGGCTTCCGAGCCTACACGCGCGAGACGGCGCACCAGCTCAACCTCTTCAGCCGCTTCGACTACGCGCAGGAGACGCTGATGCTGCTCTCGCGCGGGACGCTTCGGCTGGTGGAGGTGCCGCTGGCGGTGCGGGGCGTGCGCGAGCACGGCCAGTCGCGCATCGCCGGCTCCGTGCTCTCCTACGGGGCGCGCTGCTTCTCGATTCTGATGCTGACGATGCGGGACATGCACCCGCTGCGGTTCTTCGGGGCCATCGGCACGTTCTTCGTCGCGCTCGGGGCGTTCCTGGGGCTGTGGGTGCTCGTCCACTGGCTCCACACGGGCCAGACGGCGCCCTACACGTCGTTCCTCACGGGCAGCGCGCTGGGCCTCACGCTGGGCGTCGTCCTCTACGTCCTCGCACTCCTCGCCGACATGGTGGTCAGGCAGCGTGTGCTCCAGGAGCGCATGCTCCTCGAGCTGCGGCGGATGAGTGATGAAATCAGAAATCAGAAATCCGAAATCAGAAATTAGGCTGTTGCTCGGCCTCGTGGCCGTGGCCTCGGTCTATGGCCTGCTCGGGCGCTGGCACGGCCTGACCGACATCCCGCGCTACCAGGTGGGCCTCTACGGCTCCGTGGCAAGGAACTACCTGAAGTATGGCTACCCTGACTTCGGCCTGGCGCAGATAGTGTCGCCTGGCCCCGTGCTGCCGCCGGCCGAGCGGGTCTACTATCCGAGCCATCCGCCGCTCGCGCCGCTCCTGAGCTCGGCCGGCGTGGCGCTCTTCGGGCCTCAGACGTGGGCGGTCCTGCTCCCGCAGCTCGCCTGCGGCCTGGCGCTCGTGGGGGTCCTGGCGGCGCTGGCGCAGAAGGTCGCCGGGGGAACGGCCTGGGCCTGGGCGCTCGTGCTCGGGGCCGCCATGCCCATGGCCGTGCAGTACGGCGGGGCGTTCGTGGACGTCATCGGCCCGCCGCTGGTGCTCTGGACCTCGCTCGCGGCGCTCTTCTACCTGCGCTACTGCGAGTCGGGGCGATGGGCGGACTACTGGGGCCTGCTGGCCGCGAGCGCGCTGGGGCTGTGGACGGCCTGGCCGGCCTACGTCCTCTGCTTCGTGCTGGCGGGCCACGCGTTCGTCTACCGGTCGCGTGCGCGGCGGGCGGCGATGCTGGCGCTGCCGGCGCTGGCGGTAGCCTGCTTCGGGGGACTTGTGGCCTACGTGAGCCGGGTTCCGGCCGAGCAGCACGTCTTCTTCCAGACGCTCGGGGGTGCGAGCCGCGGCTGGGCCGCCCCTGGCGGCGGGGCCGAGCTTGGAGGCGTGAGCGTCCGCTCAATGGTCATCGGCTTCTTCACCAAGTTCCTCGTCCAGTTCTCGCCCCTGGTGCTCTTGGCCCTGCTCTGGCTGGCGCGGCGCCTCTGGCCCGCGGTCTGGACGCGCGAGAACCGGCGGGAGCAGCACGTGGTGCTGCTCTGGCTCTGGCCGCTGCCCTACGCGGCGGCGTTCCCCTGGATTTTTCACGCCCATCCCTACTACCATCTGCTGTTCCTGCCGGCCGTGGTGGTCACTGTGGGGCTTGTGGCCGAGGAGTGGTGTCGCCGCGGCGCCAGGTGGCGCGGCCTCGTGAGCGTCGCGGGCGTCGTATTCCTCATCCTCAGCTCCTTCTATGTCCTCACCCAGGAGGACCGCTGGGAGCCGTTGGCGCACCGGCAGGTGCGCTGGGCGAAGGACCTCGCGGCCCACACGGCCTTCGAGGAGGAGAGCGCGCTGGCGGTCCACTACGCGCTCCAGATGCGGTTCCTGGCCGACCGCCCGGTGGTGGAGCACTTCGCGCTGGTGAAGGGCCGCCCGGTGATGGAGCCGACTGACACGCTGGCGCGCCTGGAGGCCGTGCGGACCCGGAAGCCGCGGCCGGTCTCGCGCCTCTTTGCTCCGTTGGGCTACCCCTTTGGCGACGCGGATTTTGGGTGGGGGCTGATGGCGGACTTCCCTGTGGCTGTCTGTGGCTCGCTCGCGGGATTCGACATCCGGGAGTCCGAACGCCAGGTGTCGACCGGGGCTTTCGGCGAGGGGCCGTTGGAGCTGGGCGGCGGCCTTCGGCTCGAAAAGCGCTCCTTCATCCTTGTTCGGGCCGCCGGTGGGACCGAGCTGCTCTGCCTTGGCCTCGAGGCATCGGGCCTCCCGGAGACGGCTCCTGGCGACACGCTCGAGTGGCAGGTGGCCTTTGTGGCGGGAAACGGGGCCAGGGTGGGCGTGGTCTCGATGCCCGCGCAGGCATCGGCCAGCTATCTCGTCGTGGTGCCGAAGGGTTGGCCGCGCCAGGGCGGATCGGTGGAGCTGGCGCTGCGGCACAGGACCACCGACGCGGCCTCGGTGGGCCGGGCGACGCGCCTCTGGCGCTTCGCCCTGCGCTTCCTCACCTTCCGCGCCCTGGGCGGCCCCAAGCCGGTGATTCGCACGAGCAAGCCCGTCGTGCTGACAACTTTCTGAGGGCGGGCTACTGAATTGCGCTCTGGCAATCAGCAATCAGAAATCAGAAATCAGAAATCGCCAATCTCGGTCTTCATGCTCCTCGACAACGCCTTCCTTCCCGACCCGCGCGTGGCGAACGAGGCGCGGTCGCTGGCCCGCGCGGGGTATCGTGTGACGATTCTGGCGTGGGACCGCGAGGGGGGTCGGCCCGAGTGCGAATGGTGGCAGGGGGTGCGGGTGGAGCGCTTCGGCCCGCGGAGCCGACACCGGCGCGGCTCGGCGCAGGCCGTCTTCCTCGCGCTCTTCTGGTGGCGGGTCCTCTGGCGGCTGCTGGGCGCGCGGGCGGAGGTCATCCACTGCCACGATTTCGACACCCTGCCCGTGGGCTGGCTGGCCGCGGCGCTCAAGGGCTGCCGGCTGGTCTACGACGCCCACGAGAGCTATGCGGACATGCTCGACGCGAGCGTGGCCGGCTGGCTGAGGCGGCTGGCCGCGAGGCTGGAGCGGCTGCTGTGCGGCCGGGCCGATGCGGTGCTGACCGTGGGCGAGCTCCTCGCCGAGGAGCTGCGCCGCCGCGGCGCGCGACGCACCTGGGTCGTCGGCAACTGGAAGCCTCTCGATGAGTTCACCTTCGAGCCAGCCGTGGTGGCCCAGCAGCGCCGCGAGCTGGCGGGCGAGTCCAGGCTCGTGGTCGGCTACGTCGGCTGGCTGAACGCCGACCGGGGGCTCGAGCCGCTTCTGGAGGCGGTGAGGGGTTTGGAGAGCGTCGGGCTCATCGTGGGGGGCGATGGCCCGCTCGCCCCGCGCGTGCGCGAGGCCGCGGCACAATGCCCGCGCATACGCTACCTGGGCTTTGTTGATCCAGTGCGGGTTCCACTGTATACTACATTAGTGGACACCGTTTACTACGGGCTGGAGCCGACCAACCCGAACGCCCGCTACAGTGCGCCGAACAAGCTCTTCGAGGCCCTCGCCGCGGGCAAGGCGATGGTGTGCAACGACTGCGGAGAGCTCGGGCGCATCGTGCGCGAGGAGGGCTGCGGCGTGGTCGTCGAGCGCCTGACGGTCGAGGCGCTCGCGGAGGCGCTGAAGACCCTCTGCGATGAGGGCGGCCTGGCCGAGTGCCAGGCCCGCGCCCGCCGGGCCGCCGAGCGGCGCTACAACTGGGCCAACGCCGAGCGCGCCCTGCTCGATGCCTACAATGGATGAATGGATGAATGGATGAGTGGATGAATGGATGAATGGATGAGTGTCAGAGCAGCCTTGCCTCCTCTCATTCATCCAATCATCCATTCATCCACCCATCCTCCTGCCTGAAGGGTCGAGACCTCTTGGACAAGGTTAACATCGGCGTCATCGGTTTCGGCTATTGGGGGCCGAACCTGGTGCGGAACTTCGCTTCGCTGCCGAATGCGCGAGTGCGCTACATCGCCGACCTCAGCGAGTCCCGCCGCCGGCACGCCGAGGGGCTCTACGCCGGGGCGGTCGAGGTCACGCCAGACTACCGCCGGCTCCTCGATGCGCCCGACGTGGCCGCCGTCTGCATCGCCACGCCGGTCCGCACCCACTTCGGCCTCGGCAAGGAGGCGCTGGAGGCAGGCAAACACGTTTTCGTCGAGAAGCCGCTCACCGCCTCAGTGGCCGAGGCGGAAGAGCTGGTCGCGCTCGCCGAGGCCAAGGGCCGCGTGTTCATGGTCGGCCACGTCTTCGAGTACAACCCCGCGGTGAACAAGCTCAAGGAGCTCATCCACGGCGGCGAGCTGGGGCGGGTGCTCTACGTGGCCGCGGCACGCCTCAACCTCGGCCCGTTCCGCGACGACGTCAATGCGCTCTGGGACCTTGCCTCGCACGACGTCTCGATCCTCAACTACCTCCTGTGGCGCGCGCCAGAGGGCGTGTCGGCCACAGGCGCCTGCCAGCTCACGCCGGGCATCGAGGACGTGGTGTTCGTGAGCCTGTTCTACCCCGACGGGGTGATGGCCCACTGCCACGCCTCGTGGCTGGACCCGTGCAAGGTGCGGCGCATCACGATTGTGGGCGACAAGAAGATGGCGGTCTACGACGACCTCAGCACGGCGGAGCCGGTGAAGATATACGACCGACGCTTCGCCCGCCAGCCGTACCTCGACACCTTCGGCGAGTTCAGGCTCTTCTGCGCGTCGGGCGACATCTTTTCGCCGAGGGTGGACGCTGCGGAGCCGCTGAAGATCGAGTGCGCCGACTTCGTGGGCGCGGTCCAGTCGGGCCGCAAGCCGCGCAGCGACGGCGCGAGCGGCCTGCGGGTCGTCCGCGTCCTCGAAGCCGCCGAAAAGTCCCTCCGACAGCAAGGCGCGAGGGTGGTGATCGAGCCTCCCGCAGGTTCTCAACCTGCGGGAGGTTAGCGGAGTGCGGAGTGAAATCGCAAATCGAAAATCAAAAATCAAAAATCCCCGATAGCGATCAAGTGCGCATCTATCCCAACGTCCAGCTCGGGCGCGACGTCACCCTTCATAGCCCCTGCATCCTCGGCATGCCGCCGCGCGGGAAGAAGCCCGGCGAGCTGCCCCTGGTGATCGGCGACGGCGCCGTCATCCGCCCATTCTCCACCCTCTACGCGGGGACCACCATCGGCCGCGGCTTCCAGTGCGGACAGTGCGTCTCCATCCGTGAGGACAACGTGATCGGCGACGAGTGCAGCATCGGGACGTGCTCGACCATCGAGTACGGGAACCGCATCGGCAACGAGGTGCGCATCCACAGCGGCTGCTTCCTCGAACTCGTCACCATCGGCAACCACGTGCTCGTCGGGCCAAACGTCGTCTTCACCGACGACCCGCACATGAAGTGCCCGCGCTACCAGGACTGCGTGCGCGGAGCCGTTGTGGAGGACCTTGTGCGCATCGGGGCCAACACCACGCTGCTGCCGGGGGTGAGGGTGGGCCGCAACTCCTTCGTCGGGGCGGGGTCGGTCGTCACGCGCGACGTGCCGCCCGACTGCGTCGTCGTCGGCTGCCCCGCCGAGGTGATCAAGCGGGTGGACGAGCTGACCTGTCCCAAGGGCTTCTTCAAGCGGCCCTACGACTGGCCGCCCTACACTTCGGGGACAAAGGAATGACCCAGGCCGGGCCTCGCGTGCCCTTCGTGGACCTGCGGATTCAGTACCGGGCCATCGGCGTCAGGATCCGCGCCGAGCTGGCCGAGGTGATGGAGTCGTGCGACTTCATCGGCTCGCCCAAGATCGCCGCCTTCGAGGAGCGGTTCGCCGCCTACTGCGGCGTGGGCCACGCGGTGGCCCTCAGCTCCGGCACCGCCGCCGTCCACCTCGCGCTCGCCGCCGCAGGCGTCGGGCCGGGCGACGAGGTGATCACCGTCTCCCACACCTACGCGGCCACCGCCGAGGGCATCTGCCACTGCGGCGCAAAGCCCGTGTTCGTGGACGTTGACGAGGCGACCTGCAACATGGACCCCGCGCTCGTCACAGCGGCCATCACGCCGCGCACGAAGGCCGTCCTCCCTGTCCACCTCTACGGCCAGACGGCGGACATGGCCCCCCTTGCGGCCCTGGCCGCGGAGCGCGGCCTGCTCCTCATCGAGGATGCCTGCCAGGCCCACGGGGCCGAGTACATCGGCCGCCGCGCCGGCTCGCTTGGCCACGCCGCCGCCTTCAGCTTCTACCCCGGCAAGAACCTCGGCGCCTAC
>VGYW01000431.1 GCA_016872875.1 Planctomycetota bacterium | reverse complement strand
GGGAAGCGCGCGGATCGCCAAAGCGCCCATAGTGGGTCAAGTATCAGGGGCGCAGGGTTGATGCAGTATGGCGGGACCGCCCCGGAAGCGTCCGGATCGCCAAAGCGCCCATAGTGGGTCAAGTCAGGGGCGCAGGGTTGATGCAGTATGGCGGGACCACCCCGGAAGCGTCCGGATCGCCAAAGCGCCCATAGTGGGTCAGGTATCAGGGGCGCAGGGTTGATGCAGTATGTGGGGACGGCCAGGGGTGGGTCGAGAGCGGGGCCGGGGGAGGGGAGTCCCCCGGCCCCGCGGGGCGTGGTCAGACGACGTCAATGACGGCGAAGATGCCGCCGAAGGAGAGGTCCTCGCCAAAGATGTTGATGAGGCCGTCGGGCTGGCGGGAGACGAAGCCGTTGATGGTGGTCCCCAACGTGAGGAACAGCGTGGAGGAGCCGTTGGGCGTCTTCTTCCCGTCAAGGGTCCCGAGGAAGTCGCCCAGCACGGTCACGTCGCCGCCGAAGACGCTGCCAGTGGTGCCCACGCGGCCGGTGAAGCTCGACAGGAAGGTGATGTTGCCGCTGAGCGTGCCGCCGAAGGTGCCCTTGAGGATGTTCTGCACCTGGAGGTCGGCGTCGAAGGCGCCGCCGGTGTGGCTGAATGACTTGATGGCGCCGTCGGGGAGCACGACGTCGGCGTCGGGGGCGATGTCCACCCGCCTGAGGGTGAACTTCTGGGAGGCGAAGCCGAAGGGGTCGGCGCCCCGAATGACGATGTCGCCGTCCACGGAGCCGTAGGCGTCGCGGATGGTGAAGGAGCGGACCGGCCCGGCGGAGTAGAAGGCGGTGAGGTCGTCGGTCAAGCCGTCGCCGTCGAGGTCGGGGTCGGTCACCAGGTAGTCCTCGGCCTTGAGGATGTCGCTGAGGTCCCTGCCGCCGATGGGCGAGCGGATGCTGACGCTGGGGGATGAGGCGTTGATGAAGAGGAAGTCGAGGGCCTCGATGCTCCAGCGGTCGGGCGGCGGCCTGCGTGCGTCGCGGAACTCGACCGGTCCGCCGTCGGCGGGGTTGATGATCATGCCGAGGCCGGTCGGGTTGCCCACCAGGTCCACGCGGCGGACGTTGTTCGCCCTGTCCACGAAGATCCTGAAGTCCGAGGCATCCACGTCCGTGACGATCTCAAAGCCGTTGGAGTTCTCGAGCATCACTCCGTCGCTGTCGTAGAGGATGACCTGGCCGTTGGCGAGCTTCAGGACGCTTTCGTCGCAGGCGTCGGGGTCAATCTGGACTTTGAGCAGGAACTCGCTGCGGTGGCCGGCGCGGTCCCAGGCCACGAGCTTGAGGTTGTGGACCCCGTAGTCGGTGAAGGTGATCTCGACGTCGTCCCAGAAGCCCGCGGTGCTGAGGCCGCCGGAGCTTGCGACGGTGACCTCGCCAGTGGTGCTGTTCTCGAAGCGGTCCTGGATGAACCACTGGACGTCGTTGGGCACGGGGTTGCCGTCGTCGAACGTGTCGTTCACCGTCACGTCGAAGTGCAGGGTGAGTTCCTGGGTGTAGTTGTCGAAGTGGCTGAAGCCCTTGTCGTCCTCGGTGATGAGGTCGAGGTATGGGACGTTTGGCGGGGTGGAGTCGTGCCAGATGGTGAGCCCCTCGTCGAGGATGGGGCCTGCCGAGCGGTTGCCGGCGAGGTCTTCGTAGACGGCGGAGATGACGTATTCGCCGACGGGGAAGTCGTGGTCGAGGGGCTCGATGGTGACTTCCCAGGCGCCGGTGGTGAGGACAACGCCTTGGCCGACAAGCTCGACGACGCCGGCGCCGACGGTTTCGGCGTAGATGAAGACCTTGCTGTTGGGCTCGCCCGTGCCCTGGAAGGCCGGGGTGTCAATGTAGGTCACGTTGTCGCTGTCGTCGAACCCCGTGTCGCTCGAGACCAGCATGTCGGGCACGGTGCCCGCTGGGGCGGTGGGGTCGTAGGTGAGGCGTAGGGGCTGGGAGAGCTGGGAGCGGCCGGAGGCCTGGGGGAGCTGCCCGTCGAAGACGCGCACGGCGCCCTTGATGAAGTTGAGCCCCGCGCCGCCCGGGGCGGGGATGAAGACGGTGGAGAGCTGGCCGGGCAGCAGGGTGAACTCGAAGAGGGTGAAGTCGGTGCCCGCCACGGGCGTGGCGTAGCCGACGGCGACGTTGTTGACGAAGACCTGGACGGCGGCGCCGGCCTCGCTGGCGAGCACCTCGGCGGGGTCGAGGATGTCAATGCCCGCGGCATTGAAGCCGGACAGGTCGGCCTCCAGGAACACCCGCGGCGTGGCCAGGCTGGTCACGTTGTCGCTGCTCGACGTGCCCGTGTCGCTCGTCGGGTCGAGAACCACGGCGTCCACGAGCGGGGCGGGGGTGTTGGCCACTTCCAGGTTGTAAACGTTCACTGCGAAGCCGGTGGCGCCGAAGATGCGGAGGAAGTACGCCTGCCCCTGGACGGCTGGGACTCGGATTCGCTCGTCGTCGTCGGCCGACGTGCTGCTGGCGATGAGGTCGCCGCTGGGGTCGCGCAGCTCGATACTCAGGTCGCCGTTGCCTGGCAGGCCGGGCCTGCCGCTGGGGGCCGTGGCGATGTGGCGGAAGAGGACCTGGACGTCGAGCATCCCCGAGGATTCCGCCACGATGCGGAACCAGTCCACGTCGGCGGGCAGACCGAGTATTGGATCCACGCCGGGGTCGATCGTTGGGTCTATGTTGATGGTGTCGTTGGCGCCCAGGTTGGTGGCCAAGGCCTGGAGGCTGTTGTACTCGAAGGGGTCGTGCTTGAAGACCACCACGGACCCGCCTGCCCCTGCAATCGGGTCTGCGTATTCGATGCCGTCGAAGACCATCTCGAGCGGCTCGGCATTGGCGGGGCCGATCGTCATCGAGCCGGTGCCGGCTTGCTCGCCCTTTCGGTAGAGCACCAGGTCGCCGGTGGCCGCGTCAATCACAGCCAGCCGGTCGCGGGTGGCGGCCGCGCCGCCGTGCACGTCCACGCGCAGGCTGTTGACGAGGGCGTCAACCCCCAACGCGTCCGCCCACGTGACGGTGACCGTGTCGTCGCCGTCGCCGGCCTCGACGCGGACGGCCTCGACTGTTCGGACGCCGGCGACCGTGACCAGGGTGTCGGTCTCCGGGGCGCCGTTGACCGTGTAGGTCAAAGAGGTGGCCGCGGTCTGGTTGACGAAGATGGTGTCGTTGCCAGGGGTGCCTTCGACGAGGATGGTGTCGAAGCCGGCTCCGCCGTCGTAGGTGTCGTTCCCGCCGCGGCCGACCATCGTGTCGTCGCCGTCGCCGCCGTTGAGCGTGTCGTCGCCCGCGCCGCCCACGAGGGTGTCGTTCCCCGGGCCGCCGAGGAGCACGGCGTCGGCCGACAGGTAGTCGTCGCCTGCGCCGCCGTCGAGGACTATCAGGGTTGTGGCGAGGGCGGCCGTCGGCTCCACTTTGATCGCGTCATTCCCGGTCAGGCCGGACAGCGTGAGGGTCGAAAACCCATCCTGCGAGAAGTCATCAATCCCCACGAGGCCCCACGGCAGGTAGACCGTCGGGATCGCGAGGGAGCCGAAGCTACTGGAGTTGGCCACATTGATCGTGTCATCGGCCCCGGAACCCTCGATGGCGATCGAGCCAGAGAAGTTGTTCGTAGTGACCGTGCCGAAGATGGAGAGCGCGCGGTTCAGAATGACCGTCTGGACCGCTGTGCCCTGGAGGTCACGCACCAAGACCGAGGAGGCGACATCGAGGGCTGGCGGGAGTATGTGGACATCCTCCACGTCGAATAAGCTGGCACTGTTGTTCGGCCCAACGACCCTGGCCGCTGGAGGATTGAAGGATCCATCGCGATAGATCTGGAAGGCCCCGGAAGTGTCTCTCAGGGTGAAGACATCCTGGCCCCCACCGCCGTCCACGGTGGCTGATCCGGCGGAGAGGTCGAAAACGTCCGAATCGTCGCCGCCAAACAGACTGTCGAACCCGCCACCGCCATTGATGCCGTCGCGCCCAGCCCCACCTTCGATGCGGTCGTTGCCCGCGCCGCCGGTCAACGTGTCATCGCCGGCGCCGCCGAGGAGGGTCACGGGCCGCGTCGCAGTGGTCACGCCGGAAGCATCGGCCCGGTCGTTGCCGGGGCCGAGGTCCACCGTGAAGCTGGTCAGGCCGGTAGCCACGAGGTCGGAGCTGAAGGTCACGGTGTCGTTGGGGTTGCCGAGCGGGGCGTCGTTGGTGGCGGTGTCGAGGAGGAAGTGGGTGACGTTGGAGAAGATGAGACTCTCGAAGGCCACGCCGCCACTGGTGCCCGAGATGCGGTTCTGGCCGGCGGCCGGGCTGTCAATCGTGATGGCGTCGTTGCTGTTGGGGGTGACGAAGGTGAACTCGGCGAAGCCTCCGACGGTGACCGGCTCGAGGCCGGTGAAGGAGATGCTGGACGTGCCGACGCGCACCGTGCCGTCGCCGACAGTGGGGCCGGGGCGATAGGAGCCGATCTTTCCCGCGCCGCCGGTGATGACGAGGGCGTCGTCACCGCCGGTGCCGCCATCGTAGTTCACCGTCAGGCCCGCCAGCGGGTCGCCGTTGGTGAAGTCTACGGTCAGTGTGTCGTTGCCGCCCCAGCCCAGGATGTTGAGTTCGCGGACGGACGAGACCAGCCTGCTATGGGTGAGAGTGCCGTTGACGCGGACCTCGAGGTACGTGCGCGTGGCGGCATCCAGGCGCAGGCTGATGCCGTCGTCCTGGTTCACGGACCCCTGATCGCCATTGATGGTGAGAATCCCGTTGTCGTAGCGGCTCAGGGCCACGGCCTGTTCTATGATCACATCCGGCCCGCCGTAGTCGTTGAGGTGCCATTGCGAGCCGTCCCACGAGACGCCGTAGTAGTGCAGGTCGTTGGGCGCCGTGTGGCCGTTGGCCACGCCCTTGTCGTCATCAGAGTCGGTGATCCAGAGGCCCAGGTAGTAGTCAGTCGAGCCCGGGGGCTCGTTGGGGTCGTAGTTGAAGCCCCAGCAGGTGACCTCGTGGCTGAAGCCGTTGTGGATCCAGATGCCCATCGCCCAGCCGGCATTCGTGTACTGGTCAATGAAGCTCATGATGTCGGCATCGTCTTCCTCCACCGCGAAATAGTCGGAGTAGTCCAGATGGGGGTAGAAGCCGCCCCCCGCGACGTCCGCATAGGCTCCGCCCGACGTGGTGTCCTCGCCGCTGAACCACCACTGGGCAGCCGGAGCGACCACCTGGCCCCCGTCGGTCCAGTGGGTCTCGAAGTAATCAAGGAACTGGTCGGCCCTGGTCATGCCGCCGACCATGCCCCAGCCGGTCCACTCGAGCATGTTGGACAGCGTGGCCGCCCAACAGAGGAGGTCGTCTTCGGTCGACGTGGCGTCCTTCTCTGCATCGGCCCACGTGCCGCCGAACATGTCGAAGATGCGGGCCCGCGTGCCTGTCTCCCCGGTGTCGCCCGGAAGTGGGACAAAGCCGGCAGTGTCGGTGCCTGGGAGCGTGGGGGCCACGGCCAAGCAGCCGGGCTGCACGCCAGCGAGAAGCTCCGACACGCCCGCCGAGAGGAGCACCCTCGGCTCGAGCGCCTCCACGCTCAGCCTGCTCCGCTCACGGGCGTCCGCCAGTCCCGAACGCCGCTTCGGTGCCGCCATCACAGTTCCCTTTTCAGCCATGTTGGGATTTCAGTTCGCTACACGGACCACTAGATGCTCGCCCCTTCCATTGGATTCGCGCGTGGCGGCAGGATGGCGGGCGCCGTCTCCTTCGGGCGACATTCCGCCATCGCCGCACGCGCGCAGCCGACCCTTAGCCGGCCGGGGCGCAACGACCCTTCGGCCAACAGCAGTGCCTGGCGTGGGTGTCGCGACTCGCTTCCCTCAGCAAACTGGGGCGGCCTGCCGGCCGACCCCAACCGCCCTTGCCGTGCATGCGCCGCCTGCCAACCGAGGAAGCGACGCCGACGGCGGCGAGTCTCCGGTGACAACAGGCAAGGAACACCCCCCCATCAGGCATTCCCTCCCGGCCCGCCGCATTTTTACGGTTGGATTTTTACCATGTTTCCAACGCGGTGTCAAGAGGGAAAAGGAAAAAATTCCTGCAGCATCAGCGGAACCTACCGGTCGAGCATGTCCACCGCCTCGTCGAAGTCCTCAGGGTTCGGGCCGAAGCTCGGGATGAGGCTCACCTGGTCCACCTGGCCCGAGCAGCGCAGGAGGTTGACGTGGCCCTGGTGGTGGATGCGTGGGGGCATGGCGAAGGGCTCGTAGTAGTCGGCGGCGAACATCTTCTTGGGGACCTTGTCGAAGAGGCCGAAGGCGAGGGGCTTGGCAGGGTCGGCCACGATGCCCTGGCCCCCTCGGTAGCCATACGACACCTGCACCTCGCCGCTCTCCGTCCGCCAGTTGTGCCAGCCGAAGTCCCACTTGAGGTCCCGCGCGGGGTCCGACGGGCAGAACAGCAGCCGGGGGTCCTTGAGGAAGAGCGGGTAGAGGCACCCGAACCCTGTCGGGCGGCCCCTGCTGTAGGCCACGTTGGATATGCGAAGCGGGGTGTCCAGGTTGGGGAACAGCACGTCGTTGTAGTAGTTGCAGTAGATGTTCACCGTCTTCCAGATCTGGCTGAGGTTCGACTTGCAGTTGGCGTCGCGCGCCTGGCCCCGCGCCCGCGGGAAGATGGGCAGGAGCATGATGGCGAGGATGGCGATGATCCCCACGCTCACGAGAAGCTCGAGCAGCGTGAACCCAGGCCGCCTGGAACCCCCAGCGGTGGCCGACAGCTCCGCTCTTGGTATCACCGAGTTGCGCCCTTCACGGCCCGTATCGTCCATCCCCCTTGCTCTGAGCTCCCGTAGTCTACACGGACTCCCTGGACAAGTCAAGGACGGGAGACTCGGGCGAGTATGGCCCCCAATTCTGGTAAGGTCCTTCGGCGCCGAAGCTCCGAACGGAGCGTACTATAGCAGCCCAGGGCGAAGCCCTGGGACAGGCGAACGGCCAGATTCAGCCCTGTAGGGGCGTACTACCCGCCCTGGGCAGGATGTGGCGCCCGGAACCGCATAG
>VGYW01000430.1 GCA_016872875.1 Planctomycetota bacterium | reverse complement strand
CGCCGGGAGGCTGGCTCCGCTCAGAATGACATGCTACTGTAGCGTATCCCCTGTATTGACAAGTGGTTACCGCCTGTGGAGCCACCGAAACTAGCGTTGTCGTGCTAGGCGCCCAAGACGACGGCCCGCCGCACGCCCGCCTCGGCGAGGAAGCGCTTGACCGAGGCCAAGACGTCCTCGCCGGGGTCGATGCGGAGGATGTGGATGCGGGTGATGGCAAGGCTGGCGTGTTCCATGTCGGTCTCCTCTCCTTGAGGGGGCTCCGCGTTCTTCCCCTCTCCCTCGGGGAGAGGGCGTCGCTCGCTTAGCGGGCGAGCGACGGGTGAGGGTGCCTTTTCCGGCCAGTAGGTCACAGGCACCCTCACCCTACCCTCTCCCCGAGGGAGAGGGAACAAGAGCAGGCCCTACTCCCACTTGACGCCGCTGAAGTCGGGCCGCATGAGGGAGGTCGCGCCGGCGAAGTTGACGAGGATGCCATGCTTGGCGACCCAGACGAGTTGGGCGTAGGGGTCCTGGAAGCGGATGGGGGCGCCGTCGCTCTTGAGGGGCAGGGGCGCCCAGGCGTTGCGCTCGAGGGAGTAGACCCACTGCTCGTCCCGGCCGATGACGGCGAAGACGCACTTCTGGCTCTCGACGTACTCGACGGTGCGCGGCTCGCCTGTTCGTAGTTCCGCCTTCAGGCGGTCTTCTCCCGGCTGGCGCTCTGGCTTGAGGTTGATGAAGCGATTCTCCTTGATGTCGTAGACCCAGGTGGCGTGTCCGCCGCCCTTGCGGAACTCGTAGAAGAAGATTTGCTGCCTGTCGGGCAGCAGGCAGAAGGGGCGGCACTCGCCCACCCAGCCAGGCGTGGGCTCGGGGATGCGGCGGACGCTGAGCTTGTTCTCGCGGGCGTCGTAGGTGGAGAAGTATGCCTCCTTGGTGAAGAAGCGCCCGTCGTAAGGCTCCAGGTGCCCCGCGAAGCCGTAGAGCTTGCCCGAGGGGCCTGCCCCGAGCGAAGTCGAGGGGTCGGCGACGTGGAGCCGCCCGTAGCTGCCGGGGACGCCTTCGCCGAGCGTGACCTCGGCGACCTCGCGCTGGCGCCAGACCCCACCGCGGTCGAGGTCGTAGAACCAAGCGACGCGGGTGCCCTTCTCCTTCGCAGTCTCGGCGTCCCAGCGGCGGCTGTGGGTGCCGGCGTGGACGAACATCCGCCCGTCGCAGGCGAGGTAGGAGTTGCGTTGGTGTCCCGCGGGCGGCCCGCCGCGGGTGCTCATCGTGCAGCCATCCCAGTCGTGCGGCGGGAGCGGCGAGTTGGAGTCGCCCACGGTGTGGCACCAGCGGTTGGCCCCTACGGCATAGACCGCCACGTCGTTGACCTGATAGGTCGAGTGTCCGCCGCCGAAGTAGAAGACGAGGCCGCGGATGGGATCGGCGGCCATCATCCCCCAGTCGCGGCGTTCGGGCTCGCGGGGCGGCTTGGCGGGGACCCAGGTGTTGGCGGGAAGCTCCTTGAGCTTGGCCAGCCAGGCGGGGTCGTCGGGCGGGACCTCCTGCGGCTTGATGGGCGGCGGCATGTCCCAGATTGATGCGGGGTGTTCCGGGAGCTTCTCAGGGTCAAGCCGGAACCCGTAGGTCTCCTGCCCCTCCTTGCTGTCACGCACAAGGAGGAGCAATCGGGTCTTGGGGTCGAGGGCGAGCGATGCCCATCCCATGGCGCCCCAGGGCCAGGGTTGTTCGTGGCGCTTCCGCCAGTCGCCCTTGGCGGGATCGAACGCCCAGAGCGCGGCTTGCCCAATCCCGGCGTCGTGTGCCGGCAACGCGACGAGCAGGGTGAGGCCCGACGCCTCGTCGTGGACTAGCTTAGGCTGGCCTTGTTCGGGCGGACGGGTCGAGCAACGCGCCTCGCGCCATTGGCGCGTGGCTACATCGTAGAGCCAGCTGTCCTTGAAGGCACCTGGCCGCGGAGCGCGACCTGGGTTCGCCAGGTCGCTTCGCACAAGTCCGCTCTGCCCGCCGAAGAGGACGATCGCCCTGGCCTTCGGGTCGTAGACCATCGGCGCTCCGCACCGCGGTGGGGGCTGGAAGCGCGGCTTGCCGTCCCGCATGGTGTCGCGGCGCCAGAGGTTGTCCTTGAAGCTGTAGACCCAGGCGCCTGAGTGGCCTGAGACCTCGCCCGTGGCGGAGCGCAGGTCGTTGTTCTGGCTGCCCCAGTGGGGGAAGAGGAGGATTTCGTCGTTGACGGGGTCGTAGCAGATGCCGGCGCCGTAGACGGGGGGCGGGCCGGGGATGCGTTCGCCCTTGAAGTCCTGCTCGGGCCGCAGGCCGCGCTCGAACATGCCGTAGGGCGTGGCCGGGTTGAGCGACCACTTGCCGTGCAGCTCCGTCTCCGCCTTCAGGTCGCGCCAGGTGCGCTTCTCAGGGTCGTAGGCGGCCATCATGCCTTTGAGGGCGTAGACGAGCTGCCGCCGCTTCGAGTCGTAGGTCACGGCGTTGAGGACCCACGAGGGGGCAGGGCGGCCGGTGTCGAGCATGCCCCAGCGGCCCCAGATGCGGACCGACTTGGCCCGCTCTTCGGTGTCAACGGCTTTCCTCAAGAAGTCGGCGGCGGCGGAAGGGTAGTCGGAGACCCACTCGCACTTCTCGGTGTCGAAGGCGCGCACGTCGTCGTGTTCGGGCGCGCC
Organism: Planctomycetota bacterium; assembly: GCA_016872875.1. The sequence goes on along the minus strand of VGYW01000430.1, from coordinate 4,426 downwards.
GCTGGGCGCGGCGCCCCAGTGAAGCACCTGGCCGCGGCTGGGGACGTAGACGATTGCGCTCCAGGCGTAGCCCGGCTCCTTCTTCGTGTCGAGTTTCACCCACTGGTTGACCGGCAGCGCGTCAATCCCCGCCGCCAGGAGGGTTGCGGGGAGCAGAAGCAGCAGCACACGTATCAAGCCCATGGCATCCTCCTCTGCGTTGCCCACGATCTGGCGGCTTGCGCCGCCGGCAGAACCCTGAGCGCGTCTGGGAGAATGAAGCCTGTAGGCGGGCCGTCCCTGGCCCGCGGGGAGCCGCGCGGGGCAGAGACGCCCCGCCTACAGGGTTCCGCGTGCAAGTATGCACGACCTACCGCTGGTCCTCCTTTGTACCCAAACACCGAACACCCAACACCGAACACCGTACCCCCTAATCGCGCGGCCCTCACCCCACCCCTCTCCCCGAGGGAGAGGGAGGAGGGTCAGAAGCTGTTGGCCTTGGTGAAGGCGATGATCTCGTCCAGGTTGCCGATGGCGAGGCCGGTGCAGGTGTCGGCGCAGCCGTAGTAAATCCACACGGTCCTGTCGGGGAAGACGATCGCGGCGCAGGGGAAGGTGACGTTGGGGACGTCGCCGTAGCGCTCGTAGGGCTCGGTGGGTGCGAGGAGGTAGGGGCGAGTGCGGTAGAGGCACTTCCAGGGTTGCTCGGTATCAAGGATGCAGGCGCCGAAGCTGTAGACGAAGCCGTTGCACGAGGTCAGGACGCCGTGGTAGAAGCAGAGCCAGCCCTCGGGGGTCTCGATGGGGACGGGGCCTGGGCCGACCTTGGTGCTCTGCCAGCCGCCGCGTGTGCCGAAGACGAAGCGCTGTTTGCCCCAGTGCATGAGGTCGGGGCTTTCGGCGTAGTACATGTCGCCGAAGGGGGTGTGGCCGCGGTCGGAGGGGCGATGGAGCATGGCGTACTTGCCGCCGATCCTGCGGGGGAAGAGGACGCCGTTGCGGTTGTAGGGCGGGAGCATGTTTTCCATCTGGTAGTAGGTCTGGAAGTCGTCGGTGCGGGCGAGGCCGATGGTGGGGCCGTGGTAGTTGTTGCACCAGCAGACGTAGTAGGTGCCTTCGAGGGGGATGACGCGGGGGTCGTAGCCGTAGCCGTGGGTGGCTATCTCGGGGTCGCCGCACACCAGGTTGATGCGCTCGGGCGAGATGTCCCAGTGGATGCCATCCTTCGAGAAGCCGGGGTGGAGGGTCATCGAGCGGTCAGTCTCGTCGCAGCGGAAGACGCCGGCGTAGGCGCCCTGGAAGGGCACGACGGCGGAGTTGAAGACGCTGTTGACGCCGCGAATCTGCTGGGGGACGATGATGGGGTTGCCTTCGTAGCGGCGGAGCACGGTCTCGTTGGCCATCGCGGGGCCTCCAGGAAGAAGGGAAACACGGAGACACGGAGGAGTCACGGAGCACACAGAGAACACCGGAATCAGGGTCGCCTGTCAAGTGGCTGTCAACCTGACACGCCCCCGGTTTGCGCGTCTGGCGGTTCGCAGCCCTGCACGCCGAGGAGGAGAGGGCATGAGCGTGGACTGCGATGCCCGGTTTGCGCGTCTGGCGGTTCGCAGCCCTGCAAGGGCGGCATGGGAAAGCCCAGGGCGGAGCGCAGCGGAGCCCTGGGTTTGGCGTTGTGGGAGAAAGAGCCCTGTAGGGGCGAGATAGCGTGGGCCGCGTGGCCTATCCCGCCCCTATAGGGCTAGCGGGCGGGGGCGGTCTTTCCCAGGGCTCCGCTGCGCTCCGCCCTGGGCTTTCCCATTTCGCCCCCTCGGGGCTGAAGAGACCGAGCGGCGGCAACCTGGGGGCGTGCCAGGCCGTCAGCGGCGTAGGGCAGCGAGGGCCTCGGCGGGGTCCGTGGTGGGGGCTTTGCATGCGCCGGCCTGGCACACGTAGGCCGTGGCCTTGCCGTCCAGGGGCACCTGGGCGGCGGTGTAGGGGGCCAGGCGCGCGATGGCGGGCGCGGCCTCGTCGGCGGGGCGGAAGAGGAGGACCTTGTTGGGCAGGAAACTTGTCCTGATGGCGGCGAGCATGGCCAGCGTGTCGGGGGCGCCGGGGCGGCCGGCGATGACGGCCTCGTGCGAGGGGCCGAGCGCGAAGTCCAGGCCGCACAGGAACTGGGTGAAGGCAGAAGGCATACGAGCGACGTCGGCGGCGAAGGCACGGGTGAGCCGAGCAGCGCGGTCTTCTAATGACGCGTGACCCGTGACGCGTGACAGGCGAAGGAGGTTAGAGAGCGCTACCGAGTTGGCGGAGGGCGCGGCGCCGTCGTAGAGCTCCTTCTGGCGGAAGAGGAGCTTCTCACCGTCGTCGGCGGTGAAGAAGAGGCCGCCCGCCGCGTCGTCCCAGTGGTGTGCGAGGAGGAGGCGGTTGAGCTCGAGCGCGGCCTCGAGCCAGCGGACGCTGAAGGTCGCCTCGTAGAGGTCGAGGAGTCCCCAGGTGAGGAAGGCATAGTCGTCGGCGTGGGCGGGGGCGGCTGAGGCCCTGCCCGGTGGCACAGGCATCTTGCCTGTGGGCCACAGGCGGGACGCCTGTGCCACCCAGCAATGGCGGAGGCGGCCGTCGGGGCGGCGGAGCTCCTTGAGGGCGAACGCGGCGGCGCGCTCGGCGGCCTCGGCGTAGCGCGGCTCGCCGAATGCCTGCGCCGCCCGCGCGAGCGCCGCGATCATCAGGCCGTTCCAGTCGGTCAGCACCTTGTCGTCCTTGTGGGGCCGCACGCGCTTCTCGCGTGCGGCGAAGAGCCTCTGGCGGATGGCCTCGAAGCGCTCGCGGTGCTCGACCGCCACGGGCGCGGCCAGGTGCGGGATGTTCATCCCGGTTCGCACGCCGTGAACCTGGTCCACGAAGTTGCCTTCGGGCGCGAGGTTGAGGAGCTTGATGGCCAGGCCGGCGTCCTCTGGGCCGACGAGCTTCGCGACCTCGGGCACGGACCAGAGGTAGAACTTGCCCTCCTCGCCCTCGGAGTCGGCGTCCTCGGCGGACCAGAAGCCGCCCTCGGGCGCGGTCATGTCGCGGAGCACGTAGGCCAGGATGTCGCGCGCGGTCTCGCGGTGCGCGGGCTTGCCGGTGGCCTGGAACGCCTCGGTGTAGGCCAGGGCCAGGAGGGCCTGGTCGTAGAGCATCTTCTCGAAGTGGGGCACGAGCCAGCGGGCGTCGGTCGAGTAGCGGTGGAAGCCGAAGCCCACGTGGTCCCAGATGCCGCCGAGGCGCATGGCATCGAGGGTCCTGTCGGCCATTGCGAGCGCGTGTTGGTCGCCCGAGCGGCGCCAGTGGCGGAGCAGGAAGGCGAGGTTGTGGGGGGTTGGGAACTTCGGGGCGTCGCCGAAGCCGCCGTGCTGCGGGTCGAAGCGCTCGGCGAGCTGCCCTGCCGCGGCCTGAAGTGTCTCCACGCCTACCTCTTGGTGGCCCGCCGCTCCGCGGCGGACTCCTTCCTCCGCCCCTGAGGGGCGGTCTACGCGCCGGAGCGCCTCGGCGATCCGCTCGGCGGACTTGGCGACGTGCTCGCGGCGGGTGCGCCAGGTCTCGCTTATTCGCGGAATGAGCTCGAGGAGGCCGGGCCGCCCGAAGCGGCCCTCCTTCGGGAAATACGTCCCCGCGAAGAACGGCTTCTTGTCGGGCGTCATCACGATGGTCAGGGGCCAGCCGCCGCCGCCCGTGAGCGCCTGGCACACCGCCATGTACACGCCGTCAACGTCGGGGCGCTCCTCGCGGTCCACCTTCACGCACACGAACGCCTCATTGAGAAGTTTGGCGACCTCGGGGTCTTCGAACGACTCGTGGGCCATGACGTGGCACCAGTGGCAGGTGGAGTAGCCGATGGAGAGGAAGACCGGCTTGTCGAGCCGACGGGCGAGGGCGAACGCCTCGTCGCCCCAGGGATGCCAGTCCACGGGGTTCGTGGCGTGCTGGAGGAGGTAGGGGCTGGCCTCTTTGGCCAGGCGGTTCTTCTGGGGTCGGGCATTGTCCCTCATGGCTTGCGGCTCGGCTTTCTGCGCTCGACACGCCAGGCTCTGGACGCAGAGGGCGATAGCTGCCAGGGAGCAACTCGACGCGGGCCTGCGATGCCTCACGGGCGTTCCCCTCACACTCGCGTCCCCTATTGCGCTTGTACACCACCCGACGCCTGGAGTCAAGGCGCATCCTCTCGTCCTCGTCCCTCGTCCCTCGTCCTCGACTCTCCGCCCCCGGCCCAAGAGGATGGAGGACGAGGACGAGGGACGAGGACGATAGGGCCGTCGGCCAGTTGCCGAGACGCGGGATCAGGCTCGAGTATGGCCCCCAATTCTGGTAAGGTCCTTCGGCGCCGAAGCTCCGAACGGAGCGTACTATAGCAGCCCAGGGCGAAGCCCTGGGACAGGCGGGCGGCCAGCTTCAGCCCTGTAGGGGCGTACTACCCGCCCTGGGCAGG
>VGYW01000429.1 GCA_016872875.1 Planctomycetota bacterium | reverse complement strand
GCCCCCTTCGGGGGCTTGGATGGGGGGGACGCGCGATCCCAGGGCTCCCTTCGGTCGCCCTGGGCTACGGCTGGGTCGCCCGCGTCGGCGGGCTACAAGGCCCCGAGATGTGGGCAAAGATCAGGGCTTCGCCCTGGGCTGATATAGTACGATCCGTTCGGAGCTTCGGAGCCGAAGAGCATCATCAGAACTGGGGGCCATACTCCCACCATGGGCCGTGCTTGATCGCGCGGCCCGCTGCGCTATAATCACCCGGCTGAACGGATACCTTCCTTCACCCCAAGGAGAACGGCCGTGTTCAAGAACCTCTGCGCGGGCGCTATCGGCGTCGGCGGCTCGACCCTCGAGGTCGCTGCCCTGGCGAAGAAGACCGGCTTCGGCGGCATGGACCTCAACGCGGGCGAGGCGGCCACGCTCCTCGAGCTCGGCGAGCTCGACGCCCTGAAGCGCATCTACGGCGAGTATGGCCTCAAGCCGGGCGGCTTCGGCCTGCCCGTGGACTTCCGCCGCGACGAGGAGAGCTTCCAGAAGGGCCTCGCCGCCCTCCCCCGCCTGGCAAGGGCCGCCGCCGCGATGGGCTGCCTGCGCTGCCCAACCTGGCTCCTCCCATTCTCCAACGACCTCCCCTTCGCCGAGAACTTCGACCTTCACCGCCGCCGCCTCCGCGCCTGCGCCGAAATCCTCAAGGACAGCGGCGTATGGCTCGGACTCGAATTCGTCGGCCCAAAGACCATGCGCGTCGGCAAGAAGCACGAGTTCATCTGGAACATGGCCGGCATGCTCGAGCTCGCCGACGCCATCGGCACGGGCAACGTGGGCCTGCTCCTCGACTGCTGGCACTGGTACACCGCGGGCGGCACCGTGGCCGACATCCTGGCCCTCAGGCCCCAGCAGATCGTCTACACCCACGTCAACGACGCCCCCGCGGGGGTGGACGTAGACGCCCAGGTGGACAACGTGCGCCGCATGCCGGGCGAGACTGGTGTGATAGACATCGCGGGCTTCCTGGGCGCCCTGGCGAAGATCGGCTACGACGGCCCGCTGACCGCCGAGCCCTTCGTCCCCTCCCTCAAGGACCTGTCGCCCCTTGAGGCCTGCCGCCTCACCTCCGCCTCCCTCGACAGAATCCTCGCCCAGGCCGGCCTCTAACCCATCTGTATCACCCCGTCCGCGGAAGAAAGTGATACAGATGGGGAGAACCGCCAGCGCCCGGGAGCACTTTCGGCCATGTTCCCCCAATCCGCTTGCGTTGGGTGAGGGCACCACGTATAATATCCTGCGGAGGATACGTATGAGGGGAAACCACGATGACCAAGCTCACGCTGAGCATGGATGAAGAGGTTGTGGCGCAGGCCAAGCGCCTGGCGAAGGAGAACGGCCGCAGCGTCTCGGCCATGTTCACCCAGTACGTCCGCGCGCTGGCCCAGAAGAGGTCCAGGCCTGCCCGCGTGGGCCACATCGCCCGCCAGGCCCTGGGCCTCATCCACCTGCCCAAGGACCGCTCGGACCGCGACCTCCTGGTGGACGCCCTCATGGAGAAGTATGGCCTCAGATGATGGATGTGTTTGTGGACACGAATGTCCTGCTGGATGTCGTAGGGGAGCGGGTGCCGTTCCTCGAGGACTCGCTCCGAGTCTGGACTCTGGCTGACGAGGGTCGCATCCGCGCATTCGTCTCGATGATAAGCTTCACCAACGCCTACTACATCACCCGCCGGCAGAGCGACCGGGCCAAAGCCAACAAGGCCATGCGACTGCTGCGTGCTTCCTTTCAGCGCGTCACGTTTGACGACCTGCTCCTGAGCCAAGCCATCGACAGCGACCTGGACGACATCGAGGACGCGGTGCAATTCTACAGCGCGCTGCGCTGTGGCGCAGCCTGCCTGATCACCCGCAACACCACCCACTTCCCAAGCAACGACATCCCGGTAATGACCCCGGCCGAATTCCTTGCGACGTACTTTCCCGACGAGACGACTGCTTGAGTGCGACGCAAGATGCGATCATATCTGAACTTGCTGCTCCCTGCCGCGTTCATAGTCCCTGCCTGTTACAGGCCGCTGGACATGTCGAAGCTCCCACTGCTGCCGCCAGGCCAGGCTATGGATATTCGCGGCCACAAGCTCTTCTTCAGGCAGTCGGGCACAGGCCCCGAGGTTGTGCTGCTGCACGGGCTGGGCGATTCGAGCGCGGGATGGCTCTTCGTTGAGCCGGAGCTGGTGAAGGCCGGGCACAGGGTGCTGGCCTGGGACGCCCTGGGCGCGGGGCGCTCGGATAAGCCGGCCGGCCGCCTCTACGGCATCGAGGCACACGTGGAGCGGCTGGAGAAGCTGCTCGACGCGCAGGGGGTGCGCAAGGCGGCCATCGTGGGGCACAGCTTCGGCGGCTCGGTGGCGCTCTGCTTCGCCCAGAGGAACCCCGACCGTGTGCGCGCCCTGTGCCTGATTGACCCCGCCGCCTACCGCGAGGGGGCGACGGGCGGCCGCTGGTTCTGGAAGACGCCTCTCCTCGCGGAGATCGTCCTGGGCATCCTCCCCTCGCGGACGCTGGTCCGCTACGCCCTGAAGCTGAACTTCCACGACCGCGCGAAGATAACCAGCGAGCTCGAGGGCGTCTACCTGCGGGAGGCCAGGCGCGAACGCGCCATCGCCGCCTTCATCGCCCAGGAGCGCCAGCTCGTGCCCGACGACCCCGAGAAGTGGGAGCAGGGCCACCGCACGATCCGCGCGCCCACGCTCATCCTGTGGGGCAAGGAGGACAAGCTGGTGCCCGCCGCCCAGGGCGAACGCCTGGCGAAGGACGTCGCGGGCGCCCGCCTCGTCGTCCTCGACGCCGTCGGCCACTCCCCGCACCTCGAGGCGCCGGGGCTGGTCCTTGAGCGCCTGCTGCCATTCCTGAAGTAGCCGCCGGCCGTGACCAGAGAGGGTGCGAGGGACCAAAGGGACCTAAGGGACCACAGGGACCCAAGGGATCTTTGGAGGGCCTCAGCAGATCGCCTTCCTCAGGTCCCTTGGGTCCCTGTGGTCCCTTGGGTCCCTTCCGGCGTGCTGCGGAATACGCCCAGGAACTAGCGAATGCGGTCGGCGCCATCGGTCAGCCAGCCGAGGGTCAGGCGGGCGAAGGTGATCTTCTCGTAGGCGTGGCGGTCGCCTCGCTCGTAGAGGCAGCCGATGGTGAGATCGGGAAGAACCGTGAGGCAGGAGTAGGCTGAGGGGCCGGGCCAGATGGTGCGGGCCATGGGCCAGGTCTTGCCCTCGTCGTAGCTGAGGCGGACTGTCATACTCACACGCGCGGTGCCGGCGGGGTTGGAGAAGACGAGGCGGTTCTTGCCGTGGGTGTCGGCGAGGGTGTAGCGGAGGAAGCTGGCCTGGCAGACCGGCTCGATGAGGGTCTCGTCGAGGGCGGGCGGGGTCCAGGTGAGGCCGCCATCCTTGCTCACCGAAATGGCCCGGCGGTTCTTGCCCTGGTAGCAGCGCATGTTCATCATCAGGGAGCCGTCGGCCAGCTCGACGGCCTGGCACTCGTTGACCTTGTCGGTGATGACGCCCCCGAGCTTCCAGGTCGCCCCGTGATCATCGCTGTAGATGACGTGGGAGCCGTAAGGCTGCTTCTTGGCATCGGAGTGGTCGGAGTGGTCGCAGGGGATGACCATGCGGCCGCTCTTCAGTTGAATGCCCACGCCCGGCCCGGTGGCATACCAGCGCCAGTGGGGCTTGCGGGTCGTCTCGGAGATGTTCACAGGCTCGGCCCAGGTGACGCCGTCGTCGGTGCTCTTCGTTAGCCAGACTGTTCGCGGCTCTTTGGTCGTGCCCTTCATTATCTGGCTTTCCGGCTCGTCGCCGCGGTTGCGGGTCAGCGGCATCCAGATCGTGCCGGTCGCGCGGTCAATCACGGGACAGGGGTTTCCGATGACGTGAGGGCCGTGGTCGGCGACGACCTGCATCTTGCCCCACGTCTTCCCGCCGTCCGTGCTCCGTTTGAGCACGATGTCTATGTCGCCCGTGTCGCTGCTGCTGTTCTTCCGCCCCTCGCAGAAGGCGAGCACCGTCCCCTTCGGCGTCACGATGGTCGCGGGGATGCGATAGGTGTGGTAGCCGTCCTGGCCGCTGATGAAGACGTCCACCTGGCCTTCAAGGGGCTTCGGCGGGTCTTGAAGGTTGCCGCTGGCCGCGAACTCGCTGATCTGCATCGTGCTCCTCCAGGGGCGGAATCCGAAGCTGAGGTTGCCCGTGGGCTTGAAGGGCATCCTATGCGCTTCCTTGCCATCAATCAAGAAGGCCAACTCGTCCCCCTTGCGAATGGCCTCGAAGAGGAAAGGCTTGCCCTCGGCAATGAGGTCGGCGTTGGGCTTGAGCATCCTCGTCGCGCCGCCGACGAGCGGGCCTTCGACGAAGAGCTGGCCGCCGCGCCCATCGAAGCCGAAGTGGCTGTGGCCGTCGAAGGTGAACGAAGCCGCGCTGTTCTTGAGGCCCGAGATGGCGAGGCGCGCCCGCACGTGGAAATCGCCCGGCCCCAGCGCCTTGCCCGCATAGAGGAGGTTGCCCACCCCTTGGCACTCGATGAAGCCCTCGCCCTGCTTCCACTTCGCCCCAATCTCGCGGACGAGCTTCGCCACGCCCTTCTCGGCGAATGCCACTTCGCCAGTAGCCCCCATCATGGGCAGGAGCGCCGCTGCCGCGAGCCATGTCCGCATCATTCTCTCCTCATTGTAAGCACCGTCAGGCCGTCGAGGGGCTGGGCCGCCCGGGGGAAGGCGAAGCTGGCGGCATAGCCGACGACGAAGGCCCCGACGACGCCAATGGCGCCGTAAAGGTAGAAGTGGATGGCCGTGCAGCGCCAGGCGAGGGCGGAGAGGGCGGCCCCCGCCCCCGCGCCGATCAGGGCGCCAGGGCCGTTCGCCCGCCGCGTGAAGATGCCCAGCGCGAAGACCCCAGCCAGCGCGCCGCCCAGCAGCCCGAGCATCGAGGTGAAGAAGAACCACAATTGCTTGATGTCGAGACTCGCAAGGAACAAGGCTGTGCCGGTGCCGAGCGCGCCCAGGATGCCCGTGAGCCAGCGGGCGAGGTTCAGGCAGAACCGGTCCTCCGCCTGCGGCCTGAAGCGGCGGTAGAAGTCGGTCACCAGCGCCGTCGAGATGCTGTTCATCGAGCTGTCGAGGGTGGACATCGCGGCGGCGAACACTCCCGCGATGACGAGCCCCGACACGCCGGCCGGCAGCTCGCGGGCGATGAACGACGCGAAGATCGCGTTGTTCTCCTGCGCGGGGTCGAGCAGCTCGGGGCGGCCCTTATAGAAGACGTAGAGCGCCGTGCCGATGGCGAAGAACAGCAGCGACGCGGGCACGGAGAGCGCGGCATTCGTCCAGACCGAGCGCGCCGCCGCCTTCTCGTCCCGCGTGGTGAGGTAGCGCTGCACCACCGCCTGGTCGGTGGTGTAGGGCACGAGCACGGTGAGGAAGTTGCCCAGCACGACCACCCACAGGGCCATCGAAGTGTAATCCCACGTCCAATTGGCCAGTCGGAACTTCCCCTCGGCCAGGCCGGTCGAGACGACCGTGCCCAGGCCGCCATCCACGCCCCCAAGCATCACAACGAGACAGTAGACCGCGCCGCCCATGAGCACCACCACCTGGAGCACGTCGGTCCAGACCACGGCCTCGATGCCGCCGAGGACGGTGTAGAAGGTCGCGAGCACGCCCATGATGAGGATCGAGGTCACAACGTCCAGGCCGCTCACCGCCGAGAGCGCCAGCGCGGGCAGCAGCACCACGATGCCCATGCGGCCAAGTTGGTAGAGGATGAACGACACACTGCCGAAGAGCCGCACGGCCAGGCTGAACCGCTTCTCGAGATACTCGTAGGCCGTCGTGACGTTCAGCCGCCGGAAAAACGGCAGGTAGAAGTACACGACTATGGGCGCGACGAGCACGATGCACAGGTTGGCGAGGAACGGCACCCAGTCGGTGGCAAAAACGGCCGCGGGGATGGAGAGGAAGGTGATGGCGCTGAGCTGCGTTCCGAAGATGCTCAACCCCGCCGCCCACCAGGGCACGCGGCGGCCGGCCAGGAAGAAATCGTCCGTCGTCTTCTCCCGCGGCGCGATGTAGAGCCCAATGATCACCAACGCGACCAGATAGGCGGCGAGCACGGCGTAATCGAGCCAGCCGAAATGCGCCCTCGCCTCGACCGGCTTGGCGAAGAAGACCTTGGGCGTGCGGGTGCCGGGGCGAATCTCGCCGCTGGGGATGACGATGCCGCCTTGCCAACGGACCGCCGTGGTCGTGACCTGGCCGAGGGGCATCTCGCCCAGCTTCGCCCACGTGTTCGTGATCGTGTGGTAGCCCAGGATGTCGCGGGAGAAGCCCGGGTGCTTCTCCTTGAGTTCCTGCATGCGAGCTGCATTCTTCCCGTCGTCGCCGCCGAAGACGAGGATGTGCGCCTGGCCCCACTCGATGGCAGGCGCGGCCACGACGGCCCGCGGCACGTCGGCGACCCGCCGCCACGTCTTCGCCTTCGGGCTGTAGGCCCAGCCATCGGTCAGATAGCGGCGGGCCGGCTTTCCGTCGGGGCCGGCGAACAGCTCCGCCCCGCTGATCACGTAGACCTGCGTCTCGTACCCATCGCTCTGCGCGACCACGACCGGCAGGATGCGGCCAGGCCCCGGCCACGGCTCAAGCTCCTGCCACTCCCATTCCCACTTGGGCGCTGAGAGGTCGAGTGCCCAGAAGTTCTTCATTGCCTCCGTCGCTGTCGGCGTCTCCAGCCCGCCCGCAACGTAGACGGTGTCGCCGACCAGCGCCGCCCCCATCATCGCGCACGGCTTCGGGAGATTCGGCAAGGCGCTCCCGCCCAGCACGAAGGTCTCCGCGTAGTGCCTCTCCGCGTCGCAGCCGCCGATGCAGACCAGCTCGTCCTTCCACGTGATTGACGCCCCATACGCCAGCGGCCGTGGGAGGCGGCCCTGCCCTTTCCACTTCTTCCCGCCCGGCTCGAGGGCGAAGACCGTGTCCACCCAAACCTTCTTGCCCCCCTGGAAGAGCGGCGTGGGGAAGTTCGCGCCGCCGGCCACGACGAGCGCGCCGCCGCTCACCCCA
>VGYW01000428.1 GCA_016872875.1 Planctomycetota bacterium | reverse complement strand
TCACCTGCGCGCAGTCGTTTGACCCAGTATGAGTGCTTTGGCGATCCGGGCGGCTAAGGGGCCTTCCCGCCATTCCCGTTCACCCTCCCCACCGCCGCGGTGGCGTGAACAAGTATGGCCGGCCGGCGCTCTTCCCCACGGTCGCCGGAGGCAACTTCCGCCCCACCTGGCCCCCAGGGAGCGCAAGTTGCCCCCACCTAAGTCCTATATTGTGCTCTCTTTCACAAGCAGCGACGCATTCTTCGGATCGGACCCTTGTTGGCGCAACACGCCCTTCAAGGGGCCGCCCGAGGCCATCCAACCCCCAACGCGCGATGCCCACGAAGTGGGCGTGACATAGTGTTCGTATTACACGCAACACCCCGGCCCTGGCAAGTGACACATGAAGATGCGACCCCCGAGCCCACGACCCCCGAGCCCACTCAAGAAGGAATAATTGAAGGATTGGAGATTTGACACCCAGGGCGATTGTCAACACCGCCGCTTTGCCGATGCCCCATCGTAAGCCCTGAAACAAGAAGCTCTTCCGCTTCTGTGACGTGCCAGGCACGTCAGCTCCTCGGCAACGTGTACGCGTAAACCAGAGGTTTCAGCGTCCCGAGGGACAGGTCCCAGGGGCGCAGGACCCGCCGCATCCCTGCTCGGGCCACCCATTGTCCGTTCTCCTGATCGACCTGGATCGAGTGGAAAACGAATAGGACGGTACGCCCGGGGTTCGCCCTCGCGTGCTCCACCTCGTTGGCGGTCAAAACGACCTCCTCGCCCACCGACGTCGTTCCCTTCACCTCGACATGTAGTTCCTCCCCGCCCTTTGTACAGAGCAGATCGAATGGCTTCCGTTCTGACACAACCTCGACCTCGTATTCGAGTTCCTCGCGGAAATGCCTGTCGGCCTCGCGCATGGCGTGTAGTTCAACGGCCTTGCGGGCCTTCTGGTCCATCCTGTATCCCTGCCCTCTGCTGGGGCGCCCCTCAGCGGCCCCTATCGCGTCCGCGGCGGCCTCGACGATGGCATCAGCGCTCTGTTCCTGCGGCCAGCCGCCCAGTAGATGCAGGACACTGTGCCAGTCCTCCGGCTTCTCACGGAAGATCGGGCGGCCGCGCCCATTAGCGACCGCTAGTCTTGATAGGACGCCGCTCTGATCCTCGTCGAGCCACCGTGGTGCATTGGGGGGCACATGGTAGCGGATCCGGATCCTATCTTGCGGTCCCATCCGAGAGTCATCTAAGAAGAAGCGACGCGCCTCAGGACTCGGTTCAATAATCTCCGGAGCGCTGAGGACATCAGCAATGGCAACAACACCCCGCTTTCCGTTCTTCTGTGTACGCCAGATCAGAAGACGGTCGCCCCGCTTCACATCACTCCCCTTGGTAGTCCAAGTGTCATATTCCACACACTTGAGAGCGTGATCGATGTCGTAATACGTCGGGTTTAGCAATCCCCCCCAGTAGTTGCGCGACTGGGGTAACCTGACGAACTGCCACTTCGTCCTGTCAATGCCATCGAACACCCCGGAACCAATTGCCTCCTCGCCCCAGCGAACCAGGAGTTCGGAGAGAACGGGGTCCGCGGCATAGTTGCCGCCAAGCGCCTGCCGGATCGAGCACTGAGTCACGTGACCATCGAATGTGTCGCCGACCGCGTACCCCGCAACGGCAACTTCATAGCGGTCGAAGGTCATCGAACTGAAGCCGACGAACTTCGATGGGCCGAATGTATTCACGTCGGGGTCCCAGACCCAGTACTGTGTCTGCCGCATGAGGCAGCGCGCGCGGTCGGGGAACACCCCGGCGTCACGGTTGAACCTCTGCACATTCGCGCGAACCTGCTGGGAGGCACCCACAACCCTGAGCTCAACGGGCTTCGTTGGGGGCATGTCAGTCATCGGATTTCCCTTCGACCTGCGGCAAACGTAAGGATTCTCGGTCACTTGGCTCAACTGCCTCGCCTGCGGGTGCCTGGGACCGCGAGGTTCGAGACAGAGCGCGGGCGGTTCATGAGACCGGCTCGGGCTCAGGCAGGCGGTAGGCGGGGACCTGGATGAGGTGATCGGGCGGCATCTCGCCGGCGATGACACGGTCAATCGCTTTGGCAACTTGCGGGAGGATGACTTTCTGGGCGCACTGCTGGCAGACCCCCACGGGGACGTTTTCGATCAGGTGGAGCTTGCCGTGCTGCCACACCTCTCGGGCAATTCGCTGTTCCTTGACCTCGCCGCCGCAGAAGTAGCAGTCGGAGTAGCTTCGGGCCATAGCTAGCCCTCCTATCGGTTTCGGGTTCGTTCGTCGCGCCACTTGGGCATCTTGGGGCGGTAGACGGTTATGAGAAAGAGCTTGTGCTGTCGGGTCATGCCGCAGACCACGTGGACGGGCTGCCCACTGGCATAGCCAAGTACCAGACAGCTATGCCCGCGTGGGTCGTCGGGGTAGTCCTCCAGCAGCTCGGGGGCCCTGAGCACCTCCTCGAGGTCGGCCATCGTTAGCGCATCATTCAGACGCTCGTCGTCGGCGTGCAGGGAGAGTTCGTAGGCGCCTGGGGCGACGCTCAGTCGAATGAACTCAACCGTGAGTTCCGGCGCTTGATTGGTCATGACGCTGCCAGCGTTGGTAGAGTGGCGAAGACGTACTGGTGTCATTATACGCGAATTGCACCAGTTCTTCCAGCTTGCGCGCGAGCGCCACCGCGGATGGCAGCGGCGCGGCCAGGGCGCACCTGGTCCGAGCGGGTGTGGAAGTTCCGGCGAGGGCATGCTATGGTGTCCGGGCGCCGCAGCAGCGGACAGCGGGATGGGAGGTTCTTGCACCGCCGTGAGGAGGAGAACATGCCTGCAAGGCGAAGCGGACCATTGAGTCACCTTGATGTCCCCTGGCTCACCAAAGACGGCTACGTGATCATGACGGAGCTGCCGATCGAGGGGACGATGGCCCAGCAGGATGCGGGGGGAGTCCGAGGATATCCTTGCGAGGATCGCCTACAGGAGGTTGGAGGCGCTCATTCGCAGGGCTCCCAGAGGCTCACCTCCTGCGCGCGCAGGTGAGCCTCTGGGCGGTTGGGGCTGCGGCTCACCGAGTGGCTGCATCACTTGGCTGGCAGAATGGCGAGGCGGTTCTTGCCCTTGGAGATGATGACCCTCTGGGCTGTGACGAGGCCCCACTGGTCGGCGATGGCGGTGCCGGTCTGGACGGGGTTGGCGTCGGCAAGGGAGGTGTTGGTCCAGGTGACCTTTGCGCCAGGGCTGGGCTTGAAGCGCTGGCAGCGGCGGGGCGTGACGTCGGCGGTGCAGGCATCGAGGGGCGCGCCGCCGCGGCCGCGCTTGTCGCCCGCCACGAGGTAGAGGGTCATCTCCCAGCGGTCGGGGGAGTCCACCTGGGTGCGGGGCTCGAAGGCGAGCCAGGCGTTCATCTGGCCGCCGGGGTCGCCGCCGAAGCCGATGCCGGGGTTGTCGTCGAGCGAGCAGTTCCCAAAGGCGGCCACGCTGTCGGAGCGGCGGAGCGCGAACATCCAGTCGGGGTCCTTGTGGCCGATGAGCGGCCCCTCGCCGAAGCAGGCCGACCAGGCGCGCTTGGTGTCGAGGAGCGCGCGGTAGAGGGGCGGCTTGTCGAGGATGCCGAAGTCGCCCGTGTGCATCCGAGGTGCGTAGGTGATGAGGGGGAGCTCGACCGTGGGGTTGCTCCGAATCCACTCAGGGGCGTTCCATTGCTCCCAGGCGCTCGCCCCCCACTCGGTTGGGGCGGGCCTCTGCGGGTCGCCCCAGTAGCGCTTGCACTCGTTGCCCGCCGGGCTGCGCTTCATGTTCATCGTCGTGCACTCGAACGTGGCGGCGAACAGGTCTGGATACTGCCAGGCCCAGCCGCTGGAGAGGGCGAACACGCGGTCGTCGTCCACGCCGTACTTCGCCTTGAGCCAGGGCAGGAGGGCGCGGAACTGGCGGACGAACCAGCCCTGGACCTTTCCCTGGCTCCAGGCCTTGAGCGTGCCGTAGCCGTCGTGGACGCCGCGCGTCTGCATGCAGTTCTGGTCAATGACGAAGCCGACGGCTTCGGCCATCGGGTACTGGGCCGCGCGGTTCCAGCCGCTGCCCCACCACCAGTTATAGATGAAGAGGGGGCGGAGGGACGAGGGACGAGGGGCGAGTGGGGAAGAGGGAGAGGCGCCTGCCTCCTTTTCCGCTATGGGGGGCGAGACGCTCAAGTGGATGAACGACGGGAGGTTCGCCAGCGGCGGGTCGAGCCACCAGACGTAGCAGTGCTGGGCGCGCTTCTCGTACTGGAGCGGCTGCTCGCGGAAGAAGACAGGCTCGGTGGGCGCGACCTTTTCGCGGAGCGGCCCCGCCGTGTTCCCTTCGTTCAGCGCCACGGTGTTCTCAACGCCATCCACCGTGGCCACGACTGCGTAGAAGAAACCGCCGTCCTTGCGGCAGGTGGTGGCCCAGACGCCCGTGCCGATGGGGAGCTCGGACTTCTCCTCGACTGCGATGCGGGGCACGGGGGCGTCGGCGACGCGGACGTTCTTGATCTGCTCGCCCTTCCATTCGGTCTTGATTTCGCGTTCGTCGAAGGCCGAGTGCTGGCCGACCTCGTCGAGCAACTCGGCCTGGGCGATGGTCTGGCGCGTGATGGGCTTCGTGTGGCGGTAGATGCGGTAGGTTGTGACCGGCCCATTCCCGCCGCGGATGCGGTCGAGGTCGGCCTTCAGCTCCTTCCACAAAACGACCTCTTTGCCCGCGAAGGGGCAGTTGGCCTCGGTCCACGTGAGGAAGACCTGTCCCGCGCGGTAGATAGCCTTCAGCCCGGTGGCGGGCGGGGGCGGGTCCTTGGGACTCCCTTCATAGGTCACATCCAGACAGGTTCGCCGCGAATCGGGCGCTGCGCCGCGGACGATGAGACCGCTGTTCGCCAGCTTGCCCGAGGCCCACTGCCGGACGGCCTCCGTGGCGTCGAACGTGACGAACCGCGGCTGGGCCAGCTCGAGCGGCTTGCCGATGGCGGTCGCCCCATCCTTGTCGAGGGCGTGGATGACGATCGGCTCGTTCTGCGGCACGCCATCGCTCTTGACGAACGGCACGAGCCTGGCCCGAACGACTTTGGCGTCGTTCGGCAGCGCCGCCAGGTCGAAGCGGACGACGACTCCCCCGCCGCCGGGCGCGACGCTGGCCGCGCCGAAGCGCTGGGTCGCCATGTCGCCAAGGGCCGAAGCGGCGAGGAACAGGCAGAAGAGCACAGAGGGCGTCTTCATCGTTTACTTCTCCCTCGCAATCTTGACCACCAGCTTGTAGCCGGTCGCGGTCTCCAGCCCCTTCAGGGTGATCAGGCCGTTGGCGTCGGCGGCGATGGTGCCGGACTTCGGCTCGGGCTTCTTGCGCCGCGCCCAGTGGGGCACCTCCTGGCTCGAGGCCTCGAAGCGGAACTTGTCGCCCGGCTTCGGCCGCAGCTTGAAGAGGCGGCGGGGCGTGAGGTCGAACGTGCTCGGCGGCCCCTGGATGGCCACCTCGAAGGTGCCGGCGTCCTCCTTCACGTCGCTCCAGGTGTAGCCGTGGTTCTGGTGTCCGCCGCCCTCGCCCTCCTTGTCCTCGGAGGAATAGGCGATGGCTGGGACGGGCGTGGTGTTCGTGATGTCGAGGCCCTGCCAGAGTCCGCTGAACTTCTCGGGCGCCGTCAGGTTTCCGCCCCAGGCCCAGTGGGCGTGGAGGGCGTGGCGGGTGGATTGAAGGGCGTAGTAGAAGCGGCCGCGGCCCTTCGCGTAGTCGGGGTTGCGGCCCCAACTGTAGCTTCGGCAGACGAAGAGGGGCAGCTCGAGCTTGTTGCCCGGCCCGTAGTCTTCGGGCGGCGGGGGCGGGTCGGTCTTGCCCAGGACGGCCGGCATCTGCTTGCCGCACAGGAGCACGTCGAGGTCGGCCCAGTCCCAGTTGCCCCGCCCGGCTTCGTCCCTGATCTCCGGGCTGGCGTCCCCCCAGGCCTGGCGGAAGGCGTCGGCCGACTTGGGGTCGAGCTGCTGCGCCTCGAAGCCCGTGATGAGGACGTAGGCGAAGAGCTCCGGGCGGTAGAGCGCCATCAGCGCCGCGCCATCGCCGCCGACCGGGATGATGCGCTGCGGGTCAACGGGGAACTTGCCCTGCGCCCACTTGAGGAAGGCCTCGATGCGGCGAATCGAGTAGGGCCTAACGGTCACAGGCGGGACGCCTATGCCACCGCCCCTGTCACCACCCCCCTCATCTTTGTAGCCGTACCAACCGCTGAAGGGGAAGTCGTGGGGGCAAATCTGGATGCTCCGCTCGATGAACTTCACGGGCGGCCGGGCATACGAGTAGCCGGGCGCGTGGAAGTAGAGTTCCACGGGCGCAGGCTCCTTGCACTCGGGCGGCACGAGGACCGACCAGTTGAAGTACATGGGCCCCGGCGCGAGCGGCGGTGCGACCCAGGTGACGTAGAACCGGCGGGTGCCCCGGAAGTCGAAACCGAAGCCGCCACCGCTTGGCTGCTCGACTGGCTCCCAGGCCGCGGGCTGCTCAGCCACGGGCTGCGCGAGGGTCGCCGGCGCACTCTCGACTCCATCAGCGACGGCGACGACGGCGTAGAAGGCATTCCCCTTCGCCGTGGCCGAATGAACGCACAGCCCAGTGCCAGGCGGGAGCGGCTTGCCGTCCTCAATGGCGAACCGGGGGATGATGAGCTTGCCGCCCTCGGGTGAATCACGGCTCCAGCCCTTGAACGGCCCGTACTTCATCAGTTCGCCGCGGTCGTCGTTGGCGAACACACACTGGTTGATCAGCCGCTCTAGCGACCAGGAATTGGCGTTGAAACCCGAGAGAGCCGGCACCTCCGCCAGGAGTGTGACCTGTTTGAAGTTCTCGATGTCAGCGGCGTTCCCGAATCGGTAGACGCGGTAACGCGTCTTGGGCTTGGCCTCGCGGAGCTGGCCCCAGGTGACGGGCTTCTCGCCGAAGGCGTCCTCTGGGTCATTCCACGTGATAAACGTCTGCCCCGCGCGATGGAACGCCTTGAGGCCATCCACCTGCGCCGCAGTCGCCGCAGCGGCCAGCAGAAGCACTTGGATCAGCGTCTTCATGGCCCGTATCGCTCCGGGTTGATGACCCTCGTTCGGTAGTGTCGCTGAGCCGCCCCGCGTTCCCAATGGTACACCTGCGGGAGCCTGTGTC